>JAAFAL010000007.1 GCA_018222345.1 bacterium
CTCGCTTGCCTCCCGAAATACGCTGCGCGCGCCGGCTGCGCCAAAGGCGCACGTGAGACGGGCTTCCTGCCCTTTTGTCGCAAGCAGTATTTCCTTGGTGCAATTAGCCGCAGCCTGCCAACGTGATGACAAGGTGGTTGCAGGCAGTCGCGCTTAGGTGCATAAAACCACAAAAAAGCCCGCCGAAGCGGGCTTTTTTGTGCGGTGATGCGTCGCCTTACAGCGAGTAGTACATCTGGAATTCGACCGGGTGGGTTGTCGAATTCAGCAGCGTCACTTCCTCGTTCTTGAGCGCGATGTAGCCGTCGATCAGGTCGTCGGTAAACACGCCACCAGCCGTCAGGAAGGCGCGGTCCTTGTCCAGCTCGGCCAAGGCCTGCTGCAGGCTGTAGCAAACCTGTGGGATGGCCTTTTCTTCTTCCGGCGGCAGGTCGTACAAGTCCTTGTCCATGGGCTCGCCCGGGTGGATCTTGTTCTGAATACCGTCGAGGCCGGCCATCATCATGGCGGCAAAGGCAAAGTACGGGTTGGCGGTGCTGTCGGGGAAGCGCACTTCAACACGGCGGCCCTTGGGGTTGGCGATGTACGGGATGCGGATCGACGCCGAGCGGTTGCGGGCGCTGTAGGCCAGCAACGTCGGTGCTTCAAAGCCCTTCACCAGGCGCTTGTAGCTGTTGGTGGAGGCGTTGGCGAAGGCGTTGATGGCCTTGGCGTGCTTGATGATGCCGCCGATGTAGAACAGCGCGGTTTCGCTCAGGCCGCCAACCTCGTCACCACTGAACAGATTGTTGCCGTCTTTGGCCAGCGACATATGCACGTGCATGCCATTGCCGTTGTCACCAACCAGCGGCTTGGGCATGAAGGTGGCGGTTTTGCCGTACATGTGGGCAACGTTTTGCACGGCATATTTGAGCGCCAGCACTTCGTCGGCCTTTTTCACCAGGGTGTTGAATGCCACGCCAATTTCGCACTGGCCGGCGGTTGCAACTTCGTGGTGGTGCACTTCGGTTTTGATGCCCATCTCTTCGATGGCCAGGCACATGGCGCTGCGCAGGTCGTGCAGGCTATCGACCGGCGGCACGGGAAAGTAACCACCTTTCACGCCCGGGCGGTGGCCCAGGTTGCCGTCTTCGTATTCTTTGCCGCCGTTCCAGGCGCCTTCTTCACTGTCGATGCTGTAGAACGCGCCCTGCATCTGTGCGCCGTACTTGACGTCGTCGAAGACAAAGAATTCGTTCTCAGGGCCAAAGTAGGCGGTATCGGCAATGCCGGTGCTGTTCAGGTATTCGATGGCACGCTTGGCACAACTGCGCGGGTCGCGCTCGTAGCCTTGCATGGTGCTGGGCTCGACCACGTCGCAGCGCACGATCAGCGTGTTTTCTTCCATGAACGGGTCCATCACGCAGGACTCGTTGTCCGGCATCAGGATCATGTCGGACTCATTGATGCCCTTCCAGCCGGCGATCGACGAGCCGTCGAACATCTTGCCGCCTTCCAGCTCATCCTCATCAACGGTGTGGGCAGGCACGGTCACGTGCTGCTCCTTGCCCGAGGTGTCTGCGAATCGGTAGTCAACGAACTTGACGTCGTTGTCCTTGATCATCTTGATAACGTCTGAGGATTTCATCAATGGCTCCAGTATTTGCCAGTCAGTTTGTTTGTACACACCACGGGCCGCACGCCCGCGAAAATAGGGTGACGTAGAGAAGCAGGATTTATGCCAGCTTGCAAGTCGCCGCACCGCTTCGCCTGCCCGCACACACCGTTATACTCGCGCGCTGTTTCACACCGACTACAGGGCCATCATGGAGCGCCTGAGCTTCCAAGACCTGATATTGCGGCTACAAAGCTTCTGGGCCGCACGCGGCTGCGCCATCGTCCAACCGCTGGACATGGAAGTGGGCGCAGGCACCTTCCACTGGGCGACCTTTTTGCGCGCCATCGGCCCCGAGCCGTGGAATACGGCCTACGTGCAGCCCAGCCGCCGCCCCACCGACGGCCGCTACGGCGACAACCCCAACCGCCTGCAGCATTACTACCAGTTCCAGGTGCTGATGAAGCCCAGCCCGCCGGACATCCAGCAGGCCTACCTGGACTCGCTGGTCGAGATCGGCATTGACCCGCAAATCCACGACATCCGCTTTGTGGAAGACAACTGGGAAAGCCCCACGCTCGGCGCCTGGGGCTTGGGCTGGGAGGTGTGGCTCAACGGCATGGAAGTCACCCAGTTCACCTACTTCCAGCAATGCGGCGGCATGCCGTGCAAGCCGGTGAGCGGCGAGATCACCTATGGCCTGGAACGTCTGGCGATGTATTTGCAAGATGTCGAGAGCGTTTACGACCTGCTTTGGGCGCAAACGCCACAAGGCCCTGTGACTTATGGCGATGTGTTTCACCAAAACGAGGTCGAGCAGAGCACCTACAACTTCGAGCACGCCAACACCACGGCGCTGTTCGAGCAATTTGACGAGTGCGAAGCGGCCTGCGCGCGGCTGATCGAAGCCAAGCTGCCTTTGCCGGCCTACGAGCAAATGCTCAAAGCCAGCCACCTGTTCAATCTGCTCGACGCCCGCAAAGCAGTGTCGGTGACCGAGCGGCAAAATGTCATTCTGCGCGTACGCAAGTTGGCCCGTGATGTAGCCAAGACCTACTTTGAAGCGCGCGAGGCGCTGGGCTTTCCGATGTTGCGGGACGCAGCCACCTCCGGGGAGGCCGCAGCATGACCACCGCCCCACTCCTATTCGAAATCGGCTGCGAAGAGCTCCCGCCCGCCTGGGTTGAACGCATGGCCAGTGAACTGGCCCAGCGCATCACCGACGGTCTGGACACAGCTGGCGTGTTGCGCGGCGACGCCACGGTGTTCGCCAGCCCGCGCCGCCTGGCCGTGCTGGTGGCCGCCGTCGCCAGCGAACAGCCCGAGCAACACATCGAAAAGCGCGGCCCGGCCGTCAAAGCGCCCGCCAAAGCGGTCGAAGGCTTCGCCAAGTCCTGCGGCGTGTCGGTCGATGCGCTTGAGCAGATCGAAACCAAAAAAGGCACGTACTACCAGTACAGCGGTACCGAAGCCGGCCAAGCCTTGGCCGAGATTCTGTCGCCACTGCTGGAAGATGCGCTGAACAAACTCACCACCCCCAAGCGCATGCGCTGGGGCGATGGCGACGCGCAGTTCCTGCGTCCCGTGCAATGGCTGGTGCTGCTGCATGGCGAGGCCGTGTTGCCGTTCTCCATGTTTGGGCTGGATGCCGGCCGTGAAACGCTGGGCCACCGCGTGCATGCGCCATTCCCGTTGGAACTGACCAGCCCGGATGATTACGAGATGACGCTGTTCGAGGCGCAAGTGATTGCCCGCTTCGACCAGCGTCGCGATATCGTCCGCCAGCAAGTCACCCGTGCGGCCGAAAAAGCCGGCGGCACAGCGCGCATCAGCACTGCGTTGCTCGACGAAGTCACCGCCCTGGTCGAATGGCCCGTGGCCATCAGCGGCAGCATCGACGCGCACTTCATGGCGCTACCGCCCGAGGTGCTGGTGACCACCATCGAGAGCCACCAGCGCTACTTCCCGGTGGAAGATGGCAACGGCGGCCTGCTGCCCAAGTTCATCACGGTGACCAACATCGAGTCGATGGACAGCCAGCGAGTCATCGCCGGCAACGAGCGCGTGGTGCGCCCGCGCCTGGACGACGCGCTGTTCTTCTGGAACAAGGATCGTAAGCAACCGCTGGCCGACTACGCGCCGAAACTCGCCGATGTCACCTTTCAAAAAGGCCTGGGCAGCTACGCCGACAAGGCCAAGCGCTTGGTCGAAATCGTTCACGTGCTGGCCAAGCCCTGCGGCGCCGATGCTGCGGCGGCCAAGCGTGCTGCAGCTTTGGCCAAAGCCGATCTCGTCACCGACATGGTGTTCGAGATGACCGAACTCGAGGGCATCATGGGCGGCTACTACGCCCGCGAATCCGGTGAAGATGCCAAGGTGGCCGACGCCATTGCCGCGCACTACCAACCCCGCGGCCCGTCGGATGAGATTCCGCCTACAGCGGAGGGCCGCGCCGTTGCCCTGGCAGACAAACTGGATGCTCTCGCCGGGCAATTCGCGCTGGGCAACACGCCCACTGGCGACCGCGACCCGCTGGGCCTGCGCCGTGCGGCGCTGGGCATGATCCGGATTGTTCTTGAATCTGAAATCAGCCTGCCGCTGGGCGATGCGCTGCGCATTGCAGCACACGCACAGCCCATCGACTGCGATGTGGACGCCGTCGTTGAAGCACTCAACAGCTTCCTTGCCGACCGCTTGCGTGGCGTATTAGCCGACTCGGACATTGATACCGGCGTCTTCAACGCCATCACCAGCACCGGCATCAAAGATTTGCTCGATACCCGTCGCCGCGCCGAGGCAGTCGCAGCGTTTCGCGGCAGCGCTGCCGCCGAGAGCCTGGCCGCCGCCCACAAACGCGCCCGCAACCTGCTCAAGAAAGTTGATGGCGCGCCCGGCAGCGTGAAGGCCAAGCAATTCACCGACGATGCCGAACGCGCCCTGTTCGACAAAATCACTGAGATCGAAAGCAGCGTCGCCAGCAAGGTCAATGACAAGGACTACGCAGCCGCGCTGGAACTGCTCGGCAGCCTGCAAGCGCCCGTCGATCAGTTCTTCGAGGACGTCATGGTCATGGCCGACGACGAGGCTGTGCGCGACAACCGGCTGGCACTGCTGGCGCGACTCGATGGCCTGTGCACCAGCGTTGCGGACTTTTCGCTGTTGTAAGCTGCGAGCATGAAACTCGTAATTCTCGGTCGTGACGGCGTCATCAACGAAGTTGTTGACGGCGGCGTTGCCGAGCCCAAGCAACTGCGCTTCATCCCCGGCGCGCTGGAAGCCATCGCCCGCATGAACCACAACGATGTGCGCGTGTGCCTGGCCACCAACCAGCCGGGCGTGGGCGAGGGCCGCTTTGACTACGACGCGCTGTTTGCCGTGCACGAATCAATCGCCAAGGCACTGCACAAGGTGGGCGGGCACATCGACGCCATCGCCTTTTGCCCGCATGCCGACAACGAAGGCTGCGACTGCCGCAAACCGCGGTCGGGGCTGTTCAAGGAACTAAGCCGCCGCCTACAGCACAGCCTGGATGGCGTGCCGGCCGTGGGCCATAATCTGGTCGATATTCAGGCCGCTGCGGCGGCGGGTGCCAAGCCTGTGCTGCTGCGCACGGGCGGTGGCCAAGCTGCGCTGGCCGATGATCACGCTGACCTGAAGCAGGCCAAGGTGTATGACGACTTGGCAGCGTTTGCGGATATGTTGATCGCTTAGCGGGTCTCGCGGGCAGCTCGACTCCGATATCAGGCGGTCATTGCGATTCTTGCGCGCGAATGGGCGCGGCAATCTCGTGATGCTGGTGCGAACGTGATGAGATTGCCGCGGCGCTAAGCGCCTCGCAATGACAGCGTCTATTGGCTGAATGAGATGTCGGTGCGCTTCAATGGACACTGCGCACTGATTTCCGGCTCCAAGCGATGCCACAGCACGCCAAGCGCGTCGCCAAGCTGCGGATGCACAATCGTCGGTGCCAATTCTGCCAGCGGCCGCAACACAAACGCATCACGCAAAATATCGGCCCGTGGTAACTGCGGCGATTCCTCGCGCACGATGTCTCCCACCAGCAGCAGGTCTAAATCCAACGCGCAGGCCGGGCCGCCGCGCGTGCGGCCGGCACCGGCCTCGATACTGCGCAATTGTTGGTGTAACTGCTCTGGCGTCGCCGTGCTGTCAAAGCCGAACACGGTGTTCAGATACGGCGCGCCGCCGTTGCGGGACGGGCTTTCATACACCGGTGCGATACGTAGCGAGCCGAATTGCGCGCGGCATTGCTGGGCAGCAAATCGCAACATCTCGCGCCGTTGATGATTGCTGCCCACGCCAACATAGACCGCCGCCATAGGTGTATCAGCCGCTGATGGGGCCACGCGCTGGGCGCTCGGCGGCGGTGCGCACAATCACCACACCCACGTCGCGGGCATTGGATAACGCGCCGGGTTTGGCTACGCGCAGTTGCACGCGCGGGGTGTTGAACTCTTCGAGAATCAGTGCGGCCACGTACTCGGCCAAGGCCTCGACGAGATGAAAGTTGCTGTCGCGCACGACGTCGGCCACGCGTGTGGCAACAGCGTTGTAATCAACCGTTTTGGCCAACGCATCGCCGGCTGCCGATGGCCGGATGTCGGTATCGATCTCGATGTCCAGCACCACGTCCTGGCGAATGTCGCGCTCCCAGTCGTAATCACCGATCACGGTATCGACACGCAGGCCGCGGATGAACACTGTATCTGGTGGTGTTGTCATGGAGCGGATGTTCCGGGAGCTTGCAAGGCGTCTAGCGGCCAGCGGGCGCGGGCTGCCATGTCGGTGGCGGGGCACACACCATCGGCCAGCCGCAGCCCGCCAACGTGGGCGATCATCGCACCATTGTCGGTGCACAGTGCGGGCGGCGGGAACAGCACGCGCGTACCTGGCAAGCCGTTCAAGCCTTCGCGCAGCCGCTGGTTGGCGGCTACGCCACCGGCCACAACCAGCGTGTCACAGTCGGTTTGTTCCAGCGCGCGGCGGCATTTGATCAGCAGGGTTTCAACCACCGCTAGCTCGAACGCAATGGCAATGTCTGCAGCGGCATCCGGATGTTTTTGGTGCAGCGTGTAAACGGCTGTTTTCAGGCCCGAGAACGAAAACTCCAACCCGGGCCGGTCGGTCATGGGCCGCGGCAGGCGGAAACGTTCGGGATCACCGCCCAAGGCCAATTTGGCAACGGCCGGGCCGCCGGGGTAGCCCAGGCCGAGCAGTTTCGCGGTCTTGTCGAAGGCTTCGCCCACGGCGTCATCGCGCGACTCGCCCAACACGGCGTAGTCCCCGAGCCCGCGCACAAGCACGAGCAAGGTGTGGCCGCCCGACACCAGCAGCGCCACGAACGGAAATTGTAGATTTTGGGCCGGTGCATCGCCGCCCAGCAAGGGCGCCAACAAGTGGCCCTCCATATGGTGCACCGGGATCACCGGCACGCCCCAGGCATTGCCCAAGCCCACGGCCACACCAGCGCCCACCAGCAGCGCGCCCAGCAGGCCGGGGCCAGCGGTGTAGGCGATGGCATCGGTGCGCGGCAGGCCCGCATCAGCAAGTGTTTGTTCGATCAACGGTGCGAGCTTTTTGACGTGATCGCGCGAGGCCAGCTCAGGCACCACGCCGCCGTGTTGGGCGTGCAGCTCAATCTGGCTATATAACCGCTCGGCCACAATGGCGCCGCGATCTGTATCAAAGATCGCCACGCCGGTTTCGTCGCAAGAGGTTTCAATGCCGAGGACAGTAGGCATGGCGGTATTGTGCCGCAACGACATTGGCCCGGTCTCCAACGCCGAGCCCCCTTGTACAAACGCCACGTAATCCCTACAATCCGCGTCCCATTTTCACCTGCCCGTGGTTTTCGGGCCCCGAGGTCGATCCTGCATGCCTAGCGTTCGCGTCAAAGAAAACGAGCCTTTCGAAGTTGCCCTGCGCCGCTTCAAGCGCACCTGTGAAAAAGCCGGTGTGCTGGCTGATGTGCGCAAGAAAGAGTTTTTCGAAAAGCCCAGCCAAGAACGCAAGCGCAAGAAGGCCGCTGCCGTGAAGCGCAGCGCCAAGCGTCTGTCGCGTGACGTCACGCGCCGCACGCGCATGTACTAGTTCTTCTGCGGCATCGGCCATCCTTGGCCGAACCGCAGACGCAACCAGAAAACGCGGTTTTCTGGTTGCTCTGGCGCCTAGCGCCGTTGGCCCGTCCTTGGGCCAAACACAACACAAGTGATTGCCAGCGGCCCAGTGCCGCTGGTTTTGTTTCCAGTCCAATACGCGATAGGTAGTCCAATGTCCGAACTCAAAGCAAAAATAACGGCCGACATGAAGCAGGCCATGCGCGACAAGGACAAGGACAAGCTGCAGACGATCCGCATGCTCACGGCCGCCATCAAGCAGCGCGAGGTCGATGAGCGCACCGAGCTGACCGACGCCGACGTGCTCGGCATTGTCGAGAAGCTGGTCAAGCAACGCCGCGAGGCCGAAAAGCAGTACATCGACGGTGGCCGCCCGGAATTGGCTGCGCAGGAAGTGGCCGAGGCCGAACTACTCACGGCCTACCTGCCCGAGCAGTTGTCGGACGATGAACTGACCGCGCTGATTGAAGACGCCATTGCCAAAACCGGCGCCGAGTCCATGCGCGACATGGGCAAGGTGATGGGCGTGGTGCAAGGCCAGGCCAAGGGCAAGGCTGATATGGGCAAAGTGTCGGGTTTGGTGAAGGCGCGGTTGGGCTAACCGCCCCCACTGTCATTGCGAGCGTAGCGAAGCAATCTCGTCACGCTGGCGCCAAAATCACGAGATTGCCGCGGCCCTACGCGCCTCGCAATGACAAAACGTTTTTCGGCTCCGCTGACATTACGTCAACTCGCTGAGAATGCTCTCCAACTGCTCCAGCGAGTCGTAACGAATCACCACCTGCCCGGCACCCTTGCCCTTGGCCTGCAGGTCAACCTTGGCATTCAGGCGCCCGCCTAAGGTGCGGCCCAGGCTAGTGAGGCGGTCGGGCAATTGCGCCGGATTGGAGTCTGGCTTGGCCTTGTTCTGGCCACCTTTCTTGCTCGCTGCCCGCACCAGTGCTTCGGTTTGACGCACGCTCAAGCCTTTGGCCACGACCTCGGCGGCAATCGCGCTACGCACATCATCCGGCGCGCCCAGGATGGCCCGCGCATGGCCCATTTCCAGCTTGCCATCACGCACCATGGCCTGCAGCTCGGTGTCGAGCTCCAGCAAGCGCAGCAAGTTGGACACGGCCGCGCGTGAACGCCCAACCGAATCGGCGCATTCCTGATGCGTCAGCCCGCAATCATCGATCAGCCGCTTGAGCGCCAGTGATTCTTCGATCGGGTTGAGCGCCTCGCGCTGAATGTTCTCGATCAGCGCAACGGCCAGCGCCACCTGATCGGTCATCGGCTTGACGACCGCCGGAATGACCGCAAGGCCTGCAAGCTTTGATGCTCGCCAGCGGCGCTCACCGGCGATCAGTTCAAATTCCTTGCCAGCCTCTCGTACGACGATAGGCTGGATCACGCCCTGGGCGCGGATGGACTGCGCCAGCGACTCCAGCGCCTCGTCGTCAATGTCGCGCCGGGGCTGGAACTTGCCGGGGATGATCTTGTGCAGTTGGATTTCGCGCAGCGTGCCCTCGGCTTCTGCGTCTTCGCGGCTAACCTCGACCGATTCGACGCCACCCGAAAGCAATGCGTCGAGGCCTCGGCCAAGGCCGGCTCGGCGTTTCGTAGCCATCAGGTGCGCCCTCCAACCCGGTTGTCATTGCGAGCGGCATGGCCGCCCGCAATGACAGGTTCTTGTGTTGGCGCTGCCATTACGCGGCCCTCTTGATCGCTTGCTGCACAATCTCTTCGGCCAGCAGCAAGTAGGCCTGTGCGCCTTTGGATTGCTCGTCATATATCAGTGCCGGCACGCCGTGGCTGGGCGCTTCGGCCAGGCGTACATTGCGCGGCACGATGGTGCGATAGACCTGATCCGGAAAGTGCGCCAGCAGCTGCGCCGACACGTCGTTGGCCAGGTTGTTGCGCGGGTCGAACATGGTGCGCAGCACGCCTTCGACCTCCAGCTTGGGGTTGAGCACGGCCTTGACCTTGCGGATGGTGTCGAGCAGCGCGCTGAGGCCTTCCAGCGCGTAATACTCGCACTGCATGGGGATAATGACGCCGTCGGCCGCGACCAGTGCGTTGACAGTGAGCATGGACAGCGCCGGCGGGCAGTCGATGATGATGTAGTCGTAGTCGAAATCGATGTCCGCGACCAGGTTCTTGAGCGCTTTTTCGCCACCCTTTTGCTGGCGCAAGCCGACCTCGGCAGCGGTCATGTCGGTGTTGCTGGGCAACACGTCCAGGCCCAGTTCGTCCAGCTTGACGATCGCGGCGCGCGGCTCGGCCTCGCCCAGCAGCACGTCGCAACCGGTGTGCTTCAAGCCATCCTTGCTCACGCCCACACCCATGGTGGCGTTGCCTTGGGCGTCGATATCCACGAGCAGCACGCGTTGCTTGCTGGCGGCTAATGATGCGGCCAGGTTGACGGCGGTCGTGGTCTTGCCCACGCCACCTTTTTGGTTGGCAATTGCCAGCACGCGTGCCATCAGGTGGCCAACTCCATCACGACAACACAGCGCTCGGCATCCAGGCCGGGCACTTGCAGGGGAATGATCTCGGAAACTGTCACGTCCGTATCCAGGCCTTTAATTTCGTCATCGGGCGGCCGGCCTTTCATGGCCAACCAGCGGCCGTCAGCGGCCAGTAAATGGCGCGTCTGACGGGTGAAGTCGGCCAGGCTGGCGAATGCCCGGCAGGTGACGGTAGCGAAACCGGCGCTGCTTTGGAAGTGTTCGACACGCTCGGCGGCCACTGTCGCGTTATCCAGCGCCAGCAAGCGTTTGATATGGCGTTGAAAACGTGCCTTTTTGTCCACCGCCTCCACCGAGGTCACCGCCAGCTCGGGCTGCACAATCGCGAGCAACAGGCCGGGCAGGCCCGCACCGCTGCCCACGTCGAGCAGCGGCCCGCGCACGTGGGGCAACAAGGCCAGGCTGTCGGCCAGATGCGCCGTCAACATGGCGTTTGGATCGCGTATCGCCGTCAGGTTGTAAGTGCGGTTCCATTTGGCGAGTTCGTCACGGAATTGCAGCAGCCGGGCAATCGTATCGTCCGGCAGTTGCAATGCTAGCGCCTGCGCATGTGCGGCAAGCGCCGCTGCGTCATCCACTTAGCCTTCACCACCAATCTCGACCAAATAACGGCCAGTCACGGCGCCATCCATGATTTGCGAACAGGCGTCGAATACGCCGTCCAAATCTGTGGTGTGACTGGCGATCTGGTCGAATGCCGTTGGCTTCCAGTCGCCGGCCAAATGGTTCCAGACACTCAGGCGCTGATCCATGGGGCAGCCCACCGAATGCACGCCCAACAGCGACACGCCGCGCAGAATGAACGGCATGACAGTGGTGCTCAATTTGAAGCCGCCGGCGAGGCCAATGCTGGCAATGTTGCCGTGCTCGTTGATCACCCGCGTCAGGCTGGACAGCAAGTCGCCGCCGACGTTATCGATAACGCCGCCAAATTGGCCCGACTCCAGCGGCCGTTCACCCAGCTCCAGGGCATCCGGGGTGACGATGTCATCCGCGCCGACTGCCGTCAGGTAATCGCGCGCCGAATCCTTGCGGCTGATCGCGGTGACCGAAAAGCCCGCCTGCGACAAAATGTTGACTGCAAACGAGCCGACGCCACCGGTTGCGCCAGTCACGGCAACTGGCCCGAGTTCAGGCGTCTGCCGGTTCTCAACCATGCGCTGCACGGCCAAGCCCGCAGTAAAACCAGCGGTGCCCAACTGCATGGCCTGACGCATGCTCAGCCCCGCAGGCAGAGCGACCAATTTATCGCCATGCACACAGGCAGTTTCTGTTAATCCACCATCAACCGTTTCTGAAAGCATGTATCCAGTGGCCAGAATTTGGTCACCCGCTTTCCATTTGGCATGCCGTGATTCTGTCACAGTGCCTGACAGGTCGATTCCAGCAATCAATGGAAAGGCTTTCGCGATCTTGCCCTTGCCGGTAATCGCCAATGCGTCCTTAAAGTTGAGGCTGGAGTACGCCACCGCAATTTTCACCTCGCCATCGGCGGGCGTAGGTTCGGGCAGCTCGACCAGTTTGCCTTGCACCCGCTTGTCGTCGTCCCGGTGCAGTTGAATCGCACGTATGCTTGTCATCCTTGATCCGTATTCGTTGAATTTCACTCCTATTATGGCGCAGTACGACTTGCATGAAGACCGTGGCCTGACTACCGAGGATTTGGGCGCCGACCCGATCGCGGCGTTCGAACGCTGGCTCGGCGAGGCTGCCGACGCCGGCCAGATCGAGCCCACGGCCATGAGCCTGGCAACCGCCACGGCCGACGGCGCGCCGTCCAACCGCATGGTGTTGTTCAAGGGCCTTAAGGACGGCGGGTTTTGCTTTTACACCAACTTCGACAGCCGCAAGGGCCACGAACTGGCAGATAACGCCCGCGTGGCGCTGCTGTTTTGGTGGGACAAGCTGCAGCGGCAAGTGCGGATCGACGGCACGGCCGGCCGAATCCCGCAGGACGAAGCCAACGCCTACTACCAAACCCGCTCCCGCGGCAGCCGCATCGGCGCCTGGGCATCACGGCAATCGCAAGTTGTCACCGATCGCGCTGAACTGGAAGGCCGCGTTGCGCATTACGAGGCGCAATTCGACGGCAAGGATGTACCCATTCCGGACTTTTGGGGCGGCTACCGCGTGGAACCCAGCGCGATCGAATTTTGGCAAGGCCGCGACAGCAGATTGCACGATCGCATTGTGTTCAGCCGCAGTGGACACGCGTGGCTGACGCAGAGATTGGAGCCTTGAGGGCAGGCGTCATTCTGCAGTGCAACATCGATCCCTGTACCCTGCGCGCACACTCAACGCATTCAAGTATTAATGGAAATTGCCGAAAACACCGTCGTGAGCTTCGACTACACCTTGCAAAACGACGCCGGCGAAACGCTGGACTCATCCGCCGACCGCGCGCCGCTGGACTACCTGCACGGCCACGGCAACATCGTGCCGGGACTGGAAAAAGCCATGGCTGGCAAAGCCGTCGGCGACAGCTTCACGGCCAAGATTCCGCCGGAAGAAGGTTATGGCGAGCGCCACGATGCGCTGGAACAAGCCGTGCCGCGTAGCGCTTTTGAAGGTATCGACAAAATCGAGCCGGGCATGATGTTCCAGGCCGAGACGCCCAACGGGCCGGCACCCGTCACCGTGACTGCCGTTGCCGAAGACACAGTAACCGTCGATGGCAACCACGCCTTGGCCGGTGAGACCCTGCACTTCGACGTGACCGTGCGCGAAGTGCGCGCCGCCAGTGCCGAAGAAATCGAGCACGGCCACGTGCACGGCCCGGACGGCCACGCGCACTAAGGGGAGACCCTCATCCGGCGCTTCGCGCCACCTTCTCCCGCAAGCGGGAGAAGGGTCTATGTGCTCCGCACTTTCCATGGGGAGAAGGCAGAGCATTCACCTCTCCCATGGGGAGAGGTCGCCAGCGCGTAGCGTTGGCGGGTGAGGGGAGCGTGCCTATGCGTTCAGCGCCTCGCCCAGCGCACCGATGCACAGATCGACATGACGCTGGGTGCAGCTTTGACCCATTAGGCCGATACGCCAGATCTTGCCGGCCATCGGGCCAAGCCCAGCGCCAATCTCAAGGTTGTGGCGCTGTAGCAACTGTGCACGCACGCCGGCTTCGTCAACTCCGTCGGGCACCATCACCGCATTGAGCTGCGGTGTGCGCTCGCCGGCGGGCACAGCCATGTGTAGGCCCAGTGACTCCAAGCCCTCGACCAACTTCAAATGCGTGTCGGAGTGGCGTTTCCAGGCCGCTTCCAAGCCTTCCTCAAGCAGCATCACCAGCGATTCATGCAAGCCATACAGTGCGTTCACTGGCGCAGTGTGGTGATACGCGCGCTTGGCGCCACTCCAGTAGCCGGTGAGCAAGCTGAGGTCCAAAAACCAGCTTTGCACCGGAATCTTGCGCGCGTCCATGGCCTCGCGAGCACGCGGGCCGAAGGTGACCGGTGACAGGCCGGGCGGGCAACTGAGGCATTTCTGCGTGCCCGAATAGGCGGCATCGATTCCCCACTCCTGAATCTTGACTGGAACGCCGCCCAGCGATGTGACCGTGTCGGCCAGCGTCAATGCACCAAACTCTTGCGCCACAGCCGCGATGGCCTGCGCGTCGGACAGCACGCCTGTCGATGTTTCGGCATGCACAAAACCCACCAGCTTCGTCGTCGGGTTTTGCTTGAGCGCGTCGCGCAGCGCTTCCACATCAATGGCGCGGCCCCACTGCTGCTCGACCTTGACCACCTTGGCGCCAGCGCGCTCGGCCATGACGGCCATGCGGCCGCCGAACACGCCGTTGACGCAGGCAATAAAGGTGTCGCCCGGCTCCAGCAGGTTGACGATCGCGGCCTCTTGGCCAGCTGAGCCCGGCGCCGAAATTGGCATCGTCAATTGGTAATCAGTGCAAAAAACCTCGCGCAGGCCGCCCATGATTTGATCCATCAGTGTGATGAATTCGGGGTCGAGGTGGCCGATGGTGTCGCGCGCCAGCGCTAGTCGCACACGCTCGTGCACATCGGACGGGCCGGGGCCCATAAGAACGCGAGTGGGCGGGGCAAACGGTGTCATTGGCATAGGCTGCAAGCTCGGCGCTGTGAATGAATGGGGGCAGGAACATAGACCATTGCGCGGTGGATCGCGAGTCTCGCGCGGCTTTAGTGCATCTGACCGCCGGATGAATGCGAACTATTCAATACACGCGCTGCGCACTTGTGCGGCGCGCTCTACAGTCGTATTCATGGAGGAATCGATGCTCGCACGCACATCTCGCAAATTTTTCGCCCCGCTGGCAGCCGCACTGATCGGGCTGGGCGGTGCCGTTCTACCGGCCAGCGCCGCCGACACTGTCATGGTTGGGGGCGAGGACATGTTCCCCAGCAAAAACATTATCGAGAACGCGGTTAATTCCAAGGCCCACACCACGCTGGTCGCCGCCGTCAAGGCAGCCGGCTTGGTCGAAACACTGTCTGGCCCTGGCCCGTTCACGGTGTTTGCACCCACCAACGACGCATTCGAAAACCTGCCCGAGGGCACCGTCGAGACGCTGCTGAAGGAAGAAAACAAAGACCAGTTGACCGGCGTGCTGACTTATCACGTCATCCCCAGCCGTGTGGACAGCACGACGCTTGAAAACGCGATGGCCAAACGTGGCAGCGTGCGCTACAAGACCGTCAATGGCGGCTTGCTCACGTTCAAGGCCAATGGCAACAACGTCATCGTCGAAGACGCAAACGGCAATGTGGCCAACATCTCGATTGTTGACGTCTTTCAAAGCAATGGCGTCATCCACGTGATCGACACCGTGTTACTGCCAGAATAATGTCCCCGTAACAGGCCGCAAAGAGCCTGCTCAGGTTGCCCGATCCCCGATCACAGGCAACTGACTGCGCCGACACCGCATGGTATCGGCGCTTTTTTTGTTTATGCGGCCATCACTCCGCAAACGCCGCCTGCGCTGCGGGCCGCTCGGCCATGCTGTCGAACCAGCGGCGCAGGTTGGGCTGGTCATCTGCCGGTTTGTAGCCCATGAAGCGGAAAAAGCGCAGCCCGCAATAGGCGGTGATGTCGGCCACCGACAGCGCATTGCCGGTGATGAAATCCTTGTCGGCCAACTCGCGGTCGAGGCGGCGCAGGCGGCTCTCGGTAACGCTGCGTTGCTTCTCGCCAAAGTCAGAGAACTGCGGGTTTTCCAGCAGCTTTGCGGTCTCATGGGTGTGGCGATAGCTCATCGCCATGGGCATGAACAATTCCAGTTCCATCATTCGCTGCCACATTTCCACCTGCGCCTGAGCGATGGGCGTGTCGCCAAACAAGGTGGGCGTGGGGTGGCTGGCCTCGAAGTAGCGGCAAATAGCGATGGATTCGCAAATCACCGTGCCATCATCGAGTTCCAGCGCAGGGATACGGCCGTTGGGCACGCGGGCGCGGTATTCAGGTGACTTGTGCTCGCCTTTCATCAGCGCAACCTGCTCGCGCTCGATGTCGATGCCCTTCTCGGCGAGGAAGAAATCCACCCGCGCGGCGCTCGGGGTTTTGTTGGTGGTCAGCAATTTCATAAACAGGGTTTCCAGTCGGATTTACGAATCAAATTCTTTCGCCAGGCGCTTGCGCATTTGACGCATGTAGGCCTGCGGCGCCAAGCGCGACAGCCACCATGCCAGATGTGCAGTGGCGCCGATGCGCTGCAACGGCTTGCGCGCCAGCATGGCAGCAACAGCGCGTTGCGCAACCGCCTCAGCATCCAGCAAACCGCCACTGGTGCCGCGCGGTGTTTGCGCGGCTTGGCCGTCGCCACCCAGCGCATTCTGGGCGATGGCGGTATCGATGAAGCTGGGGCATACCATGGTGACCGAGATGCCCGCCGGCACGAGCTCGGCGCGCAGGCTGTCAAAGTAGCCATGCAAGGCGTGCTTGCTGGCGGCATAACCGCTGCGGCCGAGCACGCCGGCGTAACCTGCTACCGATGACACCACGCCGATGCAGCCGGCGCTGGCCTGCAGTGCGGGCAGCGCGGCGGCCACAATATTGACCGCACCCCAGTAGTTCACATCCATGACTTTGCGCAGCACCTCGGGTGCCGTATTGGCCGCCAGGCTGCGGTGGGTGATGCCGGCGTTGGCGATCACCATGTCCAAGCCGCCGTGGGTTTCGACGGCGGCTTCGACAACGCGGTGGCAGGCAGCGGCATCTGTCACGTCCAATGCGTGGCCCGCTGGCGGCGGCTTCAGGTCGGTTGCAACGACGGTCCAGCCGGCGTCCGTGAGCGCACGGCTCAGCGCTTGGCCCAACCCACCGGCTGCGCCTGTAATGAGGACGACCGGCACGCTCAATAGTTCAGCTTGGGCTCGGCGTCGCCGCGGCCCTCCGGCGTGAGGTCGAGCAAATTCCACAACGGCCAGACCAAATCAACATGCCGCGGATGGCCTTCAACATCTGCCCAGAGCAACTCCGACGCCCAGAAATGGCGGATTTCACCGTTGCGCTTGGTAAATACATTGAGCACCGGCAGTTGCTTGTCGGCATCGTCGCCAGACTGGGCGTGGTAGTCCCGCTGATAATTGCTGCCATGCGCCGACAACAGGCGCAGGTCGTGGTCCTGCCAGCCGCGATCTACGGCTAGCGCCTTGAGCTTGCCCGGCGGCGCCTGGCTGACGACGGCGAAGTTTGCCCGCGCTGCCACGTGCGGCGCCAGGCCGGAAAATCCATCGGTAATTGATGTGCAGGACGCGCAGGGTGCATCCCAGCCCGGCCCGTACATCAGGCTGTAGAGAATCAATGCCGCGTCGGGCTTGTCGAACAGCGCAGATAGTTTGACGTGCCGCGTGCCGCCGTCGGGCAGCAGCTCCTGGAATTCGTAATCTTCAGGCGGCGGGCCACCATCGGGCAACTTGCGGCGCATGTCGGCAACCCGCTCGATCTGCGCGCGCAGGTCGATCTCGGCCTGTAGCAACTGCTCGCGCGCAGCGCGGTAGTCGGCGCTCTCGCCCGGCAAGGCTTTGTTGTGCAGTGGTGGCATGGCGGTCTCGGCCCCAACCCGGTCCGGCAAACAGCCTGACAGCGTATCGACTTGGCCGCCCGCCCGCCAGCGGGGCTGACGAGCGGGCATGCGATGCCTCAGTCAATCAGATTGGCCTGCGTCTGTTCGGTGTAAGCCTGCAGCCCGAAATGCCCATAGGCAAAGGTATATGTGGCAGTTTCGCCAGCGATACGGCTGCTATGCACGCCGCCAACATTGCACGTGCCCGACGAGCACACCACTTGATCCTGATACGACTTGATGGAATACACCCGGTCGGCCAGCGGTTTACCGTACAGCCAATCCAGGAACGGGCTGGATACGCTCAGGCCCCAGTAGCCACAAGTGCTGTTTTGCACGTTGTACGGGTAGGCACCGCAGGACCACAAGCCGCGGTACGCACCGGCCACGCCAACAAAGGCATCCACGTCGTCGTCAACACCCAGGTCAACAATCTGCTTGGCGGCCAGAGTGACGCCCATGGAATGGCCGATGACGTCGATCTTGCCGCTGCATGAGCCGGCAATGGCGTCCTGGATGGCATTGCGCACCGGGGTTTCTTCCCACCCACTGTGGTTGTTGCAGGCCGGACAACTCTTGTAGCCCCAATTGGGCAGGTACAGGTCGCTGCTGGAATAACCGCGCGAGTACAGCTCGCTGACGGTGTTGTCCCAGTCGGACGTATAGCCGGCATTGCCGTGCACCAGCACCACCGGATCCTTGCAGGCCCAGGCCCAAGCGGGCGCAGCCAGCAGGGCCAATGCGGCCAGAATGTGTTTGCTTGTTTTCATCGTTGTCTCCTCGATGTTGTTGTCATCCATGATTGACGCGACAGGCTCTGATGGCCCTTGGGCGTCAGTGCAATCAGAAAAGGGTCAGGCGTTCATCACCGCCTTGATGTCGTCGGGCAAGTTGCGTGGTGACGTGGCAAAGCTCACGCCGATAAACACGATGAAGCTGGCCACGAAGCTCACTGCGGCGCGATACACGTGCCCCGGCAGCAGCTCGGGCAGCCAGCCCATGGCGTTGTTCAGTTCCAGCAGCAATTGCAGACTGACGCCCACGATCAGGCTGGCGATTGCGCCGGCCGTGGTGGCGCGCGCCCAGTTCAGCCCCAGGCCCAGTGCAGGCGCCAAAGCCGCGGCAAACGTACCCCAGCCAAAGATGCCGAGAATGGCAATCAGCTGGCCCGAGAACACCGCCACCAAACCGCTGGCCACGGCCAGCAAGACGGTAAAGATGCGCCCCCATTTGAACTGGAAGTCGGCGCTGGTCTCGCGGCCAAAAGCCATCGGCAGGTCGCGCACAAAGGCCGCGGCGCCAATGTTCAGGAAACTGTCGGCGGTGCTCATCGACGCCGCCGCCACACCGGCAAAGAACACCCCGGCCAACAGGCTGGGCGCGTACTGCAGCATGAACAGTGGCGCCGCATCGTCCGGGCTGGCCAGGCTGATGTCGCCAATATCGGCCAGATAGCGCATCACCGTGCCCACGCTCAACCACACCAGGCTGGTGACCATGGCGGCGGCAGCGGCAACCACGGCGCCCCATTTCATGCGCCGCGGCTCGCGGATCATGTAGAACTTGTGGGCCACTTGCGGCTGGCCGAGGATGCCCAGCGAAAACACGAAGTACCAGCCAATCACCACGCCGGGCCCCAGCCCGCCCCAGGGCGACACCCAGTCCGGATTATTCGCTGCGATGACCTGCGTCATGTTCGGCAGGCCGCCGCCCACATCAATGGCCAGGTACGCAGTGATCAACGCCGCCAACAACATGATGCCGCCCTGCACCACGTCGGTATAAATGCCGGCAATCATGCCGCCGGCCGTGGCATAGACCGCCACGATGGCCACGCCCAGCGCCACACCCATCCACAGCTCGATGCCGAAGATCTGCCCCAGGATCACGCCCATGGCCAGGGTTTGCGTGGCGAGGTAACCAACCACGCCGAGCAAGATGGCGATAGCCGACAAGCCGCGCGCGAGGTTCGAGTCATAGCGCGCATGGATGGCGTCCGGCACGGTCATCATCGGCCGCACCGCAGCCAGCAGGCGCATGCGCTTGGCCAGCATGTACCAGGCCAGCGCAAAGGACACCGCGGCCGGGAAGGTGAGCATCAGCGTGCCCATGCCAAAACTGTAGTGAATGCCCGGCCCGCCAATAAACAGGAAGCCGCTCATGGCCGACGACATCGTCGCCAGCGCAATGGCCCACATTCCGACGCCTTTGCCGGCGACAAAGTAGTCCTCGGAGGTTTTGGTCTTGCGTGCCGCCCATAGGCCGATGGCGATCATGCCGGCAAAGTAGATCGCTGCAATGGTGACGATGGTGGCGTTCATGCGCGCACCGACGGACAGACTTGACTGTCATTGCGAGCAACGCGAAGCAATCTCGTCACCTTGGCGGAACATGACGAGATTGCCGCGGGCGCTGCGCGCCCTCGCAATGACATACTTGTGTTGTTTCGTGGGCTCATTGCTTCTGATCCCGAAACTGCTCGATTGCTTCCCAATCGGCATCCGACAACACATGGCGATCAAACAAGAACGCGTAAGGCAGCGTCACCAACAGGAACGGCGCCGGCCACAGCAGGTAAACCGCCGCTGCCGTGGCCTCGGTGAAACCAAACATCAGGCGTGTGGCGTCATTGCTGGCAGCGTGCATGAGCGCAAACGCCAGCAACCAGACCACCAGCGCTGCAATCAGCCAAGGTTTGAACGGGCCCAGCCGGCCCTGCCGGCGCGCACCCAAGGCCAGGCACAGCGTCAGCACCAGGCTCATACCCCAGGCAAACAACATGGTCATGCCCGCCAGCATGGTGATGCCCGTCATCAAGAAGGCAACGCCCAGTAGGCCCACCAGTTGGTCGGTGCCGCGGTCGGCAGTTTGTTGAGTGCGGGTGGTCACCGGCCTTTCTTCCGCAGGCCTTCGTAGATCACCGGCGCCTCCGGGTCGAGTTGGCGCAGCAAGGTATTGCGCGCTTCGAGCAATTCAAGACTAATGTCGAACTCGCGCGTGACTGCTGGCGAGGTCTTGCCGTTGGGCGAGATGGCCATGGCGGTCAGCGTGACCGGGCCGGCGATGTAGATGGGGTCGGTGTAAAGCGGGCTGCCGCTTTCGATCGGCGTGCCGCTGGTGTTGTAAACAATGTAGGCGTCGGGGTCGTCCGACTCCAGCGTCACCCGCTGCGGGTGCTCGAACACGCCGCCAACGGGGGTGAAGCGCAGCGTGGGTGCCGGGCGCTCCGGCGCATCATCTTTTGCACGCTTGAAGCGCTCGATACGGCCAGGCAGCTTGGTTTGCGCGTTGTAGGCATAGCAGGTGTACAACACGTCAGGAGCCATCTCCACTGTCGGGACGGCGGCTACGTCTGGCCCCGGCAGGCTGCCGTCATTGGTGCAACGCAGCGTGGCGGCATCCGAATCGGGTTTGATGACCTTGTTCATCCGGATGATGCCCGGGCGCTCGGCCGTGAAGTCGGGTTTCGGCCCCTTTGCCAGCCAGTCGATCATGGCATCCATGGTTTCCGGTTCGCGCGGCAGTTCCAGGTGGCCGTAGTTGGTGCCGTGCACACGGTTGTAGGGCAGGTTGTAAGCGCCTTCCAGCGCACCGCTGTCCTCGTTGGGTTTGGGGAACAGCACATCGCCCCAGCCGGTGCCGTCGTACAGCGTCATGTAACGGGTCGGGCCGGGTGTTTCGTCGCCGCGGTTGAGTTGCTGGAGCCATTCGCTGTTGGGGTAGAGCTCCCAACTCACACCGCGCTGTTGGCCGCGGGTGTCGTTCCAGGCCGTCCACACGCCGTCGCTGGCGCCAGCGGTGCCGATGAAGCTGCGCACGCGGTGGTAGCTGTTGGTTTGCTTCATCCACTGCCGTGTCAGGGTCACGCCCAGGCTGTGGCCGATGATATCGACCTGATGCACGGTCTTGCCGGTCTTATCGGTGAGATAATTCGTCACGCTGTTGACGATGCGCTCCAGGCTAGGCACCGACAGGTCGTTGGAATCGAAGTAGCGAACGTTGTTCCAGCCATACGACAAGGCCCACAACTCGTCGCCGCTGTAGCCCTGTTGCATGAAGTATTGGCGCGGCCCGTTCCAGTAGGCGGCCGACACCGTGTTGCCGTGTACGAAGATCACGGGGACGCGATTGACCCCGCCGCCACCGCCACCCCAGCCAGGCATCGGTTGGTCGGTTTCGTGCGAGATCGGTGGCTGAAAATCGGCGGGGAAGTCGTGCTGGCGTGGCGCTTCCAGGCCAATCGCCGGGAACAGAATCTCGCGTGGGGCGCAGGCGGCGAGCAACAACACTGTCATCGCGAGTGCCAAAGGCGCGCGGCGATCTCGTGACGCGGGTGCCGACGTGTCGAGATTGCCGCGGGCGCTGCGCGCCCTCGCAATGACAGGGGAACTTGGGAGTCTTGCATTCATCATCATGGCGCCCAGAACAAGTGAACAAGCCGAAGCTCCAGATACGGCGACGCTGAAACAGCGCCGGCCTCCTGCACGGCAAACAACTCAGCATCCACCGTCGAGACACTATTGTCCGGCCCGCATGGCTGGCTCAGGCAGACGTCATACGTGGCGGTGAACTGCCCGCCCCGACCACCAACTGGCTGCGCCACGCGCATCTGCAACACGCTGGACGTGCGATAGACGTAGTAGATACCCATGGTGAGCAAGCGGCCACGAATGCCGTTGTCGCTATAGGGGCCTGGGCGCGGGTTTAGAAAGAATTGATCCGACGCCGGGTTGTCGCACAACTCCTGGCTGATCACTTCCAGGCCCAGGTTGTTATTGGTGTTGTCGCAGGCACTTTGCGGCGACAGCGGTTGGTCCTTGAAGTTGACGGTGAGTTGGTCGTAGTGGTTCGACCCCACCGACTCGCGGTAGCTGTAGCCGATATCGACGAACCAGTGCTCGGAGAACTTCCAGGCAAAGTTCATCTCCAGGTTGCGGTAATTGGCAATACGCGTCGGCGTCAGGCCGCCAAAGCTGGGCTCGTCGTTGTTGTCGTTGAACTGGTAGGCAAAGGTGCCGTCGATGTAAAGGCGGCCCCACAACTCGGCGTGCCATGCGAACTGCGGGATGTAGGTCCAGTAATTGGTGCCGATGTTCAGCGCGGCGTCGGTGTCGTAGTCGCCAATCGGGAACTTGACGGTGGTGGCAAACAGGCCATTGAACTTCAGCGGCCCCCAGCGATGCTCCTTGCCGTAAATGCCGCACAGGCCGAAGAAATCACCAATGCCGTTGGCGCCAGGCCGGTGCCCGAACAAACGAACCCGGGCGGCAATGTTGCCGGTGTTCTGCTGATAACCGAGCACGCCGATGCCGCGACAAAATTGGTTGCGGTCCTTGAGGATCGGCACGTTGGTGTCGCGGAACACATTGCCGACCCACAGGTACTTGAACAGGCCTAGCGCCGCATCCGTGCTGTCACCCGCGGGCACGAACGGCCGGCCGAGTTCGATCTCCTCGCCATCGCGGTCGTAGATTTCCTCAATCTCGGTGGTGATAAACGTCAGCTCGGCATAGGGGCCGGCCGGCAGGATGGAGTATTCCGACAAATGCGGCGTAAACACGATGGCTGCATGCGCGGCTGAACAGGCGAGCATCAGCGTGCATATAAGGATTAATCGTCTCATCGCCGTTCGCACCCCACGCAGGTAAAGGTGTCGCCTTCGCCAAACTGGAAGCGGGCTGACACGGTGAACCGGTCGGTGGCAAATACCCGCGCCGGGCCGTAGGCATCGACGAACACGGTCTCACCGTCGCTGGTCATGCAGCCTGTTGCGCCCACGGTGCAGCCCGGCGGCGTGCGGTTGGTATAGGGCAGATCGAACTGGCCGCTGCGGCCGGCGGTCGGGTGTGTCCATTGCAGGCCCAATTGCCAGCGCTGGCCGGCGAACACGTCCAGCGCCAGGCCCATGGTCTGCAACTCGGTACCACCATCGGAATAAATGCCGGTGGACGGGAAGTTGTCGCTGTTGGGCGGCGGCTCGGGTGGGTTGGGTGCAAACAACACCGGCGTGTACTGGTTGGAATCGCCACTGCGGTCGTAGTAAAACGCCGTCAGAAAGAACCGGCCGCCCAATTGCTGAGCCAGGCTCACGTCGAACCAGGTGTCGTCGCCCTGCTGTGTGGGCGTCAGGCCGCCGAAGGCTGGGTCTTGATTCTTGAGATAGGCGCGGCGGCCAATGCCGACATCGACAAAACTGCCCTTCCACGGCTGTGCATGCACACCCAGCACGGCGTGGAATGCCGGCGTGTTGGTGCCGGCACTGGTGGGTGCATCGCGGTCATAGCTGCCAAAGTTGAGGCGCAGCCCAGCCTTGAACAACACCGCCAGTGGGCTGCCCTGGCGGGTGCGCCAATTGTCGGCGCCATACAAGAAGCTGCCGCCCTCGACCGTCACATCGCCAATGCCGCTGCCTTCGTTGCGCAAGTCGTCAGCGTTGGTGCTCGCATCATCGCTATCGTCGGCGATAAACGCTGCCAAGGGGCCTTCAGTACGCGTGTCGGCATAGCGCAGTTGCACACGCAGCAGATGCGTGGTGCTGGAGATGAACGGTATGTCGTAGTCCTCGAACAAGGGCAGATGCCAGGTCAGACCTGCAACCACATCCGTGCGCGGGAACTTGGTCTGGCCCGGCAAGGTGGGCACCGCGCTGTCGCGCTCATTACCCGCGGCGTCGAAGCTGCTGTCGCGGGTGTCTCGCTGCACCGCCAAGTCGCCATACTGGCCGGGATACAGCGGCATGTAGCGCGCGAAGCGCGGCGATGGCTCGGGCACGTCCTGCGCTGCGGCCAGTTGCGCCACCAGCAGCGACACAACGGCAAGCACTAGCGCGGCGGCGTCAAGCGGCCGATTTCGAGTCAACATGTTGGTCATCCAATGCAAAGCTTGTAATGGCGCGTGCCTTGAGCGCCGGTTTGTCGATTTTTCCGGCGCCGGTCTTGGGCAAGGCATCCATGGCCAAAACGTGATGCGGAATCTTGTAGCCGGCCAGTTGCGGCTGCAGGTGGGCCTTGAGGGCGCCATGGCCCAGCCCAGCCGGTGCAATGGCGGCTACGCCCACTTCGCCCCAGTGCGGATGCGGTACGCCGAACACCGCCACCTCGGCAACCTGCGGGTGAGTGGCGATGGCGGCCTCGACTTCGGCCGGGAACACGTTCTCGCCGCCGGAAATGAACATCTCCTTGCGGCGCCCAACGATGGTGAACAAGCCCTGCGTATCTTGTCGCGCCAGGTCGCCGGTCCACAGCCAGCCATCACGCAGGGCCTTGGCAGTTTCGGCTTGGTTGCCAAGATAGCCGGCGAAGACGTGCGGGCCAGCAAGCGTCAATTCGCCTACCTCGCCCAGCGCGACCGGTGTGCCGTCAGCATCGCGCAGCACGGCTTGGGTGTTCAGCATCGGGCGGCCCACCGATTGCGGTTGGTTGGCGGCCTCATCGGCGGAGATTGCAAAGCAGTTCACGCCGGCCTCGGTGAGGCCGTAGCCTTGGCGGAAGCCGATGCCGCGCTCAGCGAAGCGCTGACGCAATGCCTCGTCGCAAGCTGCGCCGCCGGATATCGCGAAACGCACGGCATGCAGGTCGGCGGACTGAAAATCAGGGTGGTCAGCCAGCATGCGGTACATGGTTGGCACCATGAACAACGCGCTGGCGCGGTGCGTTGCCACGGCGGCCAAATAGGCGCCAGCATCAAACCCATCCATCAGCACAACCCGGCCGCCAATGGCCAGCAACGGTGTCGCCAAAACATTGATGCCCGCGTGAAACGCTGGCGAGGCCTGGACGACGCAATCGTCTGGTTCTAGCCCCCAGGCGGCTACGGTGTTGTCGATATTGGCGTCGATCTGGCGCCGCGGAATCATTGCCGCCTTGGGTGTGCCAGTGCTGCCGCCGGTCAGCAGCAGCATGGCAATGCGCTCCGGGGCGCGGTCATCAGCCGGTGGGCGGCCACTGCCCACGTCGGCAAGTAGTCGCTCGTAGGCATCGAGCGCGACGGGTGCCGGCGTGCTGTCGGGCAGTAGCGGCTTGCAGCCGGCACCCACCAGCACCACCTTAGGTTTTATCACCGCCAGTATTTGGGCCTGCTCGGCAGCGCTTAGCCGGGTGTTGAGCGGCGCGTAACAGGCGCCCAACCAGTCCGCCGCAGCAATCAGGTCAAGATGCGCAATGTGGTTATTGGCCAGAATGCTAACCGCGTCGCCTCGGCCGACTCCCTGCGCGGCCAGCCACGTAGCCAACGCCGAAGCACGCTGGGCCAGCTCGCCATAGCTGAGCCAACACCCGCGCCAGAACACTGCGGGGCGTTGCCGCGGCTGCGCGTCGTAACGGTCGATCCAGGCCGTCATGCGGCGCCCCACTGAACGCAAACCGCATTCCATACGTAACCGATGCCAGCGGCGACCAGAAGCGCGTGATCATCGCGCTTGAGCGTGCCGGCATCACGCGCCAAACACAGCGACAAGATCTGATCGACTTGGCCGAGGTGGCCGTAGTCGCTGAGGTAAATGGAGTGTGCGTGAGGGATTTGCAGACGGCGCAGCACCTCATCATGCGCGCTGCGCTTCATGTGCAACATGGCCACATGGGCGATGTCGCTAGTGCGCAGTTCGCTACGCGCCATGGCATCCTCCATGACGCCAACAAAGTGTTGCAGCGAGCGCTCTTCAAGCCGCGCCTTCATGCCCGCCGGGTCGGGCACTTGCAGCCGATATTCGTGCACATTGTCTGGGGTCAGCGGGGCGCGGGTTCCGCCCACCGGCACGATGACGTCCTCGGAGAAGCTACCGTCGGTGCGGATGGCGCTACCCAGAATCGTGTGCCCTGCGCCTTGCCGCTGCACAACTGCTGCACCGCCCCCCGCGCCCAGGTTGAACAGAAAGCGCACATTCGGGTCGGTGTAATCAATCAGGTCGCAATTGCGGTAGCCGCCGGCAATCAACACCGTGTTGACCGAATCGTCGGCAACGATCAAGTCGCGGGCCTGCTTTAGCGCCAGCACCGCAGTGCCACACTTCTGGCCCAGGTCGTAGGCCCAGGCGCGCGTCGCGCCCAGGTCGTGGGCCAGCTTGATGCCGGAAGTCCACACCGGATAGTCCTTGTGTTCCTCGTTGATCGAGATCACGACGTCGATATCACTGGCGCTTACGCCTGCGTCGGTCAATGCCACCTCGGCAGCGCGTACACCCATGGCCACGGTGTGGTCGCCTGGCCCCGGCACCGGCTTTTGGGTGATTCCGAGCTTGTCGGTGACCACCCACTCGGGTAGCCCGCTGGCCTTGGCGATGTCCGCCGCCGTCATGCGGCCATCCGGCAGGTAGGTGCCCAAGCCGGTGATATGTGCTTGCACCACTGTCACCGCGGCGCCATCCCATGTTCGAGCAGGCGCATGATCTCGTCCACCACGGCCTCAGGCGCCTTGCGGCCCTCCCACACGGCATAACGCAGGCCAAGGAAGTGGCCAATACCCATGATGGCCCAGGCGCGGGTTTCACCGTCGCCAGGCAGTAGTTCGCCGCGCGCGGCGGCGGCATTCAACGCTGCGGCATAACCCTCGGCAATACCGCGGTAATAGCCACGAAACAGCGCCTCATCGACAAACTGTGATTCCTGGACGATGCGGTACAAGTGCGGATGCTCGTGTACATAACGCACAAACGCCTCTAGGCCGCGGCGCTCGGCGTCCATTTGATCCGACGTGGCGGCAACCGCCTGCGCCATGGCGCGGCGTACACCGGCGCCAATGTCCTGCACCAAATGGCGGAATGCGTCTTCCTTGCTTTTGAAATACAGGTACCAAGTGCCCTGGCCAACTCCGGCCTCGTTAGTAATGCCCGCCACGGATGCAGCGTGATAGCCCTTTTGGCCGAACTCGGCTTCGGCGGCGGCCAGCAAGCGGGCGAGCGTCGCGCGGCCGCGCGATGTCGCTGGCGGCTTGAGCGGCACGACCTTTTCGGCACTTTCGGTCTGCTTGGACACTGTGTCTCCCGCGCAATGGCGACGGCCGGCTTGAAGCTGGCTCTGTTGATTGGAGCCACCCGCAGGCCAAACCTGACAGGTGATTCATGTTTCAGTAAACTAGCCATCACGCACTGGGCTGTCAAGCCTTTTCACAACACAAGAAACACTCCGCATGAGCAAATCATCACTCGCGATCGTCACCGGCGGCACCGGCGCCATTGGCACCGCCATCTGCGCGGCTCTACATGCCGATGGCCACAGCGTGGCCGCCATTGGCCACCCCAGCGAAGCCGAGAAAATCGACACTTGGCGCAATGGCCTGGCGTTCGAGGCCCATGTTTATCTGGCCGATCTGGCCGACTTCGAGGCAACCACGGCTTGCTTAGCCAGTATCGAGGCCGAACTCGGCCAAGCTGCCGTGGTGGTTAATGCAGCAGGCATCACCCGCGACGCGCCGCTGAAGAAAATGGATGCGCAAGCCTGGCGCGCGGTGATGGGCGCGAATCTCGACAGCGTGTTCAACGTCACACGGCCACTCATCACAGCGATGATCGAAAATGCTCATGGGCGCATCATCAATATTGCTTCCATCAACGGCCAGAAGGGCCAGTTTGGCCAGACCAACTACTCGGCCGCCAAGGCCGGCATGCATGGCTTCACCATGGCGCTAGCCCAGGAAGTAGCCAAGCACGGCATCACGGTCAATACGGTGTCGCCGGGATATATCGACTCGCCAATGATCCGGGCGGTACCGGAGCCGATTCGCGACAACATCCTCAGCGGCATTCCGGCCGGACGCTTCGGCACGCCCGAGGATATTGCGCGGGTGGTGGCCTTTCTCGCAGCGCCCGAATCAGGCTATCTGACGGGTGCGAATATTCCAGTGAATGGTGGGCAGTTCATGCACTAGCGCGCCACCGAAATACGACTGTCATTGCGAGCGGCATAGCCGCGCGGCAATCTCGTCACCGAAGTCGCCACCCAATGAGATTGCCGCGGCCCTTCGGGCCTCGCAATGACAGGCTTAGCCTTTTGACGGCGATGTCTTTGCGTCAACAATTTGGCGCAGCGGCTCGGACATCCGCTCCGGATGCTTCGGCGTCGCCTGGGCAAAGAATCGCTGCACTTGCCGCACGTCAGCCTGCACATCCTCACCAGCCATTCGCGGCGCGCCGATTAG
Source organism: bacterium (assembly GCA_018222345.1). GTDB lineage: Bacteria > Pseudomonadota > Gammaproteobacteria > Nevskiales > OUC007 > JAAFAL01. The sequence goes on from JAAFAL010000007.1 coordinate 28,402, forward strand.
TAGCCGCTTCTGGCCGTAATCCATGGCCACCGGCAGCATGGGCACGCCGGCGCGGGCGGCAATGCGGTGGAATCCCGTCCGCCATGGGCCATTTGCACCGCTACGCGTACCCTCGGGTGCGATCACCATGAATATCGGCTCAGGCTGCCGCAGGCGTGCGGCGCATTGCGCCACCATGCCGCCGGGCGCGGCCCGGTTCACCGGGAAAAACCCGAGACCGCGCACGATGGGGCCCAGCGGGCCGCGAAACAGCGAATGCTTGGCCATGGTGCGCGCCGGCAGGTTCAGCGCCATGGCGCCAAGCACCACATACAGGCCGTCCCACAAGGACGTATGCGGTGCGCCGATCAACACTGCGTGACTGACCTGTGGCATCTCGCCCTCGACACGCCAACCCAAGGCTCGCAACAGCAACTTGCCCAAGCTGACCCGTAGGCGCGCCCTTAGCGTCATCGGAGTCGGTTGCTTTACAACTGTTCGCGCAACTGTGGTCATTGCGCGGCTGTGGCAACGGGCTTGCGCTGCGCTGGCAACTGAAAGTCGCCAACCAAGCCCACCCAACTCAGGCTGCGTAGCGCCCACCAGGTCGGGTCGAACTGCCACCAGCGCTCACCTGCCTTGGCCGAACGGGGGTGCTTGTGGTGGTTGTTGTGCCAACCCTCACCCAGCGTCACCAGTGCCACCAACCAATTGTTGCGGCTGTTGTCACGGGTGTCGTGGTCACGGCCGCCCCATCGGTGGCCTGCAGAATTGACCAAAAATGTCGCGTGCCACAGCAAAACCGTGCCCACGAACAGGCCCCAAGCAAGCATTTGCAGGCCTGACGTGCCCAGGCTCGGTGCCCAGATCGCCAGCGCGTGACCCAACCCGAACAAGGCGCCTGCCTGAGCAATCAGCAGCGCAAGATAATGCCGCTGCAAGAACAGCAACTCGGGGAATCTAGCCAGGTCAGTCAGACGAAAACGCGGCGAATTGAACGAACTCGGCGCAATCATCCAGCCCATGTGGGCGTACCAAAAGCTTTGCGACACGGGTGAATGCACGTCCTTGTCGGTATCGGTGCCGGCATGGTGATCGCGGTGATGCGAAACCCACCAGAACAAGCCGCCCTGAACCGCCAGGCTGCCGGCCAACGCCAGCAGGAACTGCACCACCCGATTGGCTTTGTAGGCGCGGTGCGCAAACAAGCGGTGATAGCCGGCGGTAATGCCGAAACCGCGCACCAGGTACAGGCCAAGCGCCACCCACAACGCCACCGGGCTCCAGCCCACCCACAGCGGCAACAGCGCGCCCAGATGGAACAACACGAACATCACCGCAACGGTGAGCGCCAGCGCCTTGCGCCGGCGGGCAGCAACAGCCATATCAAGCACCTTTTTAGATTACAATTGTAAACTATAATAGCAGTGAATCAGTTGGGCGCAAGCTACATCAGCCAGATGACCGTTCTATGGCAAGCAGTTCCCACGTATCATCAGCCGGCAAAACCATGAACACGCGTCAACAACAAAAACGCCAAACTCGCCGCGCGCTGATGGATGCCGCGCTGAATTTGCTCGCCGATGGGCGCCCATTCGCATCACTGGGTTTGCGCGAGATCACACGCGGCGCAGGGCTGTCTGCGCCGGCGTTTTATCGCCACTTTGACGACATGGATGCGCTGGGCCTGGCACTGGTGGATGAAGCCGGCGTGGCACTGCGCCAATTGATGCGTGATGCGCGCCAGCGGGTGTCGGAAGATGGGCAAGCCATTCCCACATCGATCAAAACCTTTGTCGAATATCTCGACCGGCGCGCGCCCGAATTCCGCCTCATCGTCAGCCAGAGCCACGGTGGCAGCCCGGCATTCCGCCAGGCCATCGCCCGCGAGCGCGATGACTTCGCCAAGGAACTCGCCGATGACCTGCACCGCATGGCCGAGCACCGCGGCCGCCCGGTTCGTGGCCGCCACGCCCTGGCCGAAGCCATGGTTACGTTGGTGTTTGCGGCTGGCGCACGAATGCTCGACGAAGACCGCGATGAGCGCGCCCGGCACATGGCACAGTTGGCGCTGCAATTGCGCATGGCGCAGCTCGGTGCTGAAACGCTGGCCGCGCGTGACGCCACGGTAACCGGTGACTAACGCCCGCAGGCTCGACGCGGCGCTACGCCAAAGGCTGCAGGACCTTCCGCCCGGCAGCAGCACGGTGATACACAACGGGCAACGGTACCGCGTTACACGCCAGAACCGCGCCGGCGGCCGGGCAATCGCTGTGCAGGCCGAGGCCACCGATGGCAGCGACTGGATCAGCTTCAATGCTTACGCGCTAGACGACGGCATCGAATTGCGCCCCTGCGAAATGCCCCTAGAAACAGTGTTGGAGTTTCTCGCTGGGTACAGCGTCATCAACAACAGCGGCCGTCCAGATAAGCAGCCGTGATGGCCTGCTTGGGGCTGTCGAAAATAGCCCCGGCAGGGCCTTGCTCGACCAGGCAACCAGCGTCGCCGCTAGTCCAGAACACTGCCAGATGGTCGGCAATGCGCCGCGCCTGCTGCAAGTTATGGGTGACGACCACGACGGTGTAGTCGCCGCGGAGTTCTTCGATCAAGCCTTCAACCACGCCGCTGGCAATGGGGTCGAGCGCGCTGCAGGGTTCGTCCATGAGCAAAATGTCCGGCTCCAACACCAACGCGCGGGCAATGCATAACCGTTGCTGCTGGCCGCCGGACAATTGCTGCGCCGGCATGTCTAGCCGCTGCGCGACCTCGTCCCACAGGCCGACACGGCGCAACACAGCTTCGATGCGGCCGGCGCGCTCATCAGCGTTGCGCACACCTTGATCGCGCAGCGGCAAGTCGAGGTTGCGGGCGATGGACAGTGGGAAGGGATTGGGCTTTTGAAACACCTTGCCCACCCGGCGGCGCAGCGCCACGGGGTCGTAAGCCGGCCAGAGCACGTCGGCACCGTCGATCAATATTTGGCCGCTGACGCGCGCCCCCGGAATCAAATCAGTCAGCCGGTTCAGGCTGCTGAGCACGCTGGTTTTGCCGCAGCCAGAGGGCCCAATGATGGCGGTGATCTGCTGCTGCGGCACCTGCAGCGATACGCCGCGCACCGCGCATAGCGCGCCATAGTGCACAGCCAGGTCTTTGGTCTGAATGGCCAAAGCTGGCGGGGCGCTTTCGGCAACGACGGATCGTATGGGTGTAACAGTGGATTTCATGCGGGGTTGATCCTGGATGACAACAGCCGCTCAGACAAGCTGATAGCGGTGAGATTGACCACGGCCAGCGCAACAATCAGCACCAGCGCGGCGGCGTAGGCGCGGGGCTCGCCGCCGGCAACATTGAGCGCCAGGTCGAAAATGTGTACCGACAGCGAGCGGCCTGAATCGAGCAGCGAGTCGGGCATGCGCGCCACGTAGCCGCTGGTGAACAGCAGTGCCGCAGTCTCGGCCGCCGCGCGGCCGATGCCCAGCACGACGCCAACCAATACGCCCGGCGCGGCAGCGGGTAGCAGCACGGCGACCAAAGTCCGCCAGCGTTGCATGCCCAGCGCCGCCGCAGCATGGCGAATGTCGATGGGCACGGCGCGCAGGCCTTGCTCGATGGAGCGAATGAGGATGGGCAGCACCATGCAAGCCAGCGTCAGCCCGCCCGACAAGATGGAAAACCCCAGGCCCAGCGCCAAGCCGAACACCGCGTAACCGAACAAGCCGAAGACAATCGACGGCACGCCGGCGAGTACGTCCAGGCTGCGGCGCACCAGGCGCCCGAACCAGCGCTCGTCATCAGCTTCGGACAACACAATCGCCGTGGCCAGGCCCAGCGGCAAGCTGACGCTGAGGCACACGACCAGGATCAATGACGTCGAGACAATCACCGGGCCAATGCCACCGGCACGCCCGGCGTCGGCCACCGGCATCAGCAGATACATCAGGTTGATCTGCCCCAGGCCATTCATGACGATGTCGCCCAGCAGCCAAGCGAAACCACCGGCCACAATGCCTGCAGCCAACCAACACACGCCTGCCAGCAGCCGGTCACCCATGGGCGGTTCGCCGCGCGTTTGCGCCGCGGCCAAGCTCGGCCACGAGCACCAGTGCGATGACCAGCAAAGTCAGCACCAAACCGGTGAGGAACAAGGCGCTGCGGTGGTCGCCATAGGCATAGGCCATTTCCAGCGCAATATTGGCGGTGAGTGTGCGCACGGGCTCAAACACACTCGCCGGCACCTGCACCACGTTGCCACAAACCATGAGCACGGCCATGGTCTCGCCAATCGCGCGCGCCACGCCCAGGATGATGCCGGTGACCACACCGCCGCGCGCTGCGGGCAAAGCCACCTGCAGGGCCGTACGCCAGCGCGACAAGCCCAACGCCGCTGCGGCCGACAGGGTGGCGCGCGGCACACTGCGCAGGGCCGAGTCGGCCAGCAAAGCGATGGTGGGCAGAATCATCAGCCCCAGCACCAAAGCGCCGGCCAACACGCTGGCCCCCGGCGGCTGCCAGCGGTTGATGAGCGGCACTAGCACCACCAAGCCCCAAAAGCCGAACACCACCGACGGCACGCCCGCCAACACTTCCAGCATGCGCCGGAACAGTTGGCCGATGCGCGGCGGTGCAACAAAGCGGCAGAACACTGCCGAAGCAATGGCCAGCGGTGCTGCGAGCACCGTGGCACCAAACGCCACCGCGCCGGAGCCGGCCAGCAGCGCGACAATACTGAACTGGCCGGCGGCGGCAGTATCCGCCGGGAACCAACCGTCGTCAGCAAATAGCCGCCACGGGCCGATGGCGTCCAGCACCGGGCCGGCCTGCAGCAATAAGAAGATCACGACCAAAATCAGCAGCGCGGCGGAAAATGCCGCGCACAGTCGCAAACCGCCGGTCAGCAGCCGATCCGGATCCAGCCGGGATGCACTGGCTGGCACTCGCTGCTCAGCGCGCTGGGACAAAAGCCTGCGCCTCAATCAGGTCATGCACGGCGGGTGACAGGGCGTAGTCCAGCACTTGTTTGGCAGCCGGCGCCAAGTCATCGCGGGTCACCAGAATCAACACGCGGCTCATCGGAAAACTGCCATCGGCCACGGTCTGGCTAGACGCGGGCACGCCGGCCAGCGGCAGTAGCTTGATGGGCACGCCGGCCTGCTGGTCGGTCTCGGCTGTGCCGATAGACATGTAGATGATGGCATCCGGATTGCCAGCCACCAGCTTGATGCCTTGCTGGTTTTCTCCGGCGATCAGGTCGGGCTTGATCTGCCGCTCAGCAACATCAAAGTAGTCCTGAAAAATGTTCAGTTCAGAGCGCCCATTGGCACGGCTGATGGCGGTAATCGGCGCGTCCTTGCCACCCACTTGTTGCCAGTTGCTGATGCGGCCCAGGTAGATATCGCGCAGTTGATCGTCGCTGAGACTGTCCACCGGGTTGCTGGCATGCAGCAAAAACGCCACCCCATCACGCGCCAGAATATGTTGATTGGCGCCCTCAGCCTCGGCGGGTTTGAGTGCGCGCGACGACATGCCGATGTCGGCCAATCCGGTGCGTGCATCCTGAATACCGCGAGACGAGCCGCCGGTTTGCACATCTACGCGGATAGTCGGATTCGCCGCCTCGTAGCGGCGCGCCACCTCGGTCATCACCGGGCCGATGGTGCTGGAGCCAGTCAGCGTGACCGTGGTGGTGGTCTGCCCATTACCGCAGGCGGCAAGCACGACCGCGGACAAAACAAGGAGCAGGCGCCAGATTGGCAACATGAGCGGCTCAGCAGCAAATGAGGCGCTCGATTATAGGCAGGTCACTGTGCACGACATCGGAATGTCTGCCATGCCTTTCGCTATCCGCTAATGTCGATGGCGTCCTGGTTGTTTTCGTCGGCTTCCAGCGCTTCTTCGGTGCGCTTTTCCAGTTCCAGCTTGGCTTTTTCCAGCGCGCGGATACGCTTGAGCTCGGCGGTGGTGTAGCTCTCCCACTTGGCTGCGGCGCGGAAGCTGCTCTTGTCCTGCTTGGCGCGCCGGAAAGACTGCAAGGCGCCTTCGAACTGCTTGGTATTGAACTGCGCCATGCCCATCAACATGAGATTGTTGGCAGGGTTTTTCAGGCCACCTTTCTGGTCTGCCAGCTTGGCGGCTTTTACCGCCTCGTCGAAGTCACCCGCATTGAAATGCACGCCGGCCAAGCGGGCGAAGAGCACGCCATCGTCAGACTGTTGCGCCGCGCGCTCCAGCGCCGGCACGGCCTTCTTGTGCTCGTTGGCGGCGGCCCAGGCATTGGCCAGCGTGGTGATGTTCTTCTGGTTGTCTTCGATCACGCCGGCCTGCATGCCGGTTTCGATGATTGTGCCGGCTTTGTACGGCACGTCCTGGCCCAGGTACATGTACGCCAGGTTGAGCAGTTCGGTCTCTTTGCTCAGGCCGCCGTGTTCGTAGATGGCGTCATAGACCGCCAGGCGCTTTTTGTTCTCGCCCAGCTCGGAATAAATGCCGGCCAGTTGGCGCATGTAACTCAGCTTGGGATACAGCGCGATGAGCTGCTCGTAGGTTTCGGCAGTGGCCTTGTAGTCCTTCTTGGAGAAGTACAGCGCTGACTTGAGCCGCAGCCATGACTCGTTGATGGGCTTGCCTTCGGCCTGCTCCAAATCGATAGCGGTGTTGACGTTGCTCAGCGCGCGGTCGTACTGCTCGGTTTGGTAGTACGCCTGCGCCAGCATGATGTGCGCGGTGGGCGTGGGTTTATCGACCTCGGACAACCAGCTTTGCATGAAGCGGATGCAGTTGCTGTAGTCCTCGATCTGGAAGTACATCTGCGCAATGGTGTACTTGGCGTTCGACTTCAAGCCCTCGGTGGCATCGCGCTGCGACAACACCTTGCGATAGGCGCCGATGGCTTCCTTGTACTGGTTGTTGCTGGCGTAGATGAAGGCGTAGAAATTCCACATCTGCGACTTGGCGTAGCTGTTGAGCTTGTCGCTGCCCTTGAGCTTGTCCAGCGTGGCGAGGGCTTGGGCCGTCTCGCCTTGCTCAGCCAGCTCTTGCGCCTTGGTCAATGCCTCGAAGGTTTTGGCGTCAATCGCACCTTTTTGCGCCAGCACCAGGCCGGGCAGCGCCAACAAGGCAATGGCGATGATTTTTGCAAACGAACGGCGCATGGCAGGCACTCCTACTTGGCGAGCTCGAACTTGATGACGGTTTGCACGTTGGCCACTTCGACGGCTTGGCCGTCCACCACGCGCGGCTTGTATTTGTAGCGCGAGGCTGAATCCACGGCGGCGCGGTCAAACACGCTGTTGGTCGATTGCACCACCTGCGGATCACGCACTGAGCCCTGCTTGGTAACCGTGTAACGCACCAGCACTTCGCCTTCCAGCCCGCGGGCCAGGGCGCGGCGCGGGTATTGCGGTGCTACCTTGACGATAGGCAGGTATTCGCCGTCGGTGGCAGCCAGGCCGCCACCCATGTTCAGGTCCAGCCGCGCATTGACCTGGTTGGGGCCGCTGATTTGGCCCACGGCAGCATTGCCGTCGATCTGGTCGAAATCTTGCTGCGGCACGTCCGGTGGCGGCGTGTCGTCCAGCTCGGGCTTGTCGGGTTTCTCGACCGAGCGCTGGGTTTGGATGTCCTGCTTGGGCATGAAGATGTCGGGCAGCTTCACCACCTCGCTCTTGTCCAACCCGCGGTCGGCGAACTCGATCAGCGACACCATGGTCAGGATCAGGCCACCTGTGACTATCGCGGCGGGCGGCACAACCAGTGCACTACGAATCACGGCATTCATAATGAGGCCTCTGAAAAGCGTTGCGAGCGCAGCAAGGTCGGGAGCGCCCGGAGCGCAGGAACCGGAGCGTATGTGGCTATACGTGAGGATTTCGAGCACCGGACGCGCCCGAGATTGCAAGCGCAGTAGCTTTTCAGGGGCCTCATGCTGAGTCCTCCGTTGCCAGCGACACTCTTTCCGGCGGTACAACCTGGCGGGCTTGGTCTAGCACCTCGGCAAAGGTTTTCATCGACGACAGCTCGTCGGCCTGGATGACCACGCCGCCTTCAGGGTTTTCGGCAAACAGGCGCTCGACATTGGCGCGCACCGAGCGGATATCCACGCGGCGGCCGTCCATATAAACGCTGTTGTCGGCCTGGATGGCGATCAGCACCGAGGGGTTGTTCTTCTGCTCGGCAGTCGAACTTTGCGGCCGGTTGACCTCAACGCCGGTCTCCTTGACGAAGGTGGCCGTGACGATGAAGAAGATGAGCATGATGAACACCACGTCCAGCATGGGCGTGAGGTCAACTGCGCCTTCTTCTTCGATCTCTTCCTGCGAGGAAAATGAACGTGCCATGAGCGAATCTCGGTAGTGGTCAGTGGGCCGGCGGCAGCACGGCTTGCACCCGTGCGCGGCGGCGCGTGACCAGTTGTGACAGATAAATATTGGCGAACAGGCCAGACAATGCAGCGACCATGCCGGCCATGGTGGGGATGGTGGCGCGCGACACGCCGCCGGCCATGGACTTGGCATCGCCACCGCCGGTGATCGACAGCACCGTGAACACTTCGATCATGCCGGTGACGGTGCCCAGCAAGCCGAACAGCGGGCACAGCGCGATCATCACCTTGATGAGCCGCAGGTTGGCCTCGATCTTGACGCCCATCTCGGACACCAACTTGCGGCGCACCGACTCGCCAAACCACGAGGTTTTGTCGCCACGGTCGGCCCAAGCCTGCTGCGCTTGGCTCAGGTCGCCTCTGAACGCGATCAGGCAATAGGTGAAACGCTCGAGAATCAGCACCCACATGATGAAGGTGAGCACGGCGATCAGCGACAGCACGAGCCCGCCGCTGGCAAAGAAATTGCCGATGGCTTCTTGGGCGTCGAGTAGAAACAGCATGACTAACTCCCGACCCTAAAGCTGTCATTGCGAGGGCGCGCAGCGTCCGCGGCAATCTCGTCACGTATCGCCACCGTGACGAGATTGCTTCGCTGCGCTCGCAATGACATGACGTTAACGGGATGCATCTGCGGCTCAGCGCCCAGCGCGTTCGGCGACGATGCCGGCGCTTTGCTCCTCAAGCACATGCAGGATGCGCTTGGAGCGGGCAAACAACATGCTGTGTGCCAGCAACATCGGAATCGCCACAACCAAGCCCAGCACCGTGGTCACCAGCGCGCTGGAGATACCGCCAGCCATGGCTTTGGGATCGCCCGCACCATAAATGGTAATGGCCTGGAACACGATAATCATGCCGGTGACGGTGCCCAGCAGGCCCATCAGCGGTGCAACCATGGAGATGATCTTGATCATCGGCAGTCCGCGGTTGATGGCCGGGCGTTCCTTGATAATGGCCTCGCCGAGTTTCAACTCCAGCGTTTCAACATCGTCGTTGGCGTGCTTTTGGCCCACCTGGATGATGCGACCAAGAGGGTTATTGTCGCTGGCCTCGCCGGCCTTGCGCTGCTTGCTCACCTTGGCCGACAGCGCGGTGAGTGCGAGGAAGCGCCACAGTGCGACCAGCAAGCCGAAGACGCCGACCGCAGTGATCACGTAGCCCACCAGCTTGCCTTGCTTCCAGCGCTCGGCAATCGTTGGCGAGTTGATCAGCGCTTTCAGGTAACCACCGCCGGCAGCGCCCGTGGGGTCCATGCCCACAGGGGTAAACCCTGCATTGGCGTTTTGCAGCTTGGCGGCGCCGCTGCCATAGCCCTGCGGCTGACGCGGCAGCACCGACACGCTTTGGGTGTTGTCGTCGTAGGCCAGGTAGTCGCCGTTCGACAGCAACTGAAACTGGCCAACGCGGACGACCTCGCGATTTTGCTCGGTGCCCACTTGTGTGGCGTATTTGACGACATCGCCAGAGGCGGTCATCTCGCGGTGCAGTTCGAACCACAGGCCTTCGATTTCTTCCACCGTGGGTAGGTCGGTGTCGTCGGTCATCTTGGCAATCAAGTTGCCGAGGAATTCCTGGCGGCCGTCGAATTGGCTGGTGGTAATCGACGCCTTGAGGCGGCCACGCAAGTCACCGGCGGCACCGGTGAGGTGGCCGAACAACTCTTTCAGCGAGCCCAGGCGGTCATCGCGCTGCTGGCGCTTTTCTTCCACCTTCAACTCATTGGCGTTGAATTCTTTCTCAAGCTGCGCCGAGCGCGACTCTAGCTGGGCGATCTTGGCCTTGGCTTCGCGGATCAGGCGATCCTGCTGCGCCTGGTCGGCCAAAAACTCGGCCTCGCGGCGCTTGTTCTCCTGCGCATCGCGGGCGCGGCCCTGGCGCACTTCGTTGAGCAGCTCGCGCATCGACAAATCGTCAGACGTCGCAGCGGCGCGGTCGCTCTGTGCGGCGGCCGGAGCAGCCAGCGCAGCGCTGGCCAAAGCAGCGGACACTGCAACTAATTTAAGGGCGCGCATTAGTTCACCTCCGGCGTGGTCGGGGCGGGGATGGGCAGGGTCACCAGGTCAATGGAGGCCTGCTTTTTCGACATCTTGATGCCCTCGCGCACGCTGTTGCGGTAGGTGCCGGCATCCAAGGTTTGCCACTGCTTGGCATCGTGGTCCCAAACCGCGGTGGTCGCGGCGTCGCGGGTTTGCGCCACCAGTGCCACGCGGCCAAAGCGCAGCACATCAACTTCGCGCTGCTCACCGTCGATCTCGACGATGTCTTGATAGGTGTCGATCTTGCGGCCGTAATCGTTTTCGATCTGATAAGCCTCGAGCACCTGGCGGAATTTCTCGGCGACGTTCACATCGGCTTTTTGCAGCGTGTCCTGCACAAAGGCCAGGCGTTCTTGGCGCTCAATTTCGTGGAACGGCAGGTCGATCTCGACAAAGGTGCTCAGCGCTTCGACCATGCGGGTGGTCAGCGGCAGCATTTGGCGCTCGATCTTGGCCACTTGAGTAATCGAACTATCGAAGCGCTCGATCAGCGCAACCTGGCTTTTGACCTGCGTGGACAGTTGCTCGTTGTACTGCTCCAGGCCGTCCTGCTGCTTAAGCAAGGCGCGGTATTCGATCAGCTTGGCTTGCTGGGCATCGACAATCTTGTCGATCTTTTCTTGCGACTGCTGGCCATCGGCCACTTTCTGCTCGCCAATATCAACGGCTTGGTTGAGCTGCTGGCTTTGAGCAAATGCAGGCACAGCAAGGCCAAACAGCGCCGCGCAAGCAATTGGCCCGAGGGCTATGGAGACTTTCACAGGGCGATTCCTCGTCGTGAAATGAGTTTGTTGGGAGATGGGCGGCATGCAACAAGCAGCGCCTCAACGGGCGCGTAGCCTGCCAGCGCGATGTGACAAATCAATGACAGATGTCAGAAACAACATGGCGGCCCGGAGGCCGCCATGTTGCTTTATGCGAGGTTGGTGTTTGCCTCTAAGGGGCGACCACCGTGCCATCAAGCGTCCAGCCGTCCCACCATGCAGTGGTCGCGTCCGGATCAACTGCGCCGATGTAGTCCGTCTCTTCCAAGAACGTCGTGTCAGCGTTCGCGTTGGAGAACGTGCCATTGAACGTCGTGAAGTTGGTCGGCGTGATGTTGTTCGCTTCCGCCGCAGTTGACGCGAACAGTGCGTTCAGCGCTGGGTCAACTTGCGAGACCGTCGTCGTGTCAATCGCTGCGGCCACAACCGGGTCGGTGGTCGTTTCAAACGTGGTGGCGTCACAGATGAATTGATTCACGGCCAAACGGTTGTTGCGTTGTGCTTGCGTATCAGCACCATCCACCAACAGACACACATCAGGCGAGGCGACGGAATCCGCCACATCGACGATGGTGTGGTGGAAGAAGCCGCCCGTGTTTTCTTTCAGGTTGAACGCTTCGCCTTCAGGATCGCCGGCGCAGATGAAGGTTGCATTCGCGATATTCGGCACCGAGAACGGCGGCGTGGTGGAACCACCCGACAGGGTGTCGGCCTCGAGGCAGAAGTCGCCTGCGCCCGCTGCTTGGATGACCAGCAGGTACTGGATATTGCCGGAATAACCTTCGTCCCAATCCACGGTGTCGTCTTGATTGGCTGTGAGCACGAGATAACGTGCGTTTACGGTGCCGCCGTAGAACTCCACACCATCATCAGCGTTGCCGTGCACCTGCACGTACTCGACGACCGTACCGTCGCCAACCGCGTTGAACGAAATACCGTTGATCTCGTCGCCGTCGTTGTTGATGATCTCGCCGGCTTCAGCGACGATCACGTAACGCAGCACGCCGCTGTCGTCATTGGGGTCATCGCCGCCGATGAACCCGGCATTGGCTTCGCCGTCAACGTTACAGGTTCCGGCACCACAAACGTTATGCGGCGCGAAACCCGAAATCACCAGGCCGCCCCACTCTTGGTTGCCATCAAAACCTTCGTCTTCTGATGAAAAGATGATGGGATCTGACTCTGTACCGTTAGCCACGATTCGCGAGCCACGCGTGATGTTCAAGTTCGAGAACGTGGCTGGCGTGAACGCGTCCGCACCCACCAACTGCGTGCCGGGGTTAATCGTCATCGTCACATTGAGCAGCGGGTCCCCGTTGACCAACGTAGTGGCGTCTTGCAGTTCGTTGTCGCCGTTACCCACTGTCACACGGCCATTGATGCGCCAGACAATGTTGTTGGTCAGCGTGACGTCACTGACAATGACGTTGTTCAACTGGCAGACGTCCTGCCCATCATCAGTACGCGGACGCGCTGTGGTGAATGAATCCGGACATCCGGTAGAAATGGTGTTGTTTCCGGTGTTGTCATTACCGGAAGTGCTATTAAGCGCAATCGATGTTTGATCGCCTTCGGTACACCCGTGCAGGCCGCCCATGGCGACTGCTGCGACGGTGCCCATCAGCAACAGCTTAGAGATTTTCATATTTACTCCGATGGTTTACTAAATAACTGTGCAGCAACGCTTGAATCAACCTGCACGCGAGTGCGGCGTTCAGAAGCTCCAATCAATACCGGCTTCAAACGTCACACCCTGCTCAAACTCCTGAATGGTTTGGCCGCCTTGCGTAAATTCGACCTTTTCGTCCAGGAGATTTCCAACCTTGGCTTTAAACACCAAGGAATCCGTTAAATACGCTTTGTAGTTCAAATCGACATCGAGACGCGGCTCTTCGACGACATTGGGCAAGCCGCCTAGTCCGACATCGATAATCGTCTCGCCCGCCTGGTTAAACAGCGCGGTCACTTCGTGGCGTACTGAGCCAGCGAAATCGTCATAGCCCAGCGCGAGGTTGAACGTGTAGTCCGGCTGGCCCTGCAACTGGCGCGTGTCGCCACCGTCATCGACCTGAATTTCTGAATCAATCAAACTGGCGTTGACACTGACAAACAAAGTTCGAGAGCCCACGTTATTGATGTCAAAGTCTCGACGACCGTCGAATTCGATGCCCATGACGTCGGCATCGTCGTCAGCGTTTTCGAACGACCGCGTATTCGAAGCGGTTCCAGAAGCTGGCACGACCGTGCGCTCGATCGCATCCTCAACAACCTTCTGGAATAGCGCGACGCTGACACTTTCAGTATCGGACCAGTACATCTCCCAGCGCAGATCCAGGTTTGTGATGTCGGAAGTCTCCAGAAACGGATTGCCGCGCACCCGGAAGTCGAACTGATCGTCGGTGAACGTCGAGAACGCAGTCTCCTTAAAGTCAGGGCGAGACACCGTTCGGCTAGCCGCAAAACGCAACTGCTGCGCCGATGAAATTTCCCAGTTGATCGAAAGACTCGGAAGAACTACGTCATCTTCAATCAACGACTGAACCGGCCCGCCCGCGCCGAACACACTGAACGTGTCGGTCTGTTGGCGATAGTCCTCGTATCGCACACCAAGAATGACTTGATAGACATCGGCAAAGCGCTGCGTAAATGATGCATACAAGGCATCAAGTTCCAGCTCGGCGGTGTAGTTGTCGCTGGGTGAGGACAAGCTGGTGAAAGTCAAACCGGTATTGCTGTCGCCAGTAATCACCTCAGGGCGAATGACATCATCAACGCGAACATTCGGCGCGTTCGAGTCGTAGGCATCGCGGTTGCCCGCAAAGCCGTAGATTTCGGTGTCTGAATCGCGTTCTCGTCGAATGGACTGCACGCCAAGCTCGGCCGTCGATTCGCCGAAGAGGTTGTCCGACAGGTAGTCCAGGTCGCCCGAAATATCGAAACTGTCGTCGGAGAGGTCTTCGTAGCGGCGAGCGAGGTTGGCAATGAGCAGGTCGAACACGCCGTCCTCGCCTTCCAGGTCGAAACGAACATCTCGCCGGTCAGGTGCGTAACGACGAGCCTGGCTGCCTGTCAGTTGCCAATTGGCAATCAAATTGCCGCCTGCGCCCAGCAGATGCTCGCCCGCAAACTGCTGCGACAGGAACTGCCGCTCTTCCCATTCGATGGAGTAGCGAATCGACTCGGCGCCGGAGTCTCCACCAATACCCTGCGACACCCGCACTTTCGACTCGGTGGCACGTGACACCAGCGTGTTCGCCTGATAGCTGCTATCGCCAACGTTCAAGCCCAAGGCGACCAAACCACTGGCATCGACCGTGTTGCTCGACTCTTCAAAGGTGAAATCGTCCAGAATCAACCGCGATGCGCTCAAGGTGCGGCGGATGCCAGACGCCTTCTGACTCCAACCGTTCTTGAAGTTACCGGCGATAAAGAAGCCCGCTTCATTGCCGCCGATGTCGAACACGTCACCGTAGTTGGCACCCAAGGACAGGTTCGGAAGTGCCGTCGCGCTGTCCAGATCAAGATTGTCAGTGAGCTGGACGGCGGCAATCTGAGACAACGCTTGGCGCTGGCTCGGAGAGATTGAGAACTCACAGGCTTCGCATGCCAACAACGATGCAATCGCACTGACGCCAGCGGGCACGTCGCGGGTTCCGTCATCAAATCCGAAAAAGTCATAACTACCGCTACTCGGGTCGGCAGCAACGTCCTCGCCGGTGAGGCCAGATGTATAGCCCAAGCTGATGGACAACTTGCCCGCCGTTTCCTCGGGGAACGTGCGGGTGTTGATCACCAAGTTACCGCCCGTGCTCTCACCCGGCATCGACGCAAGAAACGACTTCTTGATGTCGAGTTGCTTGACGATGTTGCTAGGGAACAAATCCAGCGGCACTTCACGCTTGGTGGGGTCGGTACTAGGCAGCGTCGCACCGTTAAGCGTTGTGGTGATGTAGCGCCCACCCAAGCCGCGAATGAACACGAAACGACCACTTTGCACCGTCACGCTAGGCACGCGAACGACCGAGGCAGCAACGTCGGAATCGCCAAAACGGGCGATTTCTTCAATGCCCAGCGTCTCGATAATGTTTACCGAGAACTGCTCCGACTCGCCAAAGGCGGTGGGATCAAAGGTGCCGGTAACGACAACCTCCTCAACATCGCCCGCCGCGTCGCCCAGGCCGCCGTAAGCCAAGCGCAAGCCTTTGGTGATACCGCTGACAACGCGGATTTGCTCGGTTTGCGGGCCGTCGAGTTCGGGATGCGTAATCGTCAACGTATAAACACCGCGTGGCAGCTCGGCGGCAAAGCTGCCGTCATCACCGGTCGTAAGTGTGGTGCCAACTTTGGATACAGCCACCGTTGCGCCAGCAAGCGCCGCGCCATCGTTGCGCACGACACCGCTCAAGTTGCCCTTGGGCGCTGCGGCCCGGTCGCGGGCGGTTTCGGTCGGGAAGTATGTTTCGACAAAATGCTCGGCCTCACCGGTTGCCGACAGCGACACGGTGATATCGACCAACTGCCCGGCGGCTACGCTGAAGCTGAACTGGTGCACCTCGATGCCGGCCAGCAGCAACTCCATGGTGTGCGGCCCGGCGCCAATATCAAACGTTGCCGTGCCCTTGTCGTTCAGAAACTCGGTGATCTCACCGTCCAGCACAGCCTCCAGGCCGGAGGCGGGCGAGCCATCTTCGAAAGCGTTGAGCACCAGTTCATCTGCTGCAGAGGCCATGCTGCTCACAAAGACCAGCATCAGCGTGGCAAACGCTTTCAAGTTCGGCAATTTCATTTGCAATCTTCCCCAAAATTGAAGATGGCGGGCCTGCTGCGCCGTCGTCGGCAGCCAATTCAAAACCCGTTGGGCGGCGCCGCCAGTGGCGCCACTGAAAACTTTTGGTGCGCCGAACCGCGCCACCGGATTGCCCCAAGTTGGGCAACGCGGCTACGCTCGCTCGAGCACTGACGCGGCGCACAATAGGCACCGAAAATGACACTTCGATGAATTCACGGCGGTTGTCATAGAAAATTCATAAACGCCGCACCGGCGATCACGCGTTAGGCTGCGTGCTCGCATCCACGGCAGTCGCTTTGAACGAAACCTAAGCCCGAGCACTGAGGAATCATTGGCATGACATTTCCGATCACGATGTTTTTGATGGGCCTGGCCGCCATCACGGTCATCCTGGTGGCCACATGGCTGCTGCAGCTAAAAACCCGCAACGCTGGCCATGTCGATATCACCTGGTCGTTTTCGCTGGGCGTCGCTGCTGTCATCTATGCCGTGTTGGCCGACGGTGCGCTGGAGATGCGCCTGGCCGCAGGCGTGTTCGGCTTTGTCTGGTCAGCGCGGCTGGGCGGATATTTGTATCTGCGCAACGTCGGCACACCCGAAGACAAGCGCTACACCGCACTGCGCGAAAAGTGGGGCGACAAGCAAGACCGCAACATGTTGCTGTTCTATTTGTTCCAAGCACTGATGGCGTGGATCCTGTCGCTGCCGTTCTTAATCGTGGCGATTCAGCCCGAGGTGGCTCCGGCGCCGCTGTTCGTGCTGGGTGGTCTGATCTGGGCCATCTCGGTATGGGGCGAAGCCACCGCTGACGTGCAGTTGATGCGCTTTTTGGCCAAGCCCGAAAACCGGGGCACGGTCTGCCGCGAGGGCCTGTGGCACTACTCGCGCCACCCCAATTATTTTTTCGAGTCGCTGCACTGGGTGGCGTACATTCCGCTGGCCTTGGGCGGCCCATGGTGGTGGCTGACGCTGATCAGCCCGGTGCTGATGGCGTGGTTGCTACTCAAAGTATCCGGCGTGCCCGGCGTCGAGACCGAAGACAGCAGCAGCAAACGCAAGGGCCATGACGAATACGTGCGTACGACCAGCGTGTTTATCCCCTGGCCGCCGAAGAAATCCTGAATCAATTATTAGAGACTCCTTCATGGCAATCCCCACTTCCGGCATCGAACTCTGCGAGCGCGGCCTGATCCCCGACGGCCTAGCCCGCGCCGGCATGCGCCGGCTGATCGCCACGCGGCTGCAAAGCCCTGAGGCGCTGGACGTTGAAAAGCGCGCCGAGAATATCCGCAACTTGGTAGCCGACTGGTCGCGCGGCCCGATTGCCGAGCAAACCGTCGAGGCCAATGCCCAGCATTACGAAGTGCCGTCCGAATTCTTCCGCCTGAGCCTGGGCAAGCGGCTGAAATATTCCTGCTGCTTGTATCCCAACGGTGACGAATCGCTGGATCAAGCCGAGGAGGCGATGCTGGCGCTGTATGCCGAGCGCGCCCAACTGGCCGACGGCCAGCGCGTGCTCGACTTGGGCTGCGGCTGGGGCTCGCTGACCCTGTGGCTGGCCGAGCACTACCCCAACATGGATATCGTGTCGGTGAGCAACAGCGCCGGGCAACGCGCGCACATCGAGAG
>JAAFAL010000122.1 GCA_018222345.1 bacterium
CGCTTACATCTATGGCAACCGTGATGTGGTTATTACGCCCGATCATCTAGAGGGTCTGGACGACTGCTTCGAATCATTGGAAATCGTCCAAACCGAAGCCGGCCATTTTGTCCAGGACGAGCAGCCGGCGTGGTTTGCGCAGCAAGTGTTGGCACTGCTCGCGCGTTAGACTTCGGCGCCGTAATTTACTTTTCTAGCCATGTCGCCAGTTCTGCAAGATTTTTTGAGCCTGCTCGATATTGAGCGCATCGAGGCCGACCTGTTTCGTGGCCAGTCACGCAACCTCGGCGGCAAGAGCGTGTTTGGCGGGCAGGTGTTGGGGCAATCGCTGGTGGCGGCCACGCGCACGGTGGACGCCGAGCGTATTCCCACGTCACTACATGCGTATTTTTTGCGCCCCGGCGACATGGCCGCGCCAATTGTTTATGACGTCGAGCACTCGCGCGATGGCGGCAGCTTTACCTGGCGGCGCATCAAGGCGATCCAGCACGGCAAGCAGATTTTTTCGATGATGGTGCAGTTCCAGGTGCCCGAAACCGGCTACACCCACCAGGCGCCGATGCCCGATGTGCCCGGCCCGGACGGGCTGGCCACGCAGGCCGCATTACGCGAGCAGTGGAAAGACGACTGCCCGCCTGCGCTGCGCGCCTATTTCACCCGCGAACTGGCCATCGAGTTCAAACCGGTGGCGCCGCAAAACCCGTTCAGACCCACCGAGCGGCCGCCGCAGCAGGCCATCTGGTTCCGCGCCGCCGGTGCCTTGCCCGACGATGCCCACCTGCACCAATGCGTGTTGGCTTATGCCAGTGATTTCAACCTGGTGACCACGGCGCTGTTACCGCACGGGCGGCACTACACGTCCAAGGGCATGATCGTCGCCAGCCTCGACCACGCGCTGTGGTTCCACCGCCCGGCCAAGGTCGATGACTGGCTGCTGTACGTGATGGACAGCCCCGGCGCGCAAAGTGCCCGCGGCTTGTCGCGCGGCAGCATTTACACGCGCGATGGCACTTTGGTGGCCAGTGTGGCGCAGGAAGGCTTGATGCGTGATGTCGATCACAGCAGCAAAACGCCGGCTTGAATAGACTAGGCGCCAGTTATTTCGGGTGATGGGTGGCGCGATGGGGCGGGATGCTGTGGCGGCCGGGGGGCACGCCGACTTAGGAACACGCAATGCATTGGCCGCCGCAGGCGTCGGGGTCTGGTTGCTCGACACTGTGAACGAGCAAGTTGATGTTGATGAAACGCTGGCGCAGGTGCTGGATTTGCCGCAGATGACTGCCCAGCGCATCCCGCTGGATGAGTTCCTGGCCTGTTTCGATAGCGATGACCAGGCACGGTTCGAGACCCAGATTTCGCTCGCCGCCAAAGGTGGTGCAGCGCTCAACACTGCTGCGCAACGCGCGCAATCCCACGCCGACGGCGGCGCGGTTTATCTGGCGGTTCGCGGCCGCTTGCTTGGCGGCGCGGATGACGCCGCGCCGGTGCTCGGTGGCGCCTGTTGGGACATCACCGACACCAAGCGCCTAGAGTACAAGCTGCAGCAATTGTCGGTGCGGGATTCGCTCACCAACCTGTACAACCGCCGTTATTTTGACAGCAATATCGAGCGTGAGTGGAAGATCGGTTTGCGCGAAAAAATGCCGCTGTCGCTGGGTTTTGTCGATGTTGATCACTTCAAGGCCTACAACGATGCGCTGGGCCACCAGACCGGCGACCGCTGCCTGATTCGCCTTGCCAACGCCATTCGCGACGCGGTTGTACGCCCGGCAGACTTTGTCGCGCGCTACGGCGGTGAGGAATTTGTTTTTGTACTGCCGGCAACACCTGCTGAGGGGGCGATGAATGTGGCGCAGCGGGTGATGGATGCCATCGCCAGTGAGCGCATTGCCCACCCCAACTCGCCCACTGGCAAGTACGTCACTGTGAGCATTGGCGTGGCAACCTGGACTGACCCCAGTGCTGAAACCCCGATCCAGTCACTGATTCAGCAGGCCGACGACGCGATGTACGCGGCGAAACAGCAGGGCCGCGCGCGGATTGTTCAGTGGCAGAATGGCTTGCCACAATCACAACGCGAGCGGCTCGCTTAGCCACCGCGCCGCGCCTACCAGGGAATGGTTTGGCCGTCCCAGGCAAAGAAGCTGCCGTTGTCATCGGCGCTGAGTCCACTCACGACAGTAAGCAAGTAATTCGCCGATTGTTCCGGGGTGAACAGCTTGCCCTCGGGCACATTGCGCTGGAATGGCTGCGACAGCGCGGTATCGACCGTTCCGGGATGCAGCGCCACACAAATCGAGCCCTTGCGACCGCGGGCTTGTTCGACCGCCAAGGTGCGCACGGCCTGATTCAGCGCCGCTTTTGACGCCCGATAGGCGTACCAGCCGCCGAGGCGGTTGTCGGCGATCGACCCAACGCGCGCCGACACGAAAGCCATGATCGACTCCCAGTTGTTCGCCATGGCCGGCGCAAAGGCCTGTGCGCAGTGCAGGGCGCCGATGGCGTTCACGGCCATGGCCTGTTGCATCTGTGCGGCCTGCACATCAGCCAGCGACTTTTCCGGCGCCATGCCGTCCGGCCCATGCAAAATGCCGACGGCGTAAAGCAGCAAGTGGATCGGTGTTTGGGCGTGATCTACGACCTTGCGCAAGCTGTCAGGATCACAAACATCGGCCTGGGCTGTAGTGACCGGGCCACTGAAGTCGGGCGGCGTGCTGCGGCAAACAGCCAACACGTGGCCGCAGTGGGGCAGCGCCGCCAAGTGTTGGGTCAGGGCGCGGCCAATGCCACCGCTGGCACCGACGACGACGGCGGAAAAGCTGTCGGGCAGCTTGCCCAGTGTGGCTTGGTTTGTGTCGTTTGATGTCATACGCGCGGCTGACAGTAGCAGGTGGCTTGGGCTAAGGTCATGGCCCCTTGAATATTGGTATCACCATGATTCGACCCCTCATTTTTGCATTGGGCAGCGCGCTGGCGTTTGGCGCGGCGGCCCAAGATGACGTCACCATCAACATCACGCCGGTGGCCGGCAGCGTGCACATGCTCACGGGCCAGGGCGGCAACATCGGTCTGTCGGTGGGCGACGATGGCGTGTTCATGGTCGATGACCAGTTCGCGCCACTGACGGCCAAGATCAAGGCCGCTATCGCCGAAAAGACCGACCAGCCGATCAAGTTTGTCATTAACACCCACTGGCATTTCGACCACACCGGTGGCAATGAGAACTTGGGTGAGGACGGCGCCGTAATCGTCGCCCACCACAATGTGCGCAAACGCATGAGCACCGACCAGGTCATCAAGTTCTTCAACCGCGAGGTGCCCGCATCGCCCAAGGTGGCGCTGCCGGTGATCACCTTTGGCAAGGGCGTGACCTTTCACCTCAACGGCGACACCATCAAGGTCAAGCACGTGCCGCCAGCGCACACCGATGGCGATTCCATCGTCTGGTTCAAGCAGGCGAATGTGCTGCACACCGGTGATTTGTTTTTCAACGGCCTGTATCCCTTCATTGATGTTGGCAGCGGTGGCTCGGTGGACGGCATCATCAATGCGGTCAATAAGCTGGTGCCCAAGCTTGACGACAACAGCAAGGTCATCCCCGGCCATGGGCCGCTGACCGACCGCGCCGGCCTCAAGGCCTATGGCGAAATGCTTACCGACATCCGCAACAACGTGCGCACGCTGATCAAAGCGGGTTCGACTGCCGAGCAGGTGGTCGCGGCCAAACCCACCCAGGCGCACGACGCCAAGTGGGGTAACGGCTTCATCAAGCCAGACCAGTTCGCCAAGATGGTCTATGAGAGCCTGATGAACCCGCCCAAAGGGCATCGCCACCATCATAAAAAAGGCAAGGCTGGGGACAAGCATTGGCATGGCACCAAGCCCGACGGCAAGACGCAATAGCCCGGATGTTTCACGTGATGCACGGCAGCTGGCGCAGGATCGGGCGTTCTGGGCGCGGCTCTGGAGCGACCCAGAAAGATCGTTCTTGGGTAGCAATAGCTACGTTTGGAGTGAAGAGCAAGCCTAGGGCGGTCGAAACAAGCCAGATGCTGTGCAAGCGATGTGTCGGTACAAACTGGTTTTTCAAAAAATCACAGATTCTAAAATATAATCATTGACCTACAGGTTCTAACAAGCGATCACGTGAAATATTCGGGCTAGCTGATTGGCGTGCTGCAGCCGCGTATGTCGGCTGCAGCACCGCGCCGCGAATGTGTCACGCAGGCGTCATCTGCGGCCGCGAAAATAGCGGCCATGGACAAGACCCCACAACGCCGAAACGCCGCGCCCAAGCCCGAGCGCACACACTTCCGCACCGTGTTCATCTCGGATGTGCACTTGGGCACGCCGGGTTGCCAAGCCGACAAGCTGTCGCGCTTCTTGAAAAGTGTGACCTGCGATGAGCTGTACCTAGTCGGCGATATTGTTGATGGCTGGAAACTGAAGAAAACCTTCTTCTGGCCACAAGAGCACACCAATGTGGTGCGCAAGATCCTCACCAAGTCGAAGCGCGGCACGCAGGTGCACTACGTGACCGGCAACCACGACGAGTTCTTGCGCAAGTTTGTCGATTACCGCATCACGCTGGGCAACATCAAAGTGGTCAACGAGGTGGTGCATGAAACCGCTGATGGCCGCCGCTTGCTGGTGATGCACGGCGACCTGTTCGACGTGATTACCCGCTACCACCGTACGGTGGCGCTGGCGGGCGATGTGGCCTACAGCTTGCTGATGCGCAGCAACCGCTATGTGAATTTTGCCCGCCGCAAGTTCGGCATGGGGTACTGGTCGCTAAGCAATTTCGCCAAGCACACCACCAAACGCTTTGTGAACCTGATCTCCAGCTTCGAGGATGCCGTGGCGCACGAATGCCGCAAGCGCGGCTTCGATGGCATCGTTTGTGGGCATATCCACCATGCCGAAATCCGCGATATCGAGGGCGTGACCTACTACAACACCGGCGATTGGGTTGAGAGCTGCACGGCATTGGTCGAGCACAGCGACGGGCGCATGGAGATTCTCGACCTGTCTTATGACGGAACCATTGCCGGTAGCCAGCTCAGTGACAAGGTGACGCCGATCCGCAAGGCTGGGTAGCTGGGTCGCCCGCTGCGCGAGCTGTCGGGTCGTCGCGGCTGCGCCGCCTACTGACGGGTCGCCATGCTGTGCATGGCTGTCGGGAGCCATCAAGATTGCAGCCGATGTGCGAAGCAAGAGGCGTTTGCGCCAAGCAGCGGCCGCAGGCCGCGACCCGACAACAAAGCCGCGTAGCGGCGAGTGACCCAGCAGCGAGCCAGGCGAGCGACCCGACCGTTACAATCCGGCAATGCCAGACCAAGCAAAAACTATCCTCGCAGAAGGCAAGTACATCCGCCTGGTGCGCGAAGGCCGGTGGGAATACGTCGAGCGGGTGATTGCGCCAAACGGCGCAGTGCAGCTTGTCGCGTTAACCGCCAACGACGAGATCATCTTGGTGCAGCAGCACCGGCCGCCAATCGGCGCGCAAGTCATCGAATTGCCTGCCGGGTTGATCGACGGCGATGGCGGGCCTGATGAAACCGCGCGCCAGACGGCAATCCGCGAATTGGAAGAAGAAGCCGGCTACCGGCCTGGACATGTCGAATTGCTGCATCGCGGCCCGCCTTCGCCGGGTATGGCCAACGAATTCAATGCGTTTTATTTGGCCACCGAACTTGAGCAAGTGCACGCCGGTGGCGGTGTCGAGGGTGAAGACATCCGCGTGCATGTTGTTGGTATCGCGTCAGCCGATGACTGGCTGGCCGCGCAGCAGCAGGCCGGCCTGTTGGTCGATCCTAAAGTCTTTGCCGGCTTGTACTTCGCCAAGCGCCACGTTGCGATAAAGTAGCCAACGGGAAGCAGCGCTTCCCTAACCGCAGGGGTGCTTGCTGCGAGCAAGCTGAGACACACCCTTCGAACCTGATCCGAACCAATCGGCGTAGGGAGCGGGCCGACACCAAGGCAAGCTGACTGCGCCCCGCGAGGCTTTTGCCATGTCTGCAGTCCCAGAAGATTTCCTCCACGACCGTGAGCGCCTGAACGACGAGATGCGCCAGCCGTTCCCCGGCAGCAAGCGCATTTATGTGCCGGGCCAGCAGCCGGGTGTGCGCGTGCCGATGCGCGAGATTGCCTGCAGCCCCACGCGCACTGAAGACGGCATGGAGCACAACCCGCCGGTAACCGTGTACGACACCGCAGGGCCTTACCAGGATGCGGATGCCGACATCGATCTGCAGGCCGGTCTTGCGCCGCTGCGTGCACAGTGGATCGAAACTCGTGGCGACACCGAGCAACTGGGCGGCCCCAGCTCAGATTACGGGCAGGTTCGCGCCGCCGATGCCGCCACAAAAGACCTGCGTTTTGGTCACATCCGCGAGCCGCGCAAGGCCAAGGCCGGTGCCAACGTCACGCAAATGCACTATGCCCGCCGCGGCATCATCACGCCCGAGATGGAGTTCGTGGCCATTCGCGAGAACACGCGGCTGGAAGAACTGCGCGAGACCTACACCAAGGCGGGCTACCTGAAACGCCAGCACGCCGGCCAGGGTTTCGGCGCGCGCTTGCCGGGCGAAGTCACGCCCGAATTCGTCCGCGACGAGATCGCCGCCGGCCGCGCCATTATCCCCAACAACATCAATCACCCCGAGTCCGAGCCGATGATTATCGGCCGCAACTTCCGGGTGAAGATCAACGCCAACATCGGCAACTCGGCCGTCACCAGCAGCATCGCCGAAGAGGTCGAGAAGATGGTCTGGGCCACGCGCTGGGGCGCCGACACGGTGATGGACTTGTCCACCGGCAAGCACATCCACGAAACCCGCGAATGGATCGTGCGCAATTCGCCCGTGCCCGTCGGCACCGTGCCCATTTACCAAGCGCTGGAAAAGGTCGATGGCAAGGCCGAAGAGCTCACCTGGGAGCTGTTCCGCGACACACTGATCGAACAGGCCGAGCAAGGCGTCGATTACTTCACCATCCATGCCGGCGTGCGCTTGCCCTACGTGCCCATGACCGCCGACCGCGTCACCGGCATTGTCAGTCGCGGCGGCAGCATCATGGCCAAGTGGTGCCTGGCGCATCATCAGGAATCGTTCCTGTACACCAATTTTGACGAAATCTGCGAGATCATGACCGCCTACGACGTCGCGTTCTCACTCGGCGATGGCCTGCGCCCTGGCTGCCTGGCCGACGCCAATGACCAGGCGCAGTTCTCCGAGCTGCAAACCCTGGGCGAACTCACCAAGATTGCCTGGGGCCACGATGCGCAGGTGATGATCGAAGGCCCCGGCCACGTGCCCATGCAGCTCATCAAGGAGAACATGGAAAAAGAGTTGGCCGATTGCTACGAGGCGCCGTTCTACACGCTCGGGCCGCTGGTCACCGATATCGCGCCCGGCTACGACCACATCACCAGTGGCATTGGCGCAGCGCAGATCGGCTGGTACGGCACGGCCATGCTTTGCTACGTGACGCCCAAAGAGCACCTGGGCCTGCCCAACAAGGATGATGTGCGCGAAGGCATCGTCACCTACAAGATCGCTGCCCACGCCGCCGATCTGGCCAAGGGCCACCCGGCGGCGCAGGTGCGCGACAACGCGCTGTCCAAGGCGCGCTTCGAGTTCCGCTGGGCCGACCAGTTCAACCTGGGGCTGGACCCGGACAAGGCCAAGGAATTCCACGATGAAACCCTGCCCAAGGACAGCGCCAAGGTGGCGCATTTCTGCTCGATGTGCGGGCCGCATTTTTGCTCAATGAAGATCACCCAGGACGTGCGCGACTACGCCAAGAAGCAAGGCATCGAGGCGATTCCTGTCGCACTGGAGGGCGGCATGGCCGAGAAGGCTGCCGAGTTCCGTGCGCAGGGTGGCGAGGTTTACAAGAAGGTCTAACGACAACCAGGGGCGATTGGCATGTGGCGCAGCCTGACACGCCTGGGTTGGCGCAACCCCTGGTTACCGCTGTCGGCCCTGGCCTTCGCCTGGCTTGCGGTCTGGCTGTTCACCGTCACGGTCGGCGTTGGCCAGCACATGAACGCGGTTGCCGCGTTGGCGGCCGCACCGGACATTTTGCGCTGGCCCATGCTCGTCGTGCTTGGAGCCTTGTCGGCGTTCGCCTATCTGGCGGCCTTTACCTTGTTGCGCTTGGGCATGCTCGTCCGCGGCACGCCGACGTCGCAATTGCGGTCTGCAGCGCAGGGCATGATCGAACTGGCTGGCAAAGCCGACAGCTATGACGGCATTGGCCTGCGCTCGCCGGAAAGCGGTATGCCCTGTGTGTGGTACTCCACGGCTTTTATTGATTCCGCCAGCGGTGTGCACCCGGCCGACTTCGGGCTGCGTGCAGGTGCGCTGGGCTGGTTGGCATTGCACATGCGCTTGCTGCCCGGCGAGACCAGCCGCGACAGCCTGGTGCTGCATAGCGCCCAAGGTGATGTGGTCATCGACCCGGTGGGAGCCGTTGTTTTGCCAAGCTATACGCGCTACGG
>JAAFAL010000123.1 GCA_018222345.1 bacterium
GGCGATAGCGCCTAAGGCGGCAGGGTCTTCCAGGTACTGCTCTGACATGGGGTAAAAAATGCTCAGCAAGTCAAACGTGTACTGACTGATGGCAGATAGGCGGCGCAATTCGGTATCCGCATTGAACGTCGTCTCGTCATTGCCGCTGCCGCCGCCAGTGAATTCACTGCTTGATGCGTTTCCGTCGCTGCCTCCGCCACCGCACGCGGTCAGGGCCACGAGCATTGCTGCAACCAGCAGTCGTATTGATGGTTGGTTTTTCATTGGTGTGTCCTCCAAAGGGGGCTGGCGTGCATTGTCCAGCGTTGATGAAATGTGTTTGCTCGCCTAGCACGTATCAGCAGCTTTACTGGTGGCGCCTGGCGCCCACTTGCCGTCGATTTAATTGGCATGATTCAGCATGCGTTTTGCCTGCGGCGGCGCCCGTGTATCGCCTGGCGTCCAACTGTGTGTCAGCGAATCGAATACGACCCGCCAATAAATTCATAGCTTGTCTTGTCGAATAAAACCGCCTGTTCAGGAACGGCTTGTAGATGCATCCCCCGGCGATTGGTAAATGCAACGAACTGGTCCCCGTCAAAGCCATGACCACCGGGTGGAATGGCACGATTTCGATAGCCAAAATGACCACCCGTCACGCGAAGCTTGAGCAGCATCGTGACGCCCCGGCCAGTGCGTGCAGCCGTTTCCGCAGCGCGGGCTGTCGCTTCCGGAACAATGACAGTGAGATCCTCAGGCGTACTGACGAACAGATACCGTTCTTGAAGTTCGTAAAAGTGGTGCGGAAAAACGTTACCGCCGTAGAGTGGCGTCTGGTCTGGTGCCAATACGTACTGGCCTTTGGTCACGCCGATATTGAAACCTCTGCCCAAGGTGAACCCTCCAAGGTCAAAGTCGTACGCATACTCAGCACCGAAGTGTGCGCGAAGAATGTAGGTGTCCTTCGATTGCGCGGCCTCCCACCGCGGTTGAATCGCCGGCAATTCAGCCGCGATCTGGTCACGCTTATCAAATGAGGTCGCCGCTCGTTGGTAGCGCCTAGAAAAGCTCTGAATGAATTGTTTGGGTGTCGCGCCGTCCAGGTAGGTGAAGGTCTTGAGTAGCAATGCCTCGCCGTGCGCATCAGGCCACACAGGGTTGCCAAACTGTTGATCGACCCAGTCAGCCTGTTCATACCGCAGATTGGCTCGAGTCTCGTCATAGATCGACGCAACACGCTCGGTTGTCTCACTAGCACTGTCGCGGTCTGGGGCCAGCAAGCCATCGGAGGCCGGAAACCCTGTCTGGACAATGGATTTGACATCCGCCACGCCTTTTTCGACGACAGCACACGCTGAAAGCCCGCAGCAGGATAGGGCGACCGCAAGCAATGTTGTTAGATGAGCCGATACGGGTGCCAATAAAGATGGAGTCGTGTTCATTGTTGTGGTGCCTAGTCTTGCTAGTCAGGGCTGGGCTTATGCCGACCAGCCGAATATCTGGAACTTAATAATATAAACGATAGTTTATAGAGTTGTCGCCACTTCAAGGCAATGCTTGCTGCATGCAACTCGATGCATGCTCAATGGCTTTGCGGGAACGGTTGGCTGGCAATGTGCGCCGGCTAAGAGCGCTGCGTGGCTGGTCGCAGGAGTCACTGGGCGAGCACGCCGACCTGTCGCAGGTTTATGTCAGCAAGATTGAGAATGCACTGGTGGCGACATCAGTTGATGCCGTGGCACATCTTGCGCGAGCCTTGGACATGGATCCTGCGACGCTGCTGGAGCCGCACGACAGTTGATCTGATAAGCAGCGCCTCATGACGCAGCATCAGTCAACTGCATAATCAGCCTTCCAGCCAGCGCATCCAGCGAATCGGATTGCGCAGTCGCCGGCAACGACTGCAGCCAATCAATCAGCGCTTCACCATTGTTCTTGCACCGCTCGTGCCCAACACGCGCCACCAACTGCTTATCGTGCAATTGAATGCGCAAGCGATTGCCCAGCGCAACGGCAGTCTGTGCCAAGCGAATACGCTCATCGCGAAACGCGCTGTAATCCTCATAAGCTTTCAGTGTTTGGATTCGTTTCATCACGGTTACTCCGAAGGGTGAGCGGCGAGGGTGGTCAAGCCCTCGGCGGCCAGGACGTGCTCAATGGCAGATCCGTCTTGATGGGTCAGGTTTGGTACAAACCGGCTATAGGTCTTGAACAACATCTCTACGGACGTGTGGCCAAGCTGTCGTGCAATCCATTCCGGGTTTTCGCCACTGGCTAGCCACAGCGTGGCTGCCGTGTGGCGCATCTGATACGCACGGCGCTTCTCCAAGCCCAGATGCCGCAGCAGCGGATGCCAGACACGGTTGTTGAAGTTCTCCAGGCAGGTTGGCTCGCCTTCCCGGTTGCAGAACACAAAGCCAGACCGGTGGGCACTGACCGCCTCGGCGCGCCGTAGCGCGTCAAACACCGGCTTGCTCATGGCAATGTCGCGCTGCGAGCCGTCCGACTTGGTGTAATCCAACTCACCCCGAACAATCGTCTCGCGGATCAGAATCAGCCGGCGGTCGAAATCGACGTACTTCCATTGCAGCCCGTTGACCTCGCCGGTACGCATGCCGGTGAAGAACCGGACGATCAAATAATCTCGGAAGTCTTGCCTGACGGTCTCAATCATCAGCCGAACCTCTTCGATACCGAACGGGTGGACATCGGATTTGCGCTGCTTGAGTCGCTTAATCTGAGGTAGCGGGCTTTTGAACCCGTGAGCGTCAGCCGCCTCGCTAACAATTTGCTTAAGCACTTGCATGACACGGTTCACCGTCTTGTTGCTCAGTGTCTTGTTATCACCGCGACCTTTCTTCTTGGTGAGTTCTACGCGGAAGTTCAGGGCCTGCGACTTGGTGATCGTCCCGACCGGTAGTGAACCGAAGTAGGGCAGCAGGTGGCGATCCAGCGTCGAGCGAACGGTAGATCGGTGCGATCGCCGCCAAGCGACTGCGAACTGGTCGAACCAGGTCTCGGCATAGTCACTGAACAGCGGTGTCTTGTTTGCGCCGTGCTTGCCGTTGAGCAAGATTGCGCTGGCATCACTTGGCGGCTCGAACTTGCTGAGGTTCTTGCTGCCAGGAAACCACTTTGCGTAATCGAAGTTGCCGAGTAGCTTCTCGGCTTCGATCTTCTTCAGCACCGATTCCATCTTGCGACGGTTGGCAGCCGTGTCCTTCAGCTTGGTGTATTCGCGACAGCGGATACCTTGGTGGCGGAAGTCGAAGAAGAGCAGCCCGCGTTTCTCACGAACACTAGCCATGACAACTGGCTCCGCTGGCAAGTGGGATTCCGACTGAGGCGGTTGGAATGCCGCTAGCCATGTCTTCCTCAATAGATTCCCAGATGTACAGGATCTTCCGGCCGCCGAAAGGACGAAGATAGTGCCGCCCCTCTAGCAAGACCGAGTCTTTCAATCGCTCGCGAATCGTCCGGGCGTCGTATTTGATGCGTTCGGCTAGTTCGGCTGTAGTCAAGTATGTGTTGCTCAT
Organism: bacterium; assembly: GCA_018222345.1. GTDB lineage: Bacteria > Pseudomonadota > Gammaproteobacteria > Nevskiales > OUC007 > JAAFAL01. Next base: position 3,516 of record JAAFAL010000123.1, read on the forward strand.
TGGCCGCTCCGTTTGTAGAGTTGTAGCTGCTCACGTCGCGTTTGCACGACGCTTGAAGAGCATTATGCACATCTAAAGTCGCGTTGCAACCCCTTCCGTCGTTTATGCGCGACTAACGGAGATCAAAATGATTCGTTTCCGGCTCCAAGAGCTGATCGCTGACAAGGGATTCAAGGAGGACCGCGTTGTTACGCTTGCCGAAGTGGCAAGGGACAGTGGTATCCATCGCGCCACGCTTTCGAAGATCGCGCATGAACGTGGCTACAGCACTGGGACCGACATCATCGAGCGGCTCTGTATCTACTTCGACTGTGAGATCGCTGACGTCATGCAATTGGTACGCGAGGACCAAGACTGAGTAATCACTTCGGATGCCTTAAGGTCAAAACTGGATGGGGCACCTGAGAGACCGTCGCCAATTTGGGCCACCAGTGGGCCCCATTTGGGCCCCAACTCGATTGTCAGCAGGGTTGCGGGACTTGATTGGATCTGCCGATTTGCGCACAAATGCGCAGTGATACACTGATGCCGGCACGCTAAGTCATTGAAAACATTTGATTCAATGACATTTCTTTGCGGCGCACAAAACGCGTCCCTATAATCCGCGCTCCCTGGTGCGGGGTGGAGCAGTCTGGCAGCTCGTCGGGCTCATAACCCGAAGGTCGCAGGTTCGAATCCTGCCCCCGCTACCAATAGGGTTTGCGCAGGCTTTTGCCAGACCGGTTGCTCCGGGCCAGCGCAGCAGATGAGAGGTCAAGAAGCCCCGTCAATCGGGGCTTTTTTGTTTGGATTTTCAGGCGACGCGTATTGCCTGTCCTTCGGGCTCATAAGCCGACGGTCACAACGCGCGGCGCCAGTAGCGTGGCTAAATCACGGCAGACATGCAGGACAAGCTGATCACGTTGCTCGAACCGTTGGTCGAAGACCTCGGTTACGAGCTGATCTGGGTGCAACTCGCCGGCGGCGAGGGCAGCCAGATTGTGCGTGTGTTCATCGACCACGCCGACGGGATCGATGTAGATGACTGCGCGAAAGTCAGCCGTGAAGTCAGCGGTGTGATGGATGTCGAGGACCCGATCCCCGGCAACTACACGCTGGAAGTGTCGTCGCCGGGTCTGGACAGGCCGTTGGTCAAGCGCGCGCACTTTGAACAATTTGCGGGTGCGCAGGTCAAGTTGCGTACTTACGCCCCGAGCCTGGAAGGCCGGCGGCGTTATACCGGCATGCTCAAGGGTGTGGCCGGCGATGAGGTTGAAATTGAAGTGGACGGCGAATTACATGCCGTGCCGCTGGATAATATTGAGATTGCTCGGTTGGTGCCGGAGGTCTAGAGATGTCTAGTGAAATGAACAAGAACGTATTGCTGGTGGTTGATGCCGTCTCGAACGAGAAGGGTGTCGAGAAGGAAATCATCTTCGAAGCCATCGAAATGGCGCTAGCCTCGGCTACGCGCAAGAAGGCCAAGTTGGACATTGACGCCCGTGTGGCGGTCAATCGCGCCACGGGTGCGTACGACACCTTCCGCCGCTGGGAGGTCATTGCCGACGACGCGCCGGAAGAGCTGCCCGAAGGCGTCGAGGAAGAAGACTTCGAGGGCCAGTTGTTCGATGCGCCTGATCGGCAGCTTCGCCTGGCCGATGCGCGCAAGGAGTACAGCGACGAAATCCAGCCCGGCGACTTTGTCGAAGAGCCGATGGACTCGGTGGAGTTCGGCCGCATCGCCGCGCAGGCCGCCAAGCAGGTCATCGTGCAAAAAGTGCGCGAGGCCGAGCGTGCGCAGGTGATCGAGCAATACAAGAACCGCATCGGCGAGTTGATCACTGGCTTGGTCAAACGCATGGAGCGCGGCGCCGTCATCATGGACTTGGGCGGTAGCGCCGAAGCCATTATTCCGCGCAACGAACTGATCCCGCGTGAGCCTATGCGCCCCGGTGACCGCGTGCGCGGGTATCTTTATGACGTGCGCCCCGAGCCACGCGGCCCGCAATTGTTTGTCAGCCGCACCAGCCCCACCTTCCTGATGGAATTGTTCACGCTGGAAGTGCCGGAAATCGGCCAGGGCCTGATCGAAGTCAAGGGTGCAGCGCGCGACCCCGGCCTGCGTGCCAAGGTTGCGGTGCAAGCCAAAGACAAGCGTATCGACCCCGTCGGCGCCTGCGTGGGTATGCGCGGCTCGCGCGTGCAGTCGGTCACCAACGAGCTGGCTGGCGAGCGCGTCGATATCGTGCTGTGGGACGACAACCCTGCACAGTTCGTCATCAACGCCATGGCCCCGGCCGATGTCGAGTCCATCGTCATGGACGAAGACCGCCATTCCATGGACATTGCCGTGGCCGAAGACAAGCTGGCCCAGGCTATTGGCCGCGGCGGGCAAAACATCCGCCTGGCCTCCGAACTGACTGGCTGGACACTGAACGTAATGACGGTGGAAGACGCCGAAAGCAAGTCGGAAGAAGAAACCGACCGGCTCATCGGCCTGTTCCGCGACCAGCTTGATGTTGACGAAGACGTCGCCATTATTCTGGTACAGGAAGGCTTCACCTCGATCGAAGAGTTGGGCTACGTGCCGATGGAAGAGCTGACGCAGATCGAGGAATTCGACGATGCGGTGGCCGAAGAGCTGCGCAATCGTGCGCGCGACGTGCTGCTGAGCCGCGCCATTGCTGGCGGCGACAGCAAGCAGCCGGCCGAGGATTTGCTAAGCCTCGATGGCATGACCGAAGTGATTGCTTACGCCCTGGCTGGCGAAGGCATGACCGACCGCGAAGCCCTGGCCGAAGCTGCCACCGATGAAGTGGTGGGCCTAGGCGGGCTGACCGAACAACGCGCTGCCGAGCTCATCATGGCTGCACGCGCGCACTGGTTTGAAGAAGAAGAGGACGCCGCATAGCGGGGGTGCCGCGCGGCATGAGCTGCGCAGTTGATAACCCCTGAACGCACACGCGGAGAAATAACTATGGCTGACATGACTGTCAAAGATCTTGCCTCGCAATTCAATTTGCCGGTGGACGACCTGCTGACCAAACTCGCCGAGGCCGGCATTGCCGCCGACGGCGCAGACTCGCCGGTGTCGGACGACGACAAAATGCAACTGCTGGCTCACATTCGTGGCAGCGGTGCAAGCAAGCGCAAATCTGTGAGCTTGAAAAGCAGCGGCGACAAAGGCGTGAGTGCGCCTTCGCGCCAGCGCAGCCAGCTCAAGGTGAGCGGCCAGCGCGGCACGCCAAGCCGTACGGTCAACGTGGAGGTGCGCAAGAAGCGCACGTTCGTGCGCAAGGACGCTGAGGCTGAAGCTGCCAAACAAGCCGAAGCGGAGGCTGCCGAAAAAGCAGCAGCCGAGGCCAAAGCTGCAGAAGCCGAGGCGGCGGAAGAAGCCGCAGCCCAGGCCAAGGCGGCTGACGCAAAAGCGGCTGAAGACGCGGCAGCGGCCGAAGCGGCCGCCAAGGCCGAGGCAGAAGCCAAGGCGCTAGAGGCTGCCAAGCAAGAAGCCGTTGCCGATAAAGGTGATGAACCCGCTGAGCCTGAATCAGTGCCTGCGGACGCCGAGCCAGCGCCCAACGCCGAAGAGGCCAAGAAGGAACCGGTCAAGCCGGCAACGGATGGGCCCAAGCGTGAATTGGATGCGACGCGCTCGCGCGCGGCCGAAAACCGCCGTCGCCTGGCCGAAGCCGGCCCGCCACCGCCGCCACAAACGCAGACCAAGAACAAGCGCGAACTGCAGCAGAAAAAGCGCGAAGAATTGCACGTGGCCAAGGGCAAGACTGGCCGCCGCCGCCGCCCGGCGCGTGCCGCAGCCCGCGTCAAGGTTGATACCGCGCATGGTTTCGAGAAACCAACGGCACCGGTGATCCGCGAGGTCGAAATCCCCGAGGCCATCACCGTTGAACAACTCGCGCAGCGCATGGCGGTCAAGTCGAACGACCTGATCAAGCAATTGTTCGCCATGGGCGAAATGGTCACCATCAACCAGACGCTGGACCAGGACATGGCCACGCTGATCGTTGAGGAAATGGGCCACATTCCCAAGATCGTTAGCGAAGCCGACAAGGAAGAAGCACTGATTGCTGGCGTGGTTGCCAATGTTGAGGGCGCAGACGTTGCGACTCGTGCGCCTGTGGTCACCATCATGGGCCACGTTGATCACGGCAAGACATCCTTGCTCGACTACATCCGCAAGAGCCGCGTGGCGGCTGGCGAGGCTGGTGGCATTACCCAGCACATCGGTGCCTACCACGTGGAAGCCGAGAGCGGAAACATCACGTTCTTGGACACGCCCGGCCACGCCGCATTTACAAAGATGCGCGCCCGCGGTGCGAAAACCACGGATATCGTCATCCTGGTGTGCGCAGCCGACGACGGTGTGATGCCGCAAACCAAGGAAGCCATTCAGCACGCCAAGGCCGCCGGAGTGCCGATGGTGGTTGCGCTGACCAAATGCGACCGCCAAGAGGCCGACCCCGAGCGCGTCAAGAACGAGCTGTCGGCCGAAGAGGTCATCCCCGAGGATTGGGGCGGCGACTACCAGTTCGTCAACGTGTCGTCGCACACCGGCGACGGCGTAGATAACTTGTTGGAAGCCATCAACCTGCAAGCCGAATTGTTGGAGCTCAAAGCTGCCAGCGATGTGCCTGCGAAGGGCGTGGTGATCGAATCCAGCCTGGAAAAAGGCCGTGGCAGCGTAGCCACCGTGCTGGTGCAGGAAGGCACGCTCAAACGTGGCGATGTGATTCTGGCCGGTGCCTTCTTCGGCCGCGTGCGTGCGCTGTTCGACGAGCGCGGCGAACAGGTCCAGGAAGCCGGGCCTTCGATTCCTGTCGAAGTGCTTGGCCTGGGTGGCAC
>JAAFAL010000124.1 GCA_018222345.1 bacterium
GGTTGGCGGGGGTTGAAGGGTCGTGGGTGGGGTGTAGAAAGTGAGGGTGGTTTGTTTTTGACGCAGAAGAGTACATACGAGGTTCCTGTACATCTCGTGAGCTCTGAGATGTATATGAGAGACAGGTGTCATACAGCGCCGCATCCTCACCGGGCTCGCCGCAGGCCGCCATCCAATTAGCCGACAGGCGGATGTCTTCCAGGCGCTCGACATCGGCAGACAGCAGATTGGTCAGCGCCTCGCCCACCGCCATGCGGCCCGAGGCCGGGCCGTCCAACACCGCCACCGGCGTGCGCTCGCCCATGGCCATGGCTTCGCCGTTGAAACCGGCATAGCCCGCAGCAGTCACCGCGCAATCGGCCACCGGAACTTGCCACGGCCCGACCATCTGGTCGCGGGCCACAAGCCCTGTGACTGATCGGTCGCCAATCGTGATCAGGAACGCTTTGCTGGCAACGGATGGATGCCCGAGCACGCGATGAATTGCGTCGGCCAAATCCAGGCTCGTCGTGCTCCAATCGTCACTTGCGCCAGCCTCGCGGCTGACTGCGCGGTGCATCTTGGGTGTTTTGCCCAGCAACACCGGCATGGGCATATCCACGGCCGCGGCGCCATTGCTTGCCTCGACAGTCAACTGCGGCTCGCTGCGGGCCTCGCCGACGACGGCAAACGGGCACCGCTCTCGCGCGGCAATGGCAGTAAACGCTTCGAGGCTGGCCGGCGTAATTGCCAGCACATAGCGCTCCTGCGACTCGTTGCACCAGATTTCCATGGGCGACAAGGCGGGGTCGGCCACATTGACGTCACGCAAGCGAATCAAGCCCCCACGGCTGTCTTCGTCAATCAATTCCGGCAGTGCGTTTGAAATACCGCCAGCGCCAACATCATGGATGGATACGATGGGGTTGTCGTCGCCTTGCTGGCAGCACACGTCAATGACTTCCTGCGCGCGGCGCTCCATCTCGGGGTTGGCGCGTTGCACCGAGGCAAAGTCTAAAGCCTCGCTGCTGTCGCCAGCGCCCACCGAACTGCCCGCGGCACCGCCCAAGCCAATCAACATGGCCGGGCCGCCCAATACGATCAGCAGCGCGTCGGTGGGAACGGCCTGTTTTTCCACCAACATGGGGCGAATGCCACCCACGCCGCCGGCGATCATGATGGGCTTGTGATATCCGCGCAGTTGGCCGGCAACACGCTGCTCGTAGCAGCGGAAATAACCCGCAAGGTTCGGCCGGCCAAACTCGTTGTTGAAGCTGGCAGCACCGATCGGACCCTCGAGCATGATGGCGCGCGCGCTGGCCATGTGGCCGGGCTTGCCATGGTCATGCTCCCAGGGCTGCTCGGCGCCGGGGATGCGCAGGTTGGACACCGAAAAGCCGCTCAAACCGGCCTTGGTGCGGCCGCCGCGGCCGGTGGCAGCCTCGTCGCGGATTTCGCCGCCTGCGCCAGTGGCCGCGCCAGGGTCGGGCGAAATGGCGGTTGGGTGGTTATGCGTTTCGACCTTGATGACAATGTGCGATGGCTCATCATGCCGCGCATAGCGGCCATCGGCGCCCGCCCAGAACTGCCCGGCAGGCTGCGCCTCCAAAACCGCTGCATTGTCCTTGTAGGCACTGAGCACCCCGCCCGGCGTGGCGCGGTGGCTGTCGCGGATCATGTCGAACAGGCTTTGCGCCTGCGCCACGCCGTCAATCTCGAAGTCGGCATTAAAGATTTTGTGGCGGCAATGCTCGCTGTTGATCTGCGCGAACATCATCAACTCGGCATCGGTGGGCGCGCGGCCGGCCTTGGCGTAATAATCTGCCAGGTAGGCGATCTCATCGTCCGACAATGCCAGCCCCCAATCAGCATTGGCTTGCGCCAAGGCCGTCGCTGCATCGGGTTCCAGCGCCAAGGTTTGCAAGCTGCGTGTGGGCTGGGCGCCAAGCAACGCGTCGGCATTACCCAAGCTGGCCGGCAACACCGATTCGGTCATGCGGTCGTGCAACAAACTCAGCGCCCCAGCGCCGGGTTGAGCGCTCATGACCAACAAGCGCCCGCGCTCAAGCCGCTGCACCTTCAAGCCGCACACGCGGGCAATATCGGTGGCCTTGCTCGACCACGGCGACACCGTGCCCAGCCGCGGCATGATGTAAACGGCCTCGCCACCGGCATCCGGGGCTGCCGCGCAATCACCGAGCACAGTGCGCACGGCCGGCAACTGATCAGCGGCGCATTGCGCCAGATACACCCAGTGGGCGCTGCGCAGCGTTGCCGTCTCACCCGCCTCAGCCAACGCCGTATTCAGAGCATTGATGCGGAATGCCGACAGCGCCTCACCGCCGAACAAAACATGCACCGGGGCAGTATCTGCAGTTGTCATAGGGTTGCCTTGAGCGTGCGCCAACCCAGCCCTTTTTGCTGGTCGGCTATGTGTATCCAGTCGGGCGTGCAATCCAGCGCTTGCGCAGCCGCATTGCGGGCAAGATCCGGGCAATTGTTCTGTTCGCTCAGATGCGCGAGCACAACATGCTGCAACTTACCCGCGCCCAAAGTTTGCAGCAGCCCCGCCGCTTGTGCGTTGCTCAAATGCCCGAGCCCGCCGCCAACACGCGCCTTGAGCTGTGGCGGGTACGGCCCGGCGGCGAGCATGGCGGTGTCGTGGTTGAACTCCAAAGCCAACGCATCACAATCGCTCAGCGTCTCGACAATGTGCTGGGTGATGCGGCCAGTGTCGGACAGCACACCAAGTTTGTAGGCGCCATCGCTAAACGCGTATTGGCAGGGCTCGCGCGCGTCATGCGGCACTGGGTAGGGCGTGACTTGCAAGTCGCCGACCGCAAACACACTGTGCGCACAAATGAGTTGCGCATCCACGCCATCCTTGAGCCGCCCGCTGCGAAATGTGCCGCTAGTCAGGAATACAGGGACTCGATTGCGCCGCGCCAACACATCGACACCGGCGATGTGATCGCCATGTTCGTGCGTGACGACAATTGCGCTGAGTTGGTCGGCCTGCAAGCCCAGTACGGCGAGCCTGCGTTCGGCCTCGCTGGCGCGAAAACCGCAGTCCAGCAGCACGTGCGTGTCGCCACTGGACACAACAGCAGCGTTGCCCTTGCTGCCACTGCCCAGGTAGGCGAAACGCATCAGGAGTTGGAAGGGCCGCGCTGGGTGTAAATAGGAAGCTGCGTCACCTTGGAACCGTCACCAGCCGGCGTCACCTTGGCTGTGCCCGATTTGTCCACCACATCAATACGCACCACGCTGTGCATGGGTATCAACGAGGCATTGACGCCTTCGAACTCGCGTTGCAGCTTGTCCTCGCCGGGGTCGATCACCACCGAACTACGCTCGCCAAAGACAAAGTCGGCCAATTCAACAAACCCGAAGATGTCGGACGAACGCACCGAGCGTGCATACACCTCATAGACCTCGCCTTGGTTGAGGAAGCTGACGCGGTAAAGGGTTGATTTGGGCACGATGATCGCAGGTGAGCGGCGCGCTAGAGCACCAAAGTTGGAACCATCTATATTGTACTGGGCGCCGTGAATTGATGCGATGCCCGGACTGTTCGGAAGGGTCTCCCCCCGATCTTGTTAGCCCCCGTTGTTGAGCCGCATCCACTGCAAAACTCATGCTGTAATATGGATAAAGTGAAGGCGCTTTTATCCGGCTTGCTAATGGCCGCAAAAATCGCGCTGTTGGCCACAAGGACCTTGCCTCACCATGTCTTCTGCTGAAAATTTCGCCCCGCCCTCTGCCGTTCCGTCCATCGACAAGTGCCCCACGGGGATCCGCGGGCTGGATGACATCACCAGTGGAGGCTTGCCCCATGGGCGGCCTACACTGGTATGCGGCAATGCCGGCTGCGGCAAGACAATCCTGGCGATGGAGTTTCTCGTTAACGGCGCCCGCGACGGAGAACCCGGCGTGTTCATGTCATTCGAGGAAAAGAGCGAAGAGCTGGTTCAGAACTTTGCTTCGCTCGGATTCGATTTGGCACAACTCCAGGAAGACAAGAAGCTCGCCATCGATTACATCCATATCGAGCGCAGCGAAATTGAGGAAACAGGCGAATACGATCTAGATGGCCTGTTCATTCGACTCAACCATGCGATTGATTCAATCGGTGCCAAGCGTGTCGTTCTGGACACCGTAGAGGCGCTGTTCAGCGGTTTCACCAACACATCAATCTTGCGCGCAGAACTGCGGCGCCTGTTTCGCTGGCTCAAGGACAAGGGCGTGACCGCCATCATCACGGGCGAACGTGGAGGCAGCCAGCTCACACGCCACGGTCTCGAAGAATACGTCGCTGACTGTGTAATCCTGTTGGATATGCGCGTCGATCAGCAGGTCGCGACCCGTCGTCTGCGCGTCGTGAAGTATCGCGGCACCATCCACGGCGGTGACGAGTATCCGTTCCTGATCGGTGCGGGGGGCATTTCAATCCTGCCGATCACGTCGCTCGGTTTGGACCACCCGGTCTCCACGGAACGATTCTCAACCGGCATCGAACGCCTCGACACCATGTTCAGCGGCCAGGGACTGTTCCGCGGCAGCACCGTTTTGATCTCGGGTAATGCCGGATCCGGTAAGTCCAGCATCGCGTCACGCATCGTCGAAGCCGCCTGCCAGCGAGGCGAGCGTTGTCTCTATTTCGCCTTTGAAGAATCCCCGGCTCAGATCACTCGCAACATGCGCTCCGTGGGTGTCGATCTCGGGCCGCCCGCCGATGCGGGCCTGCTCACCTTCTGCGCATCGCGGCCGAGCGGTCAGGGCCTGGAAATGCACCTCGTCAAGATTCACGAACGGGTGCTCGAAACCAAGCCGTCCATTGTCGTATTCGACCCGGTCTCCAACCTGACGGCGGTGGGCAATCCCTACGAGGCGAAAATCATGCTGACTCGCCTGATTGATTTCCTGAAAACACAGGGCATCAGCGCCGTGATGACCGACCTGACGCATGGTGCGAACGGCGTAGAATCCAGCACCGAGGAGATCTCATCACTGATCGACACTTGGCTTTGCCTGCGGGATCTGGAAAGCAACGGTGAGCGCAATCGCGGACTCTACATCCTGAAGTCCCGCGGGATGTCGCACTCAAACCAGATCCGCGAATTCGTCCTCAGTTCAGATGGTATTGATCTGGTGGACGTCTATCTCGACAGCGATGGCATCCTGACGGGCACCGCCCGGCGTGCGCACGAGGCCCGTCAACGCATCGAAGCGGTATCCCAGCGGCAGGACCGGGAGCGTCGGCAGCGAGAAATCGATGCTCAGCAGGCGGGCCTGGATGCAAGGATGGCAGCTCTGCGAGTCGAACAAACCAGGCTCACCGCTGAACTGGAGGCGATGCAGGCAGAAGCCCAATTGCGTCAGTCGGGAGAGACCGACTTGCGCGCAACCGTTGCCGCCTCACGCAAGGCTGATGCTGGAACAGGTTCATGACCGACAAGCCGGAGAAGTGGTTGCTCAAGCTCTACGTCGCGGGCGCATCTCCTAAATCGATCACTGCCTTTCAGAACATCAAGGCCATCTGCGAGCAAAACGTGCCTGGCCAATACGAGATCGAGGTGATCGACCTCGTCAAGAATCCGCGCTTGGCTGCAGACGACCAGATCATTGCATTGCCAGCGCTAGTCAGGCGCCTGCCCGAGCCGATCCGCAAGATCATCGGTGACCTGTCCAACACCGAGCGCGTGCTTGTCGGTCTGAACATGAAACGCCTGGAGACGACATGACAGCGGACCACACTGATGATCGTAGCGGTGCGTTCCTGGAGCTCGCGAGCAATCAACACTACACCCTGGTGCTGGTCGTATCCGGGACCACACCCAACTCCTGTCGAGCGATTGCCAACGTGCGCGCAATCTGTGAAACACAGCTCGCCGGGCGACACACGCTCACCATCATCGACCTCTATCAGCAGCCAGAATTTGCCGAGCGCGAGCAAATCGTTGCGGTGCCCACGCTCATCCGCAGGCAGCCGCCACCCGTCTGGCGCATGGTCGGTGACCTGAGTGATCCCAAGGGCCTGTTATTGCCGTCGGACCGGTCCCGACGGCCGAACTAGCCAGCACCATGGCATCGACGGAGCAGTCGCCGCAGGAACAGATTGACCAACTGCGTTCGGAACGTGATGAACTCCGCCAGACCCTGGAGGCCATTCAAAGAGGCGAAGTCGATGCGGTGGTCGGCCAGGACGGAGATCAGCAGCGCGTGTACACGTTGGATGGCGCAGACCATGCCTATCGGCTGATGATTGAAGCCATGCATGAAGGCGCGGTCATGACGACACCAACAGGCTTCCTGCAGTACTGCAATCGAAGTTTCGCCGCATTGCTAAGCGCCCCATTCGAAACCCTGCTCGGCACCTCCATCCACGATTTTGTGGAACCAGCATCCCGCAGCACGCTGGATGCGCTGCTCAGCGGCTCGCTAGAGCGCGCCGAGGAGTTCACCTTACAAAGCACCGACGGCGAAGCGATCCCAACTTTCGTCTCGGCCCGCCGCCTTGTGCTGGCGGGCGATGCCGAATCCGTTTCGCTAGTCGTCGTGGACCTGCGTGAACGGCGCGACGCCGAGACCGAGCTTCGCGAAGCGCAGCTCCGTTACCGCAACATTTTTGAGAACGTCACACAGGGTATCTTTCAGATGGATGCCCAAGGCCAACTGATCAGCACCAATCCCGCCCTGGCGCGCATCTACGGGTTCGATTCACCCAATGAACTGGTCGATGAACTGAATCAATCTGCAAGCGCGCCGTATGTGGATGCGCAACGGAAGCAGCGGCTCATCAGAACCGTCCAACGCGAGGGAATTGCGACGATGTTCGAGTCCCAGGTGTACCGCACCGACGGGCGCGCGATCTGGATCACCGAAAGCGTCCACCCGGTCCACGACACAACTGGTCGCGTTGCGTTCTATCAAGGCAATGTCATCGACATCACCGAGCGCAAGCGCAGTGCCGACCAGCTTGCTCAATACGCCAACTACGACACACTGACAGGGCTCGCCAACCGAAGGCTGCTGCTGGATCGCCTGCGTCACGGTCTCCAGCGGGCTCGGCGGAACGGCGAACAGCTTGCTGTCTGCTACATCGATCTCGACAACTTCAAGACCATCAACGACGGGCTGGGACACCACATCGGCGACCGGCTGCTCAAGGTCGTCGCTCAGCGCCTGCAAAGCTTGCTGCGTGAAAACGACACCGTGGCCCGTCAAGGTGGCGACGAATTCGTAGTTGTGCTCGAACAGGCGCACGCAACAGCAGTGACCGAGCTCACTGAACGCTTACTGCGGGCGGTAGCCCAGCCGATCGTCATCAATCAGGAACAGCTGCATGTGACCTGTAGCATCGGCTACAGCATCTTTCCCAGCGACGGCATGGATACGAATAGCCTGCTACGTCATGCCGATACGGCGATGTATCAGGCCAAGAGCCAGGGCCGTAACAACACGCAGGCGTTTACGGAAGAAATGAACCGCAGCATCGTGCGTAAATTGTCGATCGAGTCGGCCTTGCGAAAGGCGCTCAAGCAAGAAGCGCTGACATTGAACTACCAGCCACAGGTCGGGCTTGATCACGGAAGAATCAACGGCGCAGAAGCCCTGATGCGCTGGAACTACGGCCGTACCGACGAAGTATTTCCCAGCGAATTCATTCCGCTGGCGGAAGAAACCGGACTGATCGTTGAGATTGGGGCATGGGCACTGAAGCGCGCCTGCCGCGATTGCCTGTCTTGGCAACGCGATCACGGCATCGACATCGGCGTGTCGGTGAACCTGTCGCCGCGCCAGTTTCGCGACCATGCGCTGGCCGACTTGGTTGCCAGTGTGCTGAAAGAGACCGGCCTGCCCGCCCATTACCTGACCCTGGAGGTCACCGAGTCGCTGGTCATGGACGATGTGAAAGTCGCTGTCAAGACCATCGAAGCACTGCGAGCTACGGGTATTCGACTGGCCTTGGACGACTTTGGCACCGGGCATTCAAGCCTCAGCCACCTGCAGAAGCTTCCGCTAGACTGCATGAAGATGGCCTGCATATCGTCGCAGAGGGGATCGAGACCCCGTTTCAGTTCGAATTTCTTAGTGAGCATGGCTGCGATGCGTTCCAAGGGCTGTCTCTGCTACACATCTT
>JAAFAL010000125.1 GCA_018222345.1 bacterium
CTGCCAAGCGCGGCCTCAAACCTGGCGGCCTCCTCCACGTTGCCCGCCACCTGAGTAAACCCCTCACCACGGCGGTGCAACGCTAGAAAGCGTAATTCCGGGCTAGCATCCACATAGTCGCTCAGAATTATCTGCAAGTCGGCGTCGTCGAGTTCGGCAGTGACTAGCGCGTCGGCAAACCGCTGCATGTCGCGAATCCGCGCCTCGAACGCAGACTGCACGCGAGATTCGGTATATGCGGTCGCTGTCTGCAGCGTTTGCTGGTGCAACTGCTGCTGCGCTTTGACCACGCGCGCAGTGAAAACAACCGTTACAACAAACCCGGCCAAGAAGATCATCAGCGGCAGCCAGTTGATGAACGCGTTGTCGTGCAAGCGCACTTCGGCAGCACACTTGATCGACCAACCCAAAGCAACCAAAAAAAGCACCGCGGCGGTATGCGCCGCCATGGCCGTGGCGCGGCTCCAGTCGGCCTCGCCCTGCAAGCCGAACGCGAAGTGCGCAAAACCCGCGCCGCTGATCACCAGAATGACAATTGCCGAGCCAATATTGGCGGCTCGGCGCCGGGTGTCCGTCATCCACCGCCAAGCGCCGCTCATGGCCAAACCGAGCAGCACGAAACAGATCGCCGTATTCCTGGCCATACGGCCCGGCACGTAGGGCTCGGTGGTGTAAGGATCGGCAACTACGAGTTGGTCAATGCCCAAGTTGACCTCGAACGCGTGCTGCGCCAACGACGCGCTCGCAAGCAGCAACACCATACTTGCCGGGAACCGCTCATGCTGATTGTCTGCACTGGCCTCGAGCATGATCGCCAGGCCAATCAGCACAAAACACACGGCGGTGTTGAACTGCATTGGCGGCCATGCGGGATTGAGCCGTACCAGCATCTCGGAGCCTGCCAACCAACCCGCGCAAACGATCACCCCGAACAGCGCACACAGCGCGCCAGACAAGGCAGCGCGGCGGCTGTGTTTGCGCAGCGAACTACGATGCTTGCGCGACCTAGTCAAGGCCGCCGCGTAACTGCTTGATTCCCCTTGCACAATTCCCGCCCAAAGCTTTTATTGCCCAAAGCTTTTATAGTTGTTGTAGCCGAGCACTGCCCCAAGTGCTGCTAACCACTAACAATGCCGTTTTGCGGCAGTTTGATCAAGCTGATTAATGGCGCTGCTTGGCAGTGGCAACAAACGCGGCATATGTGCTCGCGAAAGGCACAAGCTGGCCCGCGCCACCATGGGCCGACAATTCCACGACGACATTGTCATCGCGCCAGCCAACGATCTTGTCCGGCAGTTCGTATGACACGTCGCCCAAACCTACCGATCGCGTTCCACGCAGGGCTTCAGGAGGGTATCGACCATCCCATGCCTTGATCGCGGCGTCGGCGCTGCTGAATATGTTGAGTTTGACCTTGTAATAAGGCTTGGGCGCCTCCGTCGTCGGCTGCATCCAATATTTGTAGTACGCGGTGCTTGTGATCTGTTGGCCTCGCAGGCCTTGAACGATGTTGTTCGCCGCCTCGCCGCCGTCGTCCAGCACGACAGACTTGTATTCCAGGCGTTGGATACCCTCAAAGCCGTCCTCTGGCAGGCGCAGGTCGTAAACATTGAGCGGTTCGGCCGATTCGATGTTCGAAGGCTTGCATGCTGCGAGCGCAATGGCTGCAAACGTGACCACCAGGAGGGCGTAGTGGGTTTTCAAAGGCGTCGGTGTGTTGCGAGGCATGGCTATGCATCCAAATTGGGATGTTCATCGTATCTAATACCAACCAGTACGGGTTCCATGCCCGCTGCGCATGGTCACTATGCCCGCAACTGCTGAGCCAAGAGCGCTATGATTCTGGCCCGTATTGGTTCAACTACAAACAAACTATTGGATTGCTCATGGATGTCGCTGTCGATCGCCACCGTCAAGTACAGGATTATTACGGCAAGGTTCTGACCGAGTCGGGAGACCTGCAAACCAACGCTTGCTGCACCACTGCCGAGATGCCGCGGCACATCAAGGACACTTTGGCGCAAGTCCACGACGAGGTGCTGATCAAGTACTACGGCTGCGGCCTGACCATCCCGACTGAGCTCGACGGTTGCAAAGTGCTGGACTTGGGCTCGGGCTCGGGCCGCGATGTCTATCTGGTTTCCAAACTGGTTGGCGAGCACGGCGAGGTTGTCGGCGTCGATATGACCGACGAGCAATTGGCAGTCGCGAATGCTCATGTGGATTACCACGCCGAGCAGTTTGGCTACGCCAAGCCCAACACGCGTTTCATCAAGGGCAACATCGAGCGCTTGGATTTGCTCGACCTGCCCGACGACTACTTCGACGTCATCATCTCCAACTGCGTAATCAACCTGGCCACCGACAAGCGCGCTGTGCTCGAACAAGCCCTGCGCGTGCTCAAGCCCGGCGGCGAGATGTATTTTTCCGACGTCTATGCCGACCGGCGCATTGCCCAGCATCTGGTTGACGATCCCGTGCTGTACGGCGAATGCTTGTCCGGAGCGCTGTACTGGAACGACTTCCAAAACCTCGCCAAGTCAGTCGGCTTTGGCGATCCGCGCGTGGTGGATTCCGAGCCATTGGAAGTCACCAACGCCGAAGTCGCCCGCAAGATTGCCGGCATCAATTTCTACTCGGCAACCTATCGCCTGTTCAAGATCGCCGAGTTGGAGCCCGCCTGCGAGGACTATGGCCAAGCCGTAATCTACAAAGGCACGGTGGAGCACGCCGAGCACGCCTTCGACCTGGACGACCACCACCATTTCCCAGCCGGCAAGATCATGCCGGTATGCGGCAACAGCTATCGCATGATTGCCGATACGCGCTTTGCCAAGCACTTCGAGTTGCTGGGCAACTGGGACACCCATTACGGCATCTTCGAGGGCTGCGGTACCGACCTGCCCTACACCACGGGCGTTGTTGACGCGCCTGCGGATGCAGCCGCCGCTTGCTGCTGAACATGGATGACATCAAACCACTGACGGACTTGCCCCCAGCGAAGTTCAACAATCCCGACTGGACCGCCAAAGGCGAGCGCCGCGCCTGGGTTGACCCGGTCAAACTGGACACGCTGTGGATCAATACCGGCACGCTGTGCAATTTGGCCTGTGTCAATTGCTACATCGAATCCACACCATCGAACGACCGCCTTGTTTACATCACCGCCGCCGAGGTTGGCGAGTATCTGGATGAGATCGAGCGCGAAAACCTCGGCACGAGCGAAATCGGCTTCACTGGTGGCGAGCCGTTCATGAACCCGGATTTGATCCCGATGATGGGCGATGCCCTGGCGCGCGGCCACCGTGTGCTGCTGCTGACCAACGCCATGCGGCCCATGGAGAAAAAGGCCGACGAATTCTTGGCGTTGAAAGATGCCTACGGCGACAAGTTGGAAGTGCGCGTGTCCATCGACCACTACACCCAAGCACTGCATGAGGAAGAGCGCGGCCCGCGTGCCTGGAAGCCCATGATCAAGGGCCTTAAATGGTTGTCCGAGCACGGCTTCAAGCTGTCGGCTGCTGGGCGGACGATGTGGAACGAGGACGATCCCGCCATGCGCGTGGGTTACAAAGCCCTGTTTGAGAAAGAAAACATTTCAATTGATGCCGATGCGCCGCACCATCTGATTCTATTCCCGGAGATGGACGAAACCGCCGAAGTGCCGGAAATCACCACCGACTGTTGGGGCATTTTGAACGTGCATCCCGACAGCATGATGTGCGCCACCTCGCGCATGGTCATCAAGCACAAAGGCGCCGAGCGCCCAACTGTAGTGGCCTGCACCTTGCTGCCATACGACGACGAGTTCGACATGGGCCGCACGCTGGCCGAATCACTGCGCGCGGTGAAGCTCAACCACCCGCATTGCGCCAAGTTTTGCGTGCTTGGTGGAGGTTCCTGCTCGGCGGAGTAGGAGGCTAGGCGCGCGCCTGGACGACCAAGCAGACAGCGGCAATCAACAACAACCCGGCGGCAAGCAGGTCAACATTGAACACGGTGCGCAACGCGGCATTAGTGCCCGGCGTGACGAGATACAGCATGCAGTACGACAGCACACTGACCGCCGCCAAAGCCGTTGCCAAAACCTGCCATGCAGGCACAAAGGCGGCTGCGATCAGCATCACGCCGACAATGCCAAACAACACCGCGCGGTGGCGCATCAGCAGCGCCAGGTTGGGGTCGTCAATGGCCACGCCATATAAGCTGCGCAGGCGTTCAACGCCAAGCACGCCCACGACGGGCAGCAAGTGGATGACGGCGACGAGTAGCAGTGCGCCAGTGATGGTTTTCGACAACATGGTGGCATTGTTCGCCGGCCATCTTGGCAGCGTCAATAACCTGCCAAGTTATTCTGACCCATGTTGAGCATTGTGCTGCCCACCAACAACGAACTGGGGCTGGACTACCTGCCGCGCATTCTGGAGCGCATCACCGCTGTCCAAGGCATCGCCGTCATTTGTGTGGATAACGCAAGCACCGATGGCACTGCGGGTTTGCTGGCGGATTACGCCGACAGGCCCAATGTGACAATCATCAATCTACCCGGCAGCAACCGCGCGCAGCGGCTGAATGCCGGCGTCCGCGCCGCCAAAACCGACCGCGTGCTGCTGCACCACCCGCGCAGCCTGCTGGATGTGGGCGCGTTGGAGGCCTTGCTTGCAGTTGACGCCACCGTGGCCTGGGGCGGTTTCACCCACGCCTTCGACCGAGCACATCCGCTGCTGGCATGGACATCGCACTACTCCAATCGCATCCGCTTGGATCGCAGCGGCATTGTCTATCTCGACCACTGCATCTTTTTTGACCGCCGCTTGCTCGGCGACACGCCGGTGCCAGAGCTGGAAATCTTTGAAGACACCGCATTGTCGGAGGCGCTGTTGGCTCACGGCAAGCCACTGCGTTTGCCGCAATTGGCGGTTACGTCTGCCGTGCGCTACGGCAAGAACGGCGTGTGGCGGCAAGCGACCATGAACCAAGTGCTCAAGGTCGGCTACAAGTGCGGCATCGACCACCAGCGCATGAACGCGCTGTACGAGCGCGGCTTGGGCTTGAACAACCGCGGCAACAAACCGCGCTAGACTCAGCGCTGACCAACAGGCCAATAACCATGCGCACAATCGCCCTGCTCTCACTGCTGATTCTGGTTGCCGCAATCACCTTGCAAGTGTTGCGTAGCCAGGGCATGGATTTGCTACCGGGCATGTTCGTCGAGGAACTGGAGCCAACCATCGCCTCGGCGCTGCTGGTATTGGCCGCGGCCTTGCTTTGCATAGCAATCAAGCGTTTTGCCTATGGCATTGCCGAAGGTGAGCGTGACTGGCAAAAACGTGTGCGCGCCAAGCTTGGCGCCGATGATGACGACGGCACTTTGCGCGAAGTCATTTGGGCCAAGTGGTCGCTGGTCACGCTGATCTGGATCGCCGTGCCGTTGGCCGTGCTGAAGCTGTGGCAGCTAGACAATGTCTTCGAATCCGTGATTGAGCGGCTGCTGGGCACCGGCATTCAGATTGGTGAATTTCAGATCATCCCCGGCCAGTTGCTGCTGGGGATGCTGGTGTTCGTTGCGCTGGTGTCCATTGTGCGTTGGGTGTCCTACCGCCTGGAACACCGCTGGCTGCTGCGCACGCCGCTGGAAGCCTCACTGCGCGAGTCGGTGGCCACGCTATTTGGTTACACCGCGTTTGTCATCGCCATCCTGGTCGGCCTGGGCGTGGGCGGCGTCGATATGACCAAGTTCGCCATCCTCGCCGGTGCGCTGGGCGTGGGTATTGGTTTTGGCCTGCAGAACATCGTCAACAATTTTGTCTCGGGGCTGATCCTGCTGTTCGAGCGGCCGGTGCGCACTGGCGATTTCATCGCCGTGGGCGGCAGCGAGGGCACGGTCCGCAAAGTGCGCATCCGCGCCACCGAAATCCAAACGCTGAACAACCAGAACATCATCATCCCCAACAGCGAGTTGATCAGCACCCACGTGACCAACTGGATGCTGCGCGACAAGTTCTGCCGCATCACCGTCGGCGTGGGCGTGGCCTACGGCAGCAACACCGAACTGGTGCGCAAAATCCTGTTCGACGTCGTCGAGGAGCACGAGGAAGCGTTTGGCCTGGATCAAAACCTGGCGCCCAAGCCCATGGTCTGGTTCACAAACTTTGGCGACAGCTCGCTGGACTTTGAGATCAAGTGCTACATCCAGGATGTCACCCGGCGTTATATCGTTTCCAGCGAAATGCGCTTTGCCATCGACGCCAAGTTCCGCGAACACAACGTGACGATTCCGTTCCCGCAGCGCGACGTCTGGTTCAAAGATCCGCTCGCGGTTTCTCGTGATGGACAGCCTGGCGCTGAGCAGACTTGAGACTACGCTAGGCCACAAAAACCCGTGCATTGCGGAACATCCGCAACCACGGGCCATCGTCGCCCCATGCTGGATCAGCCCAGGAGTTGCAGACACTGCGGACGACGCGCTCGGGGTGCGGCATCAAGGCCAGCACGCGGCCATCTGCATTGCTGACCGCGGTGACGCCCTGCGGTGAGCCGTTGGGGTTTTGGGGATAGACCTCGGTCGGCGCACCTGTGCCACCAACATATTGCAGCGCGATTTGCTGCCCTGCGGCCAGCGCCGCAAGATCGCCGTCGCGCGAGAACAGCGCGCGCCCCTCGCCGTGCGACACGGCCACCGGCATGCGCGACCCGCCCATGCCGGCCATGAAGATCGAATTGGTCTGCTCCGGCACAGCCACCATCGCCACGCGGCCCTCGAACTGCTCGGAGGCATTGCGCACAAAGCGCGGCCAATGCTCGGCACCGGGGATCAGCTCGCGCATGGCCGCGAGCATCTGGCAGCCATTGCACACGCCCAGTGCAAAGTGGTCGTCGCGCTGCAAGAACGCGGCAAACATGTCGCGCAAGCGGGCATGGAACTGCACCGACGCCGCCCAGCCGCGGCCAGCACCCAATACGTCGCCGTAGGAGAACCCACCCGGCGCGACAAAGCCTGCGTAGCCGTCCAAGCTGCCACTGCGATCAATCAAGTCACTCATGTGCACATCAATCGCATCGAACCCAGCACGGTCAAACGCCCAGGCCATTTCGCGCGCGCTGTTGACGCCCTGCTCACGCAGCACGGCAACGCGCGGCCGTGTGGTGTTCACGTAGGGCGCGCAAATGTCGTCTGCCGGGTCAAAGCTCAGCGCGCTATGCAGGCCAGCATCTTCGCGGGCGATCTGCGCGTGTTCGCTGTCGGCGCAGGCCGGCGCGTCACGCAGGCGCTGCATGCGCCAACTCACTTCGCTCCAGCGTTGCTGTAGTTGCACGCGGCTGGCGCTGTACAAGGCGGCGCCGTTTTGCATGATGCAAATTTGGCCGTCGTCACGCGGCCGGCCGATGACGCTTGTGGTGGTGCCGGCGGCGGCAAACGTTGCAATCACGGCTTCGGCGTCATCCTCCGGCACTTGCAGGACAACACCCAACTCTTCGTTGAACAGCGCCGCGGCTGCGTCACCCGCCGGCAGTTCAATGTCAGCGCCACACCGGCCAGCAAATGCCATCTCGCACACGGTCGCCAGCAACCCACCGTCCGAGCGGTCGTGATAAGCCAGCACCGCACCTTCGTGCTTGAGCGCAATCAGCGCCTCGACGCCGGCTCGAAACACTCCAGCGTCATCCAAATCCGGCGCCGCTTGGCCAACGGCCTCGAAACACTGGGTGAGGATTGAACCGCCAAGGCGCTGCTGGCCTTTGGCGAAATCAACGAGCAGCAACACGGTGTCGGCCGCAGGCTGCAATTGCGGAGTAATCGTCCGGCGGATGTCCGCCACTGGCGAAAAGGCCGACACAATCAATGACAACGGCGCTGTCATTTGCCGCGCCTCGCCGTCACGCTGCCAACGCGTGCGCATCGACAGCGAATCCTTGCCCACCGGGATGGCCAAACCCAGCGCCGGGCATAACTCCGAGCCCACGGCTTGCACGGTGTCATACCGAGCACCATTATCAACGCCCTCGCC
>JAAFAL010000126.1 GCA_018222345.1 bacterium
GGGCACGCCACTAAGGTGACCAGATGTCAGCCTGTTCGTCGTCGATCTGGTGCACCGCATTGGCTTTGCCCTTGATGAGCGACAGACGATGATAGCGCCTCAGAAAGCGCCGTAATGCCATGTCGTCGTAGCGTGACTTGCCAGCCAATGCCGCCTTGAGATAGCCAAAAAACAACGCAAAACCACCAACAATCAATGGCTTGTCGCGCATGCGGAATACCGCGCTGGCAGCCATGAACACCGGCCCCGTGCCCATGAACCATTGCCCAAAGCCATGCCGCTGGCGGCCCACCCAAATGCTTTGTTGGCTGCTGCCCATGGGGCGTAGGTGGATGTAGCGCAGGTGCTCAGCATCGGTGCTACCGGCCTTCCAGCCCAGCATGCGGCAGCGGTGGCAGTCGATGCCGTCCCACATCACCTCGCGTACAAAGCCGCCGATTTGCTCGAAGCAGTTCACGCGATAGAACTTGGTCATGCCCACCGACATTTCGTCACCCGCGGTTTCTGGCGTTAGCTCGCCATTGCTGTCGCGAACGTAAGGCTTGCCGCTCCATGTGCCCACGCGCGGGTCGGCCTCGAAGATTTCGATCAGCGTCTCGTAATAGCGCGGCGGCAAGTCGAGGTCGAGGTCTTGCTTGCACACGTAGGTGTAGGTGCTGGCGTCGACTTGGTCGTAGGCAAAGTAGAACGCCTCGACCACGCCAGGCCCGACGGCGCGCGCGCCGCGGTTGGGTTTGGGCAACACGGTGATCCAGTCGTGCGCGGCAGCGTACTCAGCCAAAATCTCGCTAGTGCCGTCGGTGGAGCCGTCGTCAACAATCAGCCAGCGCGCTGGGCGCACGGTTTGATTGACCACGCAGTCCAGCGTGATGCGGGCGTGTGCGGCCTCGTCACGGCAAGGGGTAATTAGGAGGTAATCGCGGGCCGACTTTGTCATGGCGACGGCACTTGCGGATCGAGATTGCCGCGGGCCGTTGGCCCTCGCAATGACAGGTTCTTTTTCACGCTGTCATTGCGAGGTGGCCGTAGGCCGCCGCGGCAATCTCGTGATGCAAGCTGACCGGTCGAATTCACTCCAACGCCTCATACGCCGCCAGTAACTTCGGCGCTTCAAACCGCCATTCCAGCTCATTCTCCACCCGCGTGCGGCCAAATTCGCCCATGGTTTTGCAACGCTGGGGGTCGTCGATCAGTTCCAGAATCTTGTCGGCCAGGTCACGTGCATCATTGGGCTTGGCATACAGCGACGCCTCTCGCGCCGAGAAGCGGCCCTCGGTCATGTCGAACTGCACGATGGGCTTGGCCAGCGCCATGTATTCCATGATTTTGTTCATGGTCGATTTGTCGTTCATGGGGTTGTGCTCGTCGGGGTTGACGCACACATCGGCGGTGTTGAGCACCTCCAGCAGCACCTGATCGGGGGCTCGGCCGGTGAA
This sequence comes from bacterium, assembly GCA_018222345.1. Taxonomy (GTDB): domain Bacteria; phylum Pseudomonadota; class Gammaproteobacteria; order Nevskiales; family OUC007; genus JAAFAL01. The sequence goes on from JAAFAL010000126.1 coordinate 1,437, forward strand.
GGTCACATAGTCACCCAGGCCCATGTCGATGGCCTGCTGCTGCAGGATTTCCAACTCGCTGCCGCCGCCGACCAAGCCAAACTGAATGTCGTCACGGCCGTGTTCAGTCACGATGAGCTTGGCCGCGTCGAGCAGATAATCGAGGCCTTCTTGCTTGCCCATGACACCGACGTAACCAACCAGGTGCTTACGGCCATTGCGCCATTTGGGCACCGGGTCGATGCGCTTGAGCCGGTCGAGCTTTGGCCCGCTGCGCACCACGTGCACCTTGTCGGCATCCATGCCACCGCGCTCGACGGCGATTTGCTTGTAGCTCTCGTTGGTGGCGATGGACACGTGCGCGGTCTTGAACGTCCAGCGCTCCCACAACAGCATGATTTTGTAGAAGAAGTCGCGCCGGCCGAACTTGGCCTCGTAAAGTTCGGGGTTGATGTCGTGGTGGTCGAACAGAAAGCGCTTGCCCAGCAGGCGGAAGAAACCGCCGATCACGAAGATATTGTCGGGCGGGTTGCAGGCGTGGATGACGTCGAAGCCGCGGCCGAACAGCAGCACGCGCCAGGCGAGGAAAAACTCCCAGAACAGCGCCGTGGAATATTCCACCAAGTAACCCAGCGCGCCATCGGCTTCCAGCGGCAGTGGGTGGCGGTAGATGGCGATGTCGTCCAGCACCTCATGTGATTGCTCGTAACCTTTACCCTTGGGGCAAATAATCGAGACGTCATAGCCGGCATCCCGAAGCGTGCCGGCTTCCTGCCACACGCGCCGGTCAAAGGGCAGCGGCAGGTTTTCGACGATCATGAGGACGCGGCGGATGCGTTTGCCGGCGCGGTCAGTCATGGTGCGGGCCGTCGATCCCCTCACCCTGGCCCTCTCCCCCTGGGAGAGGGGATGACTGCAGCGGGGCATTGCCAAAATCTGCCCGCTCCCACGGGGAGAGGGGCTGGGGGTGAGGGGGGGCGTCGGCGCAGTAAATGACCACTACCAACATATCCCGTCGTATCCTGCAGGCGCTGCCGCCGGGTCGATGATGCGTACAAGGTCAACCATTTTCTGCTCGCCGCTGAGCCGCCCTGGTAAATCAGCAAATTCTTTCGCCCCGTTGCCAATTACGATCACCTCGCCGTGATCCAGCAACTCATCGAGGCTATCGACCAGCAGGCTGGAAATATGTGGAATCTGCTCCATCAAGTACGCCTTGTTTGCGCCCATCAGCTTGGCCAGTTGCACGTTCTTGTCGTAAATGCGCAGGTCGAAGCCCTTGCCCAGCAGGCGCTCGATGACGTCGATCATGGGTGATTCGCGCAGGTCGTCTGTGCCGCTCTTGAACGAGAAGCCGGCAATGCCGATCTTGCGCTTGCCGTCGGCTGCAGCAATCACCTGGCGGATGCCGCGGTCGATGTGCGCCACGTTGCTTTCGAGCACCGACCGCAGGATGGGCGTATCCACGTCGTTGTCGCGCGCATGAAAGCTCAGTGCGCGTAGATCCTTGGGCAGGCAGGAGCCGCCGAAGGCGAAGCCGGGCTTGAGATAGGCGGTGGAAATATTCAGCTTGGTGTCTTGGAGGAACACATCGATGACGGCGTGGCTATCGACACCCTCGGCCTTGCAGATCGAACCGATCTCGTTGGCAAAACCGACCTTGAGCGCGTGCCAGCAGTTGTCGGTGTACTTGACCATCTCCGACACTTCCAGCGGCACCGTGATCATTGGGCCGGGCAGGCCCTCGTAAAGCGCCATGGCTTTGGCAGCGGCGATCTCATCGCTGGCCCCGACGACCGTCTTCGGTGGGTTGTAGAAATCGTAGATGGCGCTGCCTTCGCGCAAGAACTCGGGGTTGTTGCACACGCGGTAGCCATCGCCCAACGGTTTGCCAGCCGCAGCTTCCAGCGTCGGAATCACCAGGTCGCGCATGGTGCCGGGCAGCACGGTGCTGCGGATCACAACAATGTGTTCGCGGTCGAGCGTTTTGATTACTGCGCCGATTTCTTCGCAGACCGTGCGCAAATAGTCGAGATTCAGGCTGCCGTTCATGCGGCTGGGCGTGCCTACGCAGACCAGCGAAATCTCGCTGTCGCGCACAGCTTGCGCGGCGTCCGTGGTGGCGCTGAGCTGGCCGTCGGCCGCGGCGCTGGCAATGATCTCGGGAAGGTCGGTTTCGATGATGGGCGACTTGCCGGCCGCGATCAGATCGACCTTGGTGGGGTTGTTGTCCACGCCGATGACGGTGTGGCCACGTTGTACCAAGCAGGCGGAGGTGACGGCGCCCACATAGCCCAGGCCGAATACGCTAATTTTCACGAAGTTGTTGTCCCTATTGGCGGAGCCTGAAAGTCTGGCACAAAGCGCTGCAGCACGCAGTGAACTGGTTCATTGTCATTGCGAGTGCCGTCGGCGCGCGGCAATCTCGTAACATTGGCAGACCATCACCAGATTGCCGCGCGGCTTCACCGCCCGCAATGACAGTCACAACAGGGCCATTACATGTGCGGCATCGCCGGTTTTATCGCCAACACATCGACCGACGACGCGGGCCCGCGCCTGCAGTCGATGACCGACGCCATCGAACATCGCGGGCCGGACGCCGAGGGCCACGCGTTCGAGCGCGCGGGCGATGCCTGCGTGGCACTGGGCCATCGGCGGCTATCGATCATCGACCTGGAAGCCAGTATCCAGCCATTTGTTGATGCCGCTGCCGGCCTGACACTGATCTTCAACGGTGAAATCTACAACTTCCAGAGCCTGCGCGATGAGTTGCGCGGCTTGGGCCACAGTTTCCGCACCGCAGGCGACACCGAGGTGATCCTGCGCGCTTATGCGCAATGGGGCACGGCATGCGCGCAACGGCTGCGCGGCATGTTTGCGTTTGCTGTCTGGGATGCGCGACAACAGCGCTTGTACATGGCGCGCGACCGGTTTGGGCAAAAGCCGTTGTTTATCGCTGAGCGCGGTGGGGCATTTGTCTTTGCCTCCGAAATCAAGGCGCTATTGGCTGGCGGCTGGGTGACGCCGCAGGTTGATATGGGCGGGTTATGGGACCTGTTTGCCTACCGCTACGCACCCGCGCCGCACACCTTATTTGATGGCATCCGCAAAATGCCGCCGGCAAGCTGGATGACCTGGCAGGCCGGCGTTACGCACAGCGAGACGTATTGGCATGCGCCGGATCGCGATGTGCTGCACGACCCGATCGCGATCGATGATTCGCCTGCCGCGCTACGTGACGCCCTTGATGAAGCAGTGCGCCTACGCATGGTGGCCGACGTGCCATTTGGTGCATTTCTGTCCGGCGGGCTGGACTCGTCGATCATCGTGGCACTGATGGCGCGCCACAGCAGTGAGCGCGTGAAAACATTTTCGGTCGGTTTTCCAGTGGCCGAGTACAGCGAGCTGGACCACGCGCAAACCGTGGCCGAGCACGTCGGCACCGAGCACCACGCCTACACCGTCACCGACGCCGACATGATGGACAAGCTGCCAACATTGATCGGCTATCGCGATGCGCCAGTGTGCGAGCCGTCCGATGTGCCGGTTTATCTGCTCAGCCAGGCGGCGCGGCGCGAGGTGAAAATGGTGCTGACCGGCGAGGGTAGTGATGAGTTGCTGGCTGGCTATCCCAAACATGCGTTCGAGCGCTATGTGCCGTGGTACCAAATGATTCCCGGCCCGCTGCGGCGCAGCTTGATCGAGCCGTTGGTGCGCGCGTTGCCATTCCGGTTCCGCCGCGCCAAGACCGCCATCACCAATCTGGGGCTGGGCGATGTCAGCGAGCGTTATCCGCGCTGGTTCGGTGCCTTGTCGCAAACCGAGCGTGCCGAACTCGTGGCGCTGTCAGCACCTCAAGGCCATGCAGCCGATGCCCCGCCTTTTGCAAGCGCACCCGGCAACAGTGCGCTGCGCCGTGTGCTGCATTTCGACCAGACCAGTTGGCTACCCGACAATCTGCTGGAGCGCGGCGATCGGATGACCATGGCCGTGGGCCTGGAAGCGCGCATGCCATTCATGGATCACGAATTTGCCGCCACTGCCTCAAGGCTTCCTGATGCGGCCCGGCTCAAAGGCCACACCGGCAAGTGGGCATTGCGCCAAGCCGCGGCCGAGCTGATTCCGCCGCACATCCTGACGCGGCCCAAGGTGGGCTTTCGCGTGCCCGTTGATGTGTGGTTCCGCGGCCCGATGCGCGACATGCTCTGCGACCACTTGCTGGGCGCCGATGCGCGTACGGCCAGTTACTTCCATCGCCCGGCGCTGGAGCGTGTTGTAGCCGAGCACGTTGACAACCGCCAGAACCACGAAAAGTTACTGTGGCTGTTGCTCAACCTGGAATTGTGGCAGCGGCAATACGGGCTTTAGGGTGAGGGGTGCCCGGATAACGGCACGATTTTACGAGGTCGAGCAAGCGCGCTGACTCGGATGTGTCAGCCCTCGGCGGCCATCGATTGCGTGTCAGCGTAGTCAAGAGCCGGAGTGCGGATGTGATGAATGCATCACATTCGAGAAAAAATCGGGGCGCTATACTGCCCCTCATACGGGCGACCACACGCGAGAAAGAGCTGGACATGGGGCGAAAAAACAACCGATTCAAAGCGGGGTTTGCGGCCATTCTGGTCTCGGCCTACACGCTGGTTGGTGGTTATGGTGCGTCATTCAATTTTCCCGAGATTTTTCCGTTCTTCAATTGGGCCTTGTTTTCCTTTCCGGCCAAGATCTACAACGAGTGGGTGGTGCAGGTCATAGCGATTGATGGCGACCGGCTTAGTGAGCCTGCGGATGTGCACTTGATCGACAGGTTCGACCACTTCGGCGCTGGTGAGGGCAAAGTGCTGCGCGAATGGGGCAAGAGCGTGGAGCAGGGTGATCTGGAGGCCGCCCAGGCGCATCGCAGCCTGTTCGAGAATCTGTATCGGCGCAGCGGCGCCGAGCAAGTGCGGTATCGCCTGGTGCTCAGGCGCTCCAACCCGGTCCAGCGATGGGAACACGGCACCGTTCTCTCGGAAACCGTCGAGGGCGAGTTCACTTGGGTGAAAGATTCGGGGGAGCAGCCGTGAGCGCGATCCCGCAGTTCGGCAACTGGCTGTCTCGGCGCTTGCAGGGCAGTGCCGCGGCATCGAATCGTCGCGGCTACAACGCGGCACGCCACACCGACATGGCCGCGGAAGTCTGGGTCATCGTACGGATTTTCTATGCCGCGTCGCTGATGGTCTCGTTTGCGTTCATCACGCCAACGCTGTGGAAAATCGCTATCGCTGAACCAATGCTGGAGCCGCGTTGGCCAGTGTTCTGGATACATTGGGTTGACGTGCGGCTTGGCGCGACTGTGCTGTTGATTGCAAACATGGCAGCGGCCTTCTTTGCAGCGCCGTTGTACCGCAAGCGCTGGCCGCGCGTTGCGTTGGCCATCACGTTTTTCCTGTCTGTCGCACTGATGCTGTCGCGTGGCTACGTCAACAACTCATTCCACATTTGGTTGTGGCTGACGTTCTTTTTCGCGTGGCTACCCGATTCAGACAGCCGCGCGAGCCTGATGGATCGTAGGTTCCGCTACGACAGTGTGCGGGTGTTTGTGTGGGCGACCGGGACCGTGTTGTTGTTCTACACCTTGTCCGGGATTGCCAAGTTCATCGGCGCTGTGCCCATGAATGCCGACAAGCTCAGCTCGGTGGCGCCGGAAGCCCTGGCGCATCTGGTGACCAAGCAGTTGATGATCAGCGGCGACGAGAGCGTGTTCGGGGGGCTGCTGGTGCAGCTACCCACTTTAGGGTGGCCGGTTTACATGCTGGTGATCTACATCGAGATCTTCGCGCTGTTTGCCCTGTTCAGGCCGGCGCTGATTCCCGTTTTCGGTTGGGCCTTGATGGCATTTCATATCGGCATCTGGTTTTTCATGGGCATCTTGTTTCCCATGCAACCGCTGCAGGTGTTGTTGCTGCTGGTGTGGTCACCACTGGCATTACGACCGTTTTCGGCACGCGGGGCGATCGAGCAGTTGCCGCTGTTGGGCTCGGTTGTATTCTGGCGGCGCACCAAGCCAAATGTTTCATTGATGAAGTTCTGGTGGGCAGACGAATGGCCCTTGTTCACGGTAATAGCGGCCCTCACATTCCTGGATGTGCTTCCGGAATTGGTCAAGCGACTCTTGGCTGCCATGTAGAATCTGAGTATGGATACCGCGCAAGTGACCGACCCGACGCCAGCAGGCAACTGGCTAGCCTACGATGGCGAGTGCCCATTTTGTGCCCGATACACCGCGTGGATGGACATCCAGGCGCATTTCGGGCCGATGAAGCTTGTCAATCTGCGCGAAAACTCGGCCTTGCTTGCTGATTTAGAGCGCCGCGGCTATGACGTTGACAATGGCATGGTGCTGTTCCGCGACGGTGAATATTTTCACGGCGTGGACGCGGTGCACCGTGTCGCCTTGATCTC
>JAAFAL010000127.1 GCA_018222345.1 bacterium
TACCTGTATCGCGAGGGAGATGCGCTGACCTTTATGTACGTGAAAAGCTCTGCACCTCCTGCTATGGATGACGAGCAGCTCGAAGATTCGCTGCCGTTCTGTGACGACGGTATGGAGGGCCTCACTGCGCTAATCGTCGAAGACCGTTGTGTGGGCATCAGCCTGCCGCAGATTGTCGAGCTCGACGTGGTCGAAACCGCACCGGCAATGAAAGGCGCATCACAAAGTGCGCGCACCAAGCCCGCCACCCTGAGCACCGGCCTGGAAATTCAGGTGCCGGAATACCTGGCCGAGGGCGAACGCGTACGAGTCAATACGCAAACGCGCAGTTTTCAGTCGCGGGCCTGAGCGCCACCCGTCACACAATGCCTTCGCCCAGGGCCGTGGCGAAGGTTTCGCCGAGTTCGCGGCACTGCTCTTCGAATTCGTCGCGGAAATCACCGCGGCAGATCAGCGGCTCGGCGATGGCCTGCCAACGTAGGCCCGTGACGATGCGATCGACAGCCTTGCAGGTACCTGTGCCATCGGTGCCGGCGCGTACTTGCAGCGCGTAAGGCATGCCCTGGGTCTCGTCCAGGCAGGGGTTGTAGCAGCGGTCAAAAAAGTCCTTGAGTGCGCCGCTCATGTAGGCCAGGTTCTCCGGCGTTGACAGGATCACGCCGTGGGCGTCCAACACGTCATCGGCCACCGTGTCCAACGGCGCCTTGCTGCGCACTGTGACTCCGCCCGCTGCCTCGGCGCCGGCAATCAGCGCATCACGCAGGCAGCGGGTGTTGGGCGATGGCGCATGCGAAATAATCAGCAATTGCTTCATGCCACCAGCTTAACGTGGGTAGCCATTACACTCGCCATATGAACAGCGCCATCAACCGTCTGATGATTGTTTGGCTTTGCTGTTGCGCGGCAATTGCGTGCGCCGGGCAGCAACCAACTCAACCCGTGGCACCCGGCACCTGGGAGGCCCGCGCCGACTTGCCCTACCGGGTGCAGGAAATTTACCCAGCCGTGCATCAGGGCAAGATCTGGGTGGCTGGCGGGCTCAGCCCCGACGTGCCGGCGGCACAGCAAAACGTGTCGGACCGTGTGGTGATTTATGACCCGGCGACAAACCGGTGGACGGACGGCCCGGCACTGCCGGAGCCGCGACATCACCCGATTTTGGTTTCCACCGGTGATGCCTTGTGGGCGTTTGGCGGCTTTGTCGTCGCCAATAGCGGCCGCTGGAGCAACAGCCGTGATGTCTTACGCCTGGCCGACGGTGCAGCCCAGTGGCAACACGTCGCCGAATTGCCGCAGCCATTGTCCGAAACCACCGCAGCATTCAGCGATGGCGTGATCTACCTGGCCACTGGCCGCAGCCCGTCAGGCGATGACAATGCCCATTGGGGCGACCAGGCCGACACGGCGACATCGCTGCGCTTCGATCCCGAAACGCGTGAATTCACACGTGGGCTGACGGCGCCGCAAGCCCTGAATAGCGCCGCTGCGGCGGTTGTCGATGGCAAGTTGTTGATTGCCGGTGGCCGCACCGTGCAGGGCGGCAACCGCGCCGACCTGCAAATCTACGACCCGGTTGCCACGCGCTGGACAACAGGGCCGAAGATGCCGCAAGCCCAAGGTGGTTTGGCCGCCGCGGCGCTTGGCCTAAAGCTGTACGTATTTGGCGGCGAATATTTCAACAATGGCGGCGGTGTGCATGCGCAAAGCTGGGTTTATGACACCGAGGCAGAAAGCTGGCACGCCCTGCCCGACATGCCGGTGCCGCGCCACGGTTTGGGCGCTGTCGCGCTAGGCGGCAGCATTTACGTGATTGCCGGTGCCACCCGCGCCGGCGGCAGCGGCACCTCGGCCCGGCTGTCGCGGTTTAAGCCCGCGGCGTCATCAGATTGAGGCTTAGAGTTCCGGCGTCGGCCGGATCAACGGCCGCGGCACCCAGCCTGTGTCGCCGCCAGCAGTGCGCACTTCGCACCAGTATTGCCCGGCTTCGCGCTTGTCGAGGCAAAACAGCACATCAACCGGCGTGCCCCCCGCGAGTTTTGTCAGCGCCTCACCGGCCGGCTTGGCGCGCAATGTGGCCTCGCGCAGGGTCGGGTCGATCTTCGGGCCAGCCACTTTGCTATCGCCGCTGCGGTTCAACGCTCGTTCGGCATCGGCCAAGCGGGCTTCCAGGTCATCCATGCGCCGCTGCACATCCGGGCTCAAGCCCGCCTCACTGACAGACACCGGATCACCAGACGACTGCGCCACGTACAAGGCAGTAGCTGCGAGCACCAGGTTCAGGCCCGTGATCAGCGCAACCCCGAGGATCAGCGTGCGCCGCGCGCCGGCATCGCCGACATCTTCGCCTGGCTCGCCCCAACCGTTACGTGCCAGCAAAACAGTTGCGAACAGCAGCGCGACAACTAGGACAAGCAGCAGGACGATCAATAATGGATGCACGGCTCAGTCCTCCTTAGGATTGACGAGGTACCCGCCGGAACGGTCATCGCGCGTGAGCTTGAGCAATTGCTCGCTGCTCATGGCTTCCAGTAATTTATTGAACGAGTCAAAGCCGTAATAGCTCTCGGCAAAGCCGGGTTTCCGCCGCTTGAGCGTTTGTTTGATCATGCTGCCCCAAATCTTGTCGTCTTCGCCGCGTTCTTCGATCAGCGCCGCGAGTGTGTCGCGCACCAGGTCGAAGGCTTCGTTTTTCGGGTCTTGCTTGGCGGCCGGCTTGCGCTTGCGGCTGCGGGTTTTCTTCTCGGTGCTGCGCACCAGGTCGTCGTAAAAGATGAACTCGTCGCAGTTGGCGGTGAGCAGGTCGGAGGTGCTGTTCTTGACGCCGACACCGATCACCGTCTTGTTGTTCTCGCGCAGTTTCGACACCAGCGGCGAAAAGTCACTGTCGCCCGAGATCACCACGAAGGTATCGACGTGACTCTTGGTGTAACACAGGTCCAGCGCGTCAACGACCATCCGAATGTCGGCCGAGTTCTTGCCCGACTGGCGCACGTGGGGGATGTCGATCAGCTCGAACGCCGCCTCATGCATAGGTGCCTTGAAGTCGGCATAACGCGACCAGTCACAGTAAGCCTTCTTGACCACAATGCTGCCCTTGGTGAGCAGACGCTCGAGCACATTGCCGATGTCGAAGGCGGCATAACGCGCGTCGCGCACGCCCAGGGCGATGTTCTCAAAGTCGCAGAACAGCGCGAGATTGGTTTGGTTGTTGCTCATAAGGGATGCGCCGACCGCATCACGCGAACCGCGTTCGAGTCCTGAAAAGTGCTGATGCAAGGCGGGTGGTGCAGCGCCGTAGTCATTCTACGGCCAAGCCACCCAACGCAGTCAGCAGCACTTTTCAGGCCGAACCTCTTCGAGGCCGGGCCTCTCTGGCCCGCTCGCGGCGTCATTCGTCGTTCATATGGAACAACCATATTTCTCTCCTCAGTTCCTTGCGAGCGAGCCAGAGAGGACTCCGGCGCGTCCGCGTGATTCGGTCGGCGCATCCCTTACTAGGGTAGCGGATTGCTGTTGTAAGCAGAGTCGTCGCTGCTCAGCCTGGCGGCAAAGTCGCGATACGCCTTGATCTCGATGACGTAGTTGCTGGGATCACGCAAATACAACTTGGCTTGTTGCGCGGCGCCCACGCCGATGACAATCAAGCGAGACTCAGCCATCACGATCTCTGCCACACAATGCACTGATTGTTAGCCGGCATGGTGTGGTCTTTCACCAACTGCAAGCCAGCCTGCTGTGCCAACGCATCCACAGCCTCGAAATCGCGGATACCGTGGCCTTGGCCGCGGGCGCGCAGGCTGGCGTCGAAATCGGCGTTGGACGCGCTGGTGAACGCATCGCCATATTTGAATGGCCCATAAACAATGAGCCGCGCGCCCGGCGCCAGCACCGCTGGCAGGCCAGCAAACAGCGCTTCCACCGCCTGCCACGGCATGATGTGCAGGCTGTTGGCGGTAAAAACGGCATCGAAGGTTTGCTGCGGCCACGGGCCGCCAATCGCGTCCAAAGGCACAGGTGGCGGCAGGCGGGTTTCCGTGAGCCAAGCCGCGATGCCCGGCAGGCGCTCGGGTAGATCACTGCATTGCCAATTCAAGCTTGGGAAACGCTGGGCAAAAAACACCGCATGTTCGCCAGTGCCGCTACCAATTTCCAATACCGATTCGTCGCCTTGTAGATGTTGCGCCAACACCCCGGCAATGGGCTCGCGGTTGCGGGCGCAAGCCGGTGCATGCGGCCGCTCGCCGAGGTCGCGCTGCCAATAGCCCACATCGACCCACTGGCCAAACTTGTAGCCCACTTGCGGTAGGTGCGCGACCTTCACGAAGCCGAACTGCTCATGCAGCGCAATGCTGGCGGGGTTAGGCACCGTGATGATGCCCATCAATTGGCGCACATTGGCGGCGTGCAGGCGGGCGATGAGTTTGTCGTACAACGCACGGGCCAGACCGCGGCGCAGATTGTCGGGGTCGATATACACCGAGGTTTCAGCGGTGTAGCGATACGCCGTACGCGGCTTGAGGATATTGGCGTAGGCGTAGCCCAGCACCTGCTCGCCCTCCACCGCCACAAACCAGCAATAGCCACCTTCCTGCGCACTGCGCACGCGGGCGGCCATGTCGGCAGGTGTCACTGGCGCCTCTTCGAAGGTGCTCAGCGTGTTGGCAATGTAGTGGTTGTAGATGCGGGCAATGCCGGGCGCGTGTTGCTCGGCCACCGCATCGAGCAAATCTGGCTCGCTCATTTGGGAGTGATTCTGAGCATCCGGCCGCTGCTTTCGGCCAGCACGATGATGGCGCCATCGGGTGCAATCTGCACGTCGCGCAGGCGCTCGTTCAATTCAGGCAGCAGCCGGTGTTGGGCCACAACGTTGCCGGCGTCATCGAGTTCGATCCGGCGCAGGCTACGCTCGGCCAAACTGGAAACGAGCAGGTCGCCCTGCCAATCGGCAAACATCGGCCCTGTGACCACCGCCAAGCCACTGGGCGCAATCGATGGCGTCCAACCCACTTGTGCATCGAGCATACCTGGCAGGGTTTTGAATGGGCTGATGCGCGCGCCGGTGTAATCGACACCGTGCGTGGCCAGCGGCCAGCCGTAGTTGCCACCGGGTGTCAGGCGGTTGAGTTCATCACCACCCTTGGGGCCATGCTCGTGCGCCCAGACGATGCCGCGCGCCGCATCGAAGGCCACGCCCTGCACATTGCGGTTGCCCAGGGTGTAAATCTCGGGCAAGGCGCCTTTTTGGCCAAGGAATGGGTTGTCTGCGGGCACGGAGCCGTCGGCATTGATGCGCACCGTTTTGCCCAAGTGACTGTCCAGCCGCTGCGCGGCTTCGCGGTAGTCAAAACCATCACCCAAGCCGATCAACAAACTGCCGTCGCCCAGCCAGGTCATGCGGCCGCCGTAGTGCACGGGCGTGTCTTTGAGCGGCTGCGCAGTGAACACGGGTTGCACGTCGATTAATTGCATGCCGGTCAGGCGTGCCTGCACCACACGCGTGGCATTGGCGGCCGGGGTGCCGTGCGCGAAGCTCAGGTAGATCGTGCCGGTGTCGGAAAAATCTGGCGCCGGCAAGGCCTCGAACAACCCGCCCTGACTCGCCGCATAAACCGGCGGCACGCCATCCACCGGCTCCGGCCATAGCGCGCCATTTTCGATGACCCGCAATTGCCCGCCGCGCTCGGTGACCAGCCACCGACCATCGGGCAAAAAACTGACATGCCACGGTGTATCGAGGCCTTCGACGACGGTCTCGACCGAGACGTCAGCCGCATGCACAGGCAGCGTGGCGATGGCAAGGCCCCAAGAAAAAGCCAGGGCAAAAAGCAGATAACGCATGGCAAGCATGAATAATGGCGGGCGCCAACGATAGCAGCGCCGCCGCCACTGCGGCATCATGGCAGCATGACTTGGCCAAGCAAATCCAATGTGCTGCGCACCACCGGCGCGTGGCTGGCAGCGGTGCTGCTGACAACGCTGCTCGGCTGCGTTGTGCAAACGCAGTTCAACCTCGCCGCACTTACTGAACTTGGCGCGCAAATCCCACTGTCGTTGCGGTTGCAAACCACCGCCCAGGACATCGTCGGCTTTTCCCCAAGCTTCGGGCCGCTTGTGGCCATTGGTTTATTGGTCGCATTCGTATTCACCCGCGGGTTGCGCATCTGGGTGCCTGGCCCGCGCGCCGCTTGGTACGGGCTAGCCGGCGGCGTGGCAGTGCTGACAATTCTGCTGGCGCTGAACATGGCCTTTGGCATCACGCCGGTTGCCGCCGCGCGCAGCGCGTTGGGCTTGGCGGGGCTGGCAGTCTGCGGCGCGCTGGGCGGCGCCCTGTTTGCACGCTTGTTGCCCCGCGCTGAGAATACTGCCGCATGAGCACGATGACTGTTTATGGCATTGCCAATTGCGACACCGTCAAGCGCGCCCGCACGGCGCTGGACGCTGCCGGCATCGCCTACGCCTTCCACGACTTTCGCAAAGATGGCCTGGACGAGGCGCGGGTCAAGCGCTGGGCTGATGCCGTGGGGCTAGACACCCTGGTCAACCGGCGCGGCACCACCTGGCGCCAACTGCCGGCTAACACGCAGGAGTCCATAGCAACTGGCGACCTGACGCCGCTAGTCGAGCAGCCTACGCTGATCAAGCGCCCGGTAATTGAAACCGACGACGGCATCATCGTCGGCTTTGCCAAAAAGGACGCCGACGCGATTCTGGCAAAACTTTCACCGAACTAGCCGCGTGAAAACTGACGGTGAAAAACTGGTGGCAAAGCACCAGGAATTGGTGCATTCCGAGAACCGCAAAGTGGTATCGCACGTGCAGCGCACGGTGGGCGACTGGCTGCAAAACACTATCCTGATCGAAGGCGTCGATGTGCCGTTCAAGTACAAGCGCAAGAAGCGCTACAAGGACATCACCGGCCGCCGGGTGAATTTGACCTACTACCCCGCGACAGAATCTGTCGCAGGCATCGACATGGAAGTGATGCGCGTGGTGCGCATTCGTATTGCCTGAGCGCCGGCTCAAAACACTTCATCCGGGCAGTGTGGCTACAAAACTGGCCCAAGCGCGGCGCGCAGCGTCGGGCGTGACCGGCCTGAACTGCGCCATGTCGCCCGGCACGCAACGGCCCAGGCGCGACATGTCGGCAGCGATCACGGCGCCCAGCACCGGATAACCACCCATGGTCTGGCAGTCGGCCAGCAAGATAATCGGCTGGCCATCCGGCGGCACCTGAATACAACCCGGCAGCACCGCGAATGAGGCGTCAACACCGCGATCCGGAACAACCGCTTCGCCTTCAAGCCGACACCCCATGCGATCAGATTGTGGGCTGATGCGGTAAGACGCTGCGGGGAACGACTGACGCGCGCGGCGCGCGAAGTGCTTGCCACGATCCAGTGGCAAGTAACGGATCGGCTCGCGCTGGTCCAGCGCATCCAGTGACGGCGCGGGCTGCGCAGCATTCGGCGTTGACATTGCCGGGCATGGCAGCAGATCGCCGGCGCGCAATGGCTGCGCTTGCAAGCCATCGCCCAGTCCGCCCAAGCCCTCGCGCACGGACATTGCGCGGCTGCCCAAAACTCGCGCAGTTTCGAAGCCGCCCTGCACCGCCACCGTATTGCGGCGGGCGCCTGCGGCGGCCAGATCCAGCACGTCGCCGGGCTGCATTACCAGCGGTTTCCACAGCGGCTTAGTATCGCCGTTCACCGTGACCTGAATCTGCGGACCACCCACGGCAACGCGTGTCTCCACCATGGCTTCGAGCTGCAGGCCACCAAAGTTGACTTCCAGCGCTGCGGCATCGGGCGGATTGCCCAACACGGCGTTGGCCCACTGCATTGACCACAGCAC
>JAAFAL010000128.1 GCA_018222345.1 bacterium
AGATGTGTATGAGAGAAAGCCCTTCTTCAGCGGGGAGAAGGTGCCTGAAGGGCGGATGAGGGGTGCCCGTGATTGAAATGGCTGACCCCTCATGTGCACCCTCGCAGGAGCGCAAAAGTTCAAGCACGCTTGATTGGCGCGCTACAGGCCGCACAATAGGCGCAGCCCGCCGCATAACCCGTACCAGTCCCATGCCAATTTACGAATACGCCTGCCGCGACTGCGGCTATGAACTCGAAGCGCTGCAAAAGCTCAGCGAGCCGCCGCTGACTGACTGCCCGGATTGTCACGCCACTGCGCTGGTGAAAAAGGTCAGCGCTGCCGCCTTCCGTTTGTCGGGCGGCGGCTGGTACGAGACCGATTTCAAAAAGGACGGTAAGCGCAATCTTGCCGGTGACAAGTCACCCGACAAGCCAGCCAGTGACACGACAGGCAAGACCGAGTCCAAAACTGACACCACCAGCAAACCCGACAAAGCATCGGCGAGCAAGCCTTCAACTTCGAAGGGCTCTGCAGCCTGATGACTGCTTGCCATTGCGAGCCGCCAATTATTGAAGGAGGCTGTCGTTGCGAGGCACGAAGTGCCGCGGCAATCTCGTGGGGTGGCGGTTTTGGTGAGAGATCGCTGCGCGCCTGCGGCGCTCGCGATAACGGCTGCAGGACAGGGGGGATGCCGTCATGCGCCTGATACGCCGTTGGTTGGTGGCCGGGTTGGTGGTATGGCTCCCCATTGCCGCCACGCTAATCATCGTCCGCTTGTTGGTCGATCTGCTCGATCAGACCATGCTCATCCTGCCGCCGGCTTGGCGCCCCGACGCCCTGCTTGGCATGCACATCCCGGGCTTGGGTGTGGTGGTCAGCTTGCTGATTGTGCTGGTCACCGGTGCGCTGGTGGCCAACTTTCTCGGTCGGCGCTTGCTGGAATGGGCCGAGAAGGCGGTCAACCGCATTCCGTTGGTTCGCAGTGTTTATGGCGGCGTCAAAAAACTCACCGAGACCGTGTTCTCGGATCAGCAGAACGCTTTTCGCGAAGTGGTGATGCTGCAATACCCGCGCGAAGGCCTGTGGACGCTGGGTTTTCGCACCGGCACCGCCTCCCGGGAGATCTCGCGCCATACGGCGCAGGACATGGTGACGGTTTATGTGCCCACTACGCCCAACCCCACCTCGGGTTATGTGGTGATCATGCCGGAGTCGGACTTGGTGCGGTTGAAGATGAGCGTCGAGGACGCACTGCAGCTCATCATCAGCATGGGCGCCGTGCGGCCCGAGGATCGGGAGGATGGCATGCCATCGCCCATCGACTTGCCGGCGCCGCCACAGTAGAATCACGCGCTTTGTCGCAGCCCGCCCGGTTCACTTGGCAGGGCATCGCGCAACCCAAATCAACCCCCGCTCGCCATGTATCGCAGCCATTACTGTGGTGTCGTTGACACCGATTTGCTTGACCAGACCGTCACTGTGTCCGGTTGGGTCAACCGCCGTCGTGACCACGGCGGGGTGATCTTCATCGACCTGCGCGATCGCGAAGGCGTGCTGCAGGTGGTGTTTGATCCCGACGATGCAACCATGTTTGCTCAGGCCGAGCGCCTGCGCAGCGAGTTCGTCATCAAGGTGACTGGCCGTGTGCGCCATCGCCCAGAAGGCACGGCGAACGACAAGTTGCGCACGGGGCAGATCGAAGTGCTGGCGACTGAGTTGGATGTGCTTAATGTGGCCAAGACGCCGCCGTTTCCGCTGGACGACGACGAGACCGGCGAAGACGTGCGCCTCAAGTACCGCTACATCGACCTGCGCCGCCCGGAAATGGCGGAGCGCCTGCGCTTGCGCGCCCAGGTTGCCAGCGCGCTGCGCCGGTTCATGGACGACAACGGCTTTCTGGATATCGAAACGCCGATCCTGACCCGCAGCACGCCGGAAGGCGCGCGCGACTATCTGGTGCCCAGCCGCACCTATCCGGGCGAGTTTTTCGCCTTGCCGCAGTCACCACAATTGTTCAAGCAATTGCTGATGGTGGCGGGCATGGATCGCTACTATCAGTTTGCCCGCTGCTTCCGCGACGAAGATCTGCGCGCCGACCGTCAGCCGGAGTTCACTCAGCTTGATATCGAGACATCGTTCCAAAGCATGGAAGAGATTCTCGAGATCAATGAGCAGATGATCCGCAGCGTGTTCAAGGCCACGCTGGATGTGGAGCTGCCCGAGCCGTTCCCGCGCATGGCCTATGCCGAGGCCATGCAGCGCTTTGGCTCCGACAAGCCGGATTTGCGCATCGACATGGAACTGGTCGAGATCGCCGACCTAGTGGCTGATGCCGAGTTCAAGGTGTTCTCCGGCCCGGCCAAATCCGACGATGGCCGCGTTGTGGTGTTGCGTGTGCCTGGTGGTGCGGCGGAGCAGGGCGGCCTGACCCGCAAGCAAATCGACGATTACACCGCCTATGTGGGCCGCTATGGCGCCAAGGGCTTGGCTTACGTCAAGGTCAATGATGCCGCTGCTGGCCGTGATGGCTTGCAATCGCCAATCCTCAAGTTTCTGTCCGACGAAGCCATCGCCGGCGTGCTGGAACGTACGGCCGCCGAGTCCGGCGACCTGCTGTTCTTCGGTGCCGACAAGGCCGCAGTCGTCAATGACGCCATGGGCGCGTTGCGCGTCAAGCTCGGCCACGACATGGGCCGCGTTGAAGGCGATTGGTCGCCGCTGTGGGTGGTCGATTGGCCCATGTTCGAGTGGGATGGCCGCGATAACCGTTGGCAGGCGTTGCACCACCCGTTCACCGCGCCGGTCAATCAAGACCCCGAGGCGCTCAAGAACAATCCCGGCGAGGCGTTGTCCCAAGCCTATGACCTAGTGCTCAACGGCGTCGAAGTCGGCGGTGGCAGCTTGCGTATCCACAGCCCGGCATTGCAGTCGGCGGCCTTCGATGTGCTGGGGATCAGCGAGGACGAGGCGCGCGAGAAGTTCGGCTTCCTGCTCGACGCCTTGGCTTATGGCGCGCCGCCACACGGCGGTATTGCTTATGGGCTGGATCGTCTGGTGATGTTGATGGCAGGTGCGAGTTCAATTCGCGACGTGATTGCATTTCCGAAAACACAAAGTGCCAGTTGCCTGCTCACAGAGGCACCCGGCGACGCCGCCCCAGCGCAATTGCGCGAGCTGGGCATCAAGCTGCGCGCCAAACCTGCGCCGGCTGATCCGGCTGACAACGAGACACAAGCACAATGACCATGAAAGCGTTACTTAAAACTAGTTTTGTGGCCGCCGCTTTGGCTGCCCTGACGGCGTGCGAGGGCATCGGCGACGGCAACCGGCCGGAGTCGTTCTTCATTTCGGTTGAGCCTGCCGATGGCAGCGCATTCGAAATGATTCAATGTCTGCGGGTCAATGTCGCCATGGTTGGCGAATTTACCAACGGTGCGCGGGGCAACTTCACCGCCCGCGCGACTTGGACATCGAACAATCCCGACGTGCTGATGGTAAGCGACGGTGACATCGTGCTGCCCGAATCCGGCAACGCGCAGTTGGCCAAGGGCACGCTGATACCCGTGCAGCCTGGCACAGCGACCGTGACCGCGACTTTCCTTGATCAAGCAGCGTCGCTGCTTGTTGATGTGTCTGCACTTGGCGATGTGCGAGTTGAGCCCGCAGCCTCCACGACTGCTATTGGCGCCCGCCGCTCCCAGACTGTGTTCGCCGACATTGAGGGAGAGGATCTCAACCTCGCCGGATTTACCCGCTGGACCTTCGACGAAGCGGAAGCCGTGGGAGACGACGAGGAAGATCCCACGACCGCGATCGCCGAGTTGAACCCGGTTAGCGGCGAGATAACCGGGGTTGGCGCAGGCTCACTGACCAGCCGCACGATCTTGGATTTTTGTGGCATCGAAGCGACTGCCGCAGTTGAGGTCGCGCCAATCGATTCTTTGGTGTTGGCAAAAGAGTTTGACGATCGCAACGAGCTGATTACGGCCACAACCGAAATTTTCGAAGTGACCGCACAATTTGCCAACGGCGACGAGCAAGTGCTGACCTCGCAGGCGGATTACATCAGCAGCCGCGAGGAGGTTGCAGCCTTCGATTTGACCGAGGGTGTGGTTAATGCGCTACGTGGCCTTATGGCCGATCCGGCGCCAGTGGAGGTCACAGCGCGATTTGACCAAACGCCAGATGACGTCGAAGACGAAGACTTTGTATTTTCGGCGCCGATCGACGTCACGATTGTGGATGCGGAGCTGAACTCACTTGCGGTGACGCCGCAAACCTTGGAGTTGGTCGGCAACGACGACGGCAATCTAATCGCCACCGGCACGTTCGACGACGGCGCACGCACTCAGCTCATCACACGGCACGTGACGTGGACGTCAGACAACGCCGCCGTATTGGTGAGCAATGCAGGGGTGAGCGCCGGCGCGGTTGCTTCGATCGTCGATGAGGACAACACTGCGACGATTACCGCGACTCGTTCCGAGGTTGCCGATGACGGCAGCGTGACGACATTCAGCGACTCTGCAACCGTGAATGTAACGGCTACGCCAGAGGACGACGGCGGCGCGTAGCGCAGCTTGCCCGCGCGCCCGCCCAGCTTGATAAGCTGCGCGAAAGCCCCCATCTAGGATGTTGAGATGGCAGTCGCACTGAAAGATTTAGCACCCAGCCCGCTGGACGGTTACACCGGCCTCAGCGACGCCGAGTGCGATGCGCGTATCCGCGCGGCCAAGGCGCAATTGGGCGACCGGCTGCTGATCCTCGGGCATCACTATCAGCGCGATGAAGTATTTCAGTTCGCCGATATTTCCGGTGACTCGCTGAAGTTGTCGGCCGAGGCGGCCAAGTCAGACGCCGAGTTCATCGTGTTTTGCGGCGTGCACTTCATGGCCGAGGTGGCCGACATCCTCACCCGCGACGACCAGCAAGTTGTGCTGCCCGACCTTGCGGCAGGCTGCTCCATGGCCGACATGGCCAACCTGCGCAACGTGCGGCGCGCCTGGGACGAACTCTCGCAAGTGATCGACCCGGACGAGACCGTCACGCCGGTCACCTATATCAACAGCGCCGCCGACCTCAAAGCCTTTTGTGGCGATCATGGCGGCATCGTCTGCACCTCCACCAATGCCAAGGGCGTGCTGGAGTGGTCATTCTCGCAGCGCGAGAAAGTATTGTTTTTCCCCGACCAGCACCTGGGCCGCAACACCGGCTACGGCATGGGTATCCCGCTGGACGACATGGTCACCTGGGATTTCGACAAGCCCATGGGCGGCCTCACCGAAGACGAGATCAAGCGCGCCAAGATCATCCTGTGGAAGGGCTTTTGCTCGGTGCACCAGATGTTCATGCCGCAGCATGTGGAGAAATTCCGCAAGGATGTGCCGGGCGGCAAAGTCATCAGCCACCCCGAGAACAACTTCGAGGTGTGCCAGGCCAGCGATTACGTGGGCAGCACCGAATTCATCCTCAAGACCGTCCGCGCCGCCGAGCCCGGCACGCACTGGCTGGTGGGCACTGAGCTCAACTTGGTCAATCGGCTGCACGACGAGATGGCGCCCAAGGGCGTCAAGGTGCAGTTCATGAGCCCCATGGTGTGCATGTGCAGCACCATGTTCCGCACCGATCCGCAGCATTTGGCCTGGGCGCTAGAATCGCTGGTCGCCGGTGAGGTGGTCAACCAGATTCAGGTCGAACCCAAAACCGCCGCATCGGCCAAATATGCGCTGGACAAGATGCTCGAAATCACGGCGTGAGCGAGCAGGTCGAAGTCGCAGCAGGATCACTGCGCGAGAAGCTGCTTACCGAAACCTCCACCGTGCCGTGGTCTGATTTGCAGCGTTTGTTCGCTGCTGGCAACGTCATTGCTGTTGACCCCGCGTTGGACTTGCTCGACGTGGCCTGCGCCATGGGCGAGGACGACGCTGAGACGCTGAAGCCTTGGACAGACGCTGGCATGGTTTGCGCGGTGCGCGACGAGCAAGCCGCAAGCTGGCATGCCCGCGACGCCCACCTGTGGTGCGTGGTCGTCAAACCTTGGGTGCTGGTGCAGGATCGCGAAGCGGCGCACTAGCCGAGACACGCACCGCATGGCGCGGCCACGTTACAATATCTTGCTACCTGTTGACCGGAATCACACCATATGTGGACATCCACCTCCCCGCTCGCCCAATTTGACCCTGAACTGGCTGCCGCGCTTGATGCCGAGGCCGCGCGCCAGGAAGCGCATATCGAACTGATTGCCTCCGAAAACTACGCCAGCCCGCGTGTGATGGCGGCGCAGGGCGGGGTGCTCACCAACAAGTATGCGGAGGGCTATCCCGGCCGCCGCTATTACGGCGGTTGCGAACATGTTGACGTGGCTGAAGAGCTGGCGATCGAGCGCGCCAAAAAGCTGTTCGATTGCGATTTCGCCAATGTGCAGCCGCACTCCGGTGCGCAGGCCAATGCCGCCGTGTTCATGGCGCTGGTCAAGCCCGGCGACACCGTGCTGGGCATGAGCTTGGCGCATGGCGGCCACCTCACGCATGGCTCCAAGGTCAACTTCTCGGGCAAGCACTACAACGCGGTCAGCTACGAGATCGTGCCCGAAACCGGCCTGATCAATTACGACAACATCGAAGCTGCGGCGCGCGAGCACAAACCGAAGATGATCATCGGCGGTTTCTCTGCCTACTCGCGTCACGTTGATTGGGCGCGCATGCGCACGATTGCTGATTCGGTGGGTGCCTGGCTGTGGGTGGATATGGCCCACGTGGCTGGCTTGGTCGCCACCGGCCACTATCCGTCGCCGCTGCCGCATGCACATGTTGTGACAACGACCACGCACAAGACCTTGCGCGGCCCACGCGGCGGGCTGATCCTGTCGAACAACGGCGACGCTGATCTCTACAAGAAGCTGAATTCCGCAGTGTTTCCCGGCCAGCAAGGCGGCCCGTTGATGCACGTGATTGCGGCCAAGGCTGTGGCTTTTGCCGAAGCCTTGGACCCAAGCTTCACCGACTACCAGCAAGCGGTTGTCGATAACGCCCGTGCCATGGCGCAGGTGATTGTCGAGCGCGGCTACAAGGTGATTTCCGACGGTACGGATAACCACCTGATTCTGGTTGACCTGCGCGGCAAGGACGTCACCGGCCACGATGCCGAGGAAGCACTGGGCCGCGCACATATCACCGTCAACAAGAATTCCGTGCCCAATGATCCGCGGCCACCGCGCGTCACGAGCGGCTTGCGCTTGGGCTCGCCGGCTTCGACCACGCGCGGCTTCACCGAGGCCGATATGCGCGAACTGTCTGGTTGGATTTGCGACGTGCTCGACGCGCTGGATGCGGGCGACAACGTCGAAGCCGTCATCGACAGCGTGCGCAGCAAAGTCGCCGCGCTGTGCGCCCGCCACCCGGTATATGACGCCGCAAAGGCCAAGGCGGCCTGAGCACGTATGCGCTGTCCACTGTGTGGCCAGAACGACACGCGCGTTGTCGATAGTCGCCTAGCGGCCGAAGATGCGCAGGTGCGCCGCCGGCGTGCGTGTACGGCCTGCAACGGGCGCTTCACAACGTTTGAGGCTGCCGAGCTCAAGCTGCCCAGGGTCGTCAAAAGTGACGGTACGCCGGAGCCCTTCGACGAGGCCAAACTGCGCAACGCTATGGAGCGGGCCTTGTACAATAGCACGGCGTCCACCGAAGACATTCACGCCGCCATCCCGCGCATCAAGCGCAACCTGCTCGCCGCCAGCGAACGCGACATCGCCACACCTGCGGTCGCCCAACCCGAGATGGCTGAACTCCGTGATCTGGAC
>JAAFAL010000008.1 GCA_018222345.1 bacterium
CACCAAGGGCCTGACCATGCCGTTCTTCCGCTCTGGCTGCCGAAGCCTGCTGCCCATGTGCGATGCGACGGGCTTGCTGCTTCGCGTAGATCGCTAAACCCGCCTCGAGGCAGGCGCAGCTTGTACGCCAGACCGGGGGCGGCGCAAATGACTGCGGCAACCCTCACGGTGGGCATTGCCGCCGGCGGCACGGGCGGGCATGTGTTCCCGGCATTGGCCGTGGCAGAAGCGCTGCGCGAACTGGGCCACCGCGTGGTCTGGTTTGGCACGCGCGCTGGTTTGGAGGCGCGTGTGGTGCCGGCTGCCAAGTTTGAAATGGAATGGATTGCCATCGGCGGCTTGCGCGGTAAGGGCGTGTTGCCGTTGATTACGGCACCGTTCAAGTTGCTGCGCGCGTTGTGGCAAGCGTTGCGGGCTAGCCGCCGGCAAGGTGTCGATGTGGTGCTGGGCATGGGTGGTTTTGTGTCCGGCCCGGTTGGCGTAGCCACTGCACTACGCCGCCGGCCGTTGCTGGTGCATGAGCAAAATGCCACCGCCGGCCTGACCAATCGCCTGCTGGCCAAGTTGGCGCGGCAGGTGATGCAGGCCTTCCCCGGCACATTTATCGACACCCCGAAGTTGCTCACTGTGGGCAACCCGGTGCGCGCAGCCTTTGCTGCCGTGCCGCCGCCCGCAGCGCGTATGCAGCCAGGCCGGCAACCCCGCGTTTTGGTTGTGGGTGGCAGCCTCGGTGCGTTGGCGCTGAATACCTTAGTGCCCAAGGCCGTCGCATTGTTGCCCGCTGACGCGCGCCCGGTGCTGTGGCATCAGGGCGGCCGCACGCTGGCACAAGCGCAGCAGGCTTATGCTGACACCGATGTGCAGGTCGAGTTGGTCGAATTTATCGACGATATGCCCGCGGCCTACGCCTGGGCTGATTTGCTCGTTTGCCGCGCGGGTGCGCTAACGATTGCCGAACTCGCCGCAGCCGGCTGCGCTGCAGTGCTGGTGCCGTTTCCATTCGCGGTGGATGACCACCAAACCGCCAACGCGCAGGTGTTGGTGCAGGCCGGCGCCGCAAAATTGATTCAAGAGCGCGAGCTGACGCCGCAGATCCTCGCCGACACGCTGGCTGAGTTGCTGGCCGACCACGGCCAGTTGCTGCGTATGGCGCAGGCCGCGCGCAAGCAGGCGCAGCCACAGGCCTGCAAGCAAATCGTCGACGCCTGCCTGGACGCAGCAGGGGTGGCGGCATGAGCCCCGACATGCACAACGTCGAAATGCTCAAGCGGCCGATGCGCCGCGTGTCGCAGATTCATTTTGTTGGCATCGGCGGTGTCGGCATGGCCGGCATTGCCGAGGTACTGCTGAACCTGGGTTACGCGGTGTCGGGTAGTGATTTGCGCGAAGGGCCGGCGACCCTGCGCCTGGGCGAACTGGGCGCCAGTATTCATATCGGCCATGGCGAATCGAATATTGATGGCGCCGACGTTGTTGTGACCTCGACGGCTGTTGACAAGGCCAACCCGGAAGTCGTGGCTGCCCATGCTCAGCGGTTGCCGGTGGTGCGCCGAGCCGAAATGCTCGCTGAGTTGATGCGCTTCCGCTACGGCATTGCCATTGCCGGTACCCACGGCAAGACAACCACCACCAGCTTGGTGGCCAGCGTGCTGGCCGAGGGCGAGTTGGACCCCACCTTCGTGGTCGGCGGCAAGGTGTTGTCGGCTGGCGCCAACGCCAAGTTGGGCGGTGGGCCGTATCTGGTGGCCGAGGCCGACGAGTCGGACGCGTCGTTCCTGCACCTCAATCCGATGATTGCGGTGGTCACGAATATCGATGCTGACCACCTGGAAACCTACGGCGGCGAGTTCTCCAAGCTGCAGGACACCTTCATCGAGTTCCTCCATCGCCTGCCGTTCTACGGCCTGGCTGTGGTGTGTGTGGACGACCCGGTGATCGCCAGCTTGATCGACACGCTAGGCCGACCGGTGACTACCTACGGCATTCACGCAGACGCCGATGTGCGCGCCGAAGACATCCGCATCGACGGCCGCGGCTCGCACTTTACCGTGCGGCTTGCCGGTGGCGAGTCGGCAGAAATTCACCTCAACTTACCGGGCAAGCACAACGTGCTCAATGCCTTGGCAGCGGTTGCCGTGGGCAGCGAATTGGGCGTGCCGCTAGACAAGATTGGCGCTGCGCTGACCGCCTTTGCCGGCATCAGTCGCCGTTGCGAAGTTGTTGGCGAATTGCAGGCCGGAGACGGCACTGCACTACTGATTGATGACTATGGCCATCACCCCAGCGAACTGGAAGCCACGCTGGCGGCGATGCGCGATGCCTGGCCCGGCCGCCGGCTGGTGACCGTATTCCAGCCGCATCGCTACACCCGCACACGCGATCTGTTCGACGACTTTTGCAATGTCTTGGCCGATACCGACCCGCTGATTCTCACCGAGGTGTATCCGGCAGGTGAGGCGCCGATCAGCAATGCCGACGGCCGTGCGCTGGCACGCGGTATTCGCGCCCGCGGCAAGGCCAGCCCGGTGTTTGTCGAGGCGTTGGACGAACTGATTCCGACATTGGCCGATCTGTTGCAGCCCGGCGATGTGGTGCTCACCCTGGGCGCCGGAAACATCGGCAGCCTGCCGGCGCGGTTGATGAGTGCGATGGGCGCAGGAGGTGCGGCATGAGCCATGCCTTGCGGGGAGAACTACGCGTGTCGGAGCCGATGTCGCGCCACACCTCATGGCGTGTCGGCGGCCCCACCGACCGCTACTACAAGCCTGCCGATCATGCCGACCTGGGCGAGTTCATGCGCCGCCTGCCTGCGGGCGAAGACTTGCTGTGGCTTGGCCTGGGCAGCAACTTGCTCGTGCGCGATGCCGGATTCCGCGGCACCACAGTGTGCGTGCACGGCGTGCTGGACCACATCAAAGACCTCGGCGATGGCCGCGTTCAGGTCGAAGCCGGCGCGCATTGCGCGCGGTTGGCCAAGCGCACGGCAGCGCTGGGCTTGCAGGGTGGCGAGTTCTTTTCCGGCATCCCTGGCACGTTGGGCGGTGCGCTGGCGATGAACGCCGGTGCCTGGGGCGGCGAAACCTGGTCGGTGGTCGAAACGGTGCAGATCATCAGCCGTGATGGCACTGAGCGCGAGTTGCCCGCCGAGGCATTCAAGGCGGGTTATCGCAGCGTCGAGTTGCCGGAGCCGGGCTTGTGGTTTGTCAGCGCAATACTGCGTTTTGCGGCCGATGCCGACGGCCAGGCAGCCGAGCGCATCCGCAACATGATTGCCGAGCGCAAGGCCAGCCAGCCGGTCGGCAAGCCGTCCTGTGGCTCGGTGTTCCGCAACCCCAATGGCGACCACGCCGCGCGGCTGATCGAAGCCGCGGGGCTCAAGGGCACGCGCATCGGTGGCGCAGAAATTTCGATCAAGCATGCCAACTTTATTCTCAATGCTGGTGACGCCACAGCGGCTGATATTGAAGCGCTGATTGGCAAAGCGCAGCAGACCGTCGCGCAGCAATTCGGCGTGCAACTACAGCCTGAAGTGCGCGTCGTCGGGGAGGCGCGGGTATGAGCGCTGCTGAATTCGGCAAGGTGGCAGTGCTAATGGGCGGCTGGTCCAGCGAACGGCAAGTGTCGCTGGATTCCGGCGCCTGCGTGCTGGAAGGCCTGCTTGCCGCGGACATTGATGCGCACGCTGTCGATCCCGACCCCGAACAACTACTCGGACTGCGTAGCGCTGGCTACGCGCGCGTGTTCAACATTCTCCACGGCACGCCCGGCGAAGACGGCCTGTTACAAGCCGCCTGTGCGCTGCAGGGTTTGCCGGTGACCGGCAGCGGCGTGCAGGCCAGCGCCAACGCCATGGACAAAGCGGCCACCAAGGCCTTGTGGCGCCAGGCCGGCATTCCGGTGGCCGACGATGCCGTGCTGACCCACGCCGAAGCGGCCGAGGCTGACCTGGATGCGCTGGTTGAGCAGTTGGGCTTGCCAGTGTTTGTGAAGCCACCGCTGGAAGGTTCCAGTGTTGGTGTGGTCAAGGCCACTAGTGTGGCCGAACTGCGTGATGCCATTGCCGCGGCACGTGCCTGGGGCAGCCGGGTGATGATCGAAGCCGCAGTGACCGGCAAGGAGCTGACTGCCGGATTCGTCGGTGACGACAACCTGCCGCTGGTGGAGATTGTTAGCGCTGCCGAGTTTTATGACTACGACGCCAAATATGTCTCCGACCAGACTCAATACAAGGTGCCGTGCGGGCTGCCCGGTGAGCTCGAGCAAGCCCTGCAGGCGCAAGCGCGCGCGGCGTACGAGGCGATTGGCTGCACTGGCTGGGGGCGTGTCGATTTCATGCTCACTGATGACGGCCGGGCGGTGTTTTTGGAGGTCAATACAACACCGGGGATGACCACCCATTCGCTGGTGCCCAAGGCCGCTGCAGCGCTGGGCTGGAACATGCCGACACTGGTCAAGCGAATTCTGGCGCAAACACTGGTTGGGAACGATCAAGCCGTGGCGGAGGTGGCAGCATGAGCACCGCTGTATTGCCACGTGCTTCGGCTTTCCGTGCGGCCGCTGCCGAGCACCCGGCGCGCAAGCCGCTGGCAGCCGCGGCGACCCTGGCCCTGCTGGCAGGTGGGCTGATGTTCGCCGCATTGGCGAACCAGGCTGGGCCGCCCAACCTGGAGGTTCGTGGCGCCAATGCGACGACCGCGCAAGCCATCAGCGATGCCATTGGCGCGCGGCTGCAGACCAGCTTGTTTGCCGTCGATCTGCAAGCTATCGAACACGCGCTTGCAAGCTTGCCATGGGTGGCCGAGGCCGATGTTTGGCGGCGCTTTCCCGGCACCGTGGTGGCCCGCGTAAGCGAGCACCGCGTAGTCGCACGCTGGCACGACTCGCGGCTGATCTCAGACCAGGGCGTGTTGTTTACACCGCCGGATATGGATGGCGTGCAGCGCTTGCCGGTGCTGTCGGGCCCGGATGAAACATCGGCCGACGTGCTCGGCCAATTCCTGGTGCTGGAGCCGGCATTTGCCGCGGTCAGCAATCCGCTGCGCGCCTTGGCCATTGATGCCCGCGGCAGTTGGACGGCGACGTTGGCTGACGGCGTGCAGGTGCACCTGGGCCGGCGCGACATCGCCGCCCGCGCGCAGCGCTTGGTACAGGTCGCGGTGCCGGCGCTGGATGCCGATTGGCAGCGTGTCGCCAGCATCGACCTGCGTTATTCGAACGGATTTGCCGTGGCCTGGCGCCTGCCAGCCACAACAGTTGAGGAGCCTTAGGCCATGTCCAGAAAACCCCAACGCGAAATGATCGTCGGGCTTGATATCGGTACATCGAAAGTGGCCGCCATCGTCGGTGAGATCAATGTTGATGGCGTCATGGAGGTCGTCGGCATTGGCAGCCACCCAGCAACCGGCATGAAGAAGGGCGTGGTGGTGAATATCGAGGCCACCACCCAGTCGATCCGCCGTGCTGTGGAAGAAGCCGAGCTCATGGCCGGTTGCCGAATCCAGAGCGTTTACACCGGCATTTCGGGCAGCCATGTCAAAAGCCTGAATAGCCACGGCATTGTCGCCGTGCGCAGCAAAGAGGTGACACAGTCTGACGTTGATCGCGTCATCGACGCGGCCTGCGCGGTGGCCATCCCGGCCGACCAGAAAGTGATGCACGTGCTGCCGCAGGAATTTGCGGTGGACGACCAGGACGGTATTTCCGAGCCGGTGGGCATGAGCGGTGTGCGGTTGGAAGCTCGCGTACACATGGTCACTGGCAGCGTGTCGGCGGCGCAAAACATCACCAAGTGCGTCAACCGGTGCGGGCTGGAAGTTGACCGGCTGATTCTGGAACAACTCGCCTCCAGCTACGCCGTGCTCACCGAGGACGAAAAAGACCTCGGCGTGTGCATGATCGACATCGGCGGTGGCACGTCGGATATTGCGGTGTTTCACAAGGGCGCGATCCGCCACACGGCGGTGATCCCCATTGCCGGTGACCAGGTCACCAACGATATCGCCGTGGCCTTGCGCACGCCGACGCAACACGCCGACCAAATCAAAATCAAGTACGGCCACGCACTGCCGGAGATGCTCGAGGGTGACGAAACCATCGAGGTGTCCAGCGTGGGTGACCGCCCGGCGCGGCGCCTGTCGCGCCATACGCTGGCCGAGGTGATCCGCCCGCGCTACGAAGAGTTGTTCACGCTGATCGCGCGCGAACTGCGCCGCAGCGGTTTTGACGAACTGTCCGCCGGCGGCATCGTGCTCACCGGCGGCAGCAGCAAGATGGCTGGCGTCTGCGAACTGGCCGAGGAGGTGTTCGACACCCCGGTGCGCTTGGGCATGCCACAAGTCATCGCCGGGCTGACAGACGTCGCCCACAACCCCATTCACGCCACCGGCGTGGGATTACTGGTGTTTGGCCAGAAGAACCTGCCGCAGTACAGCGGCGGCCCCGAGTCCAGCGGCTTTGCGTCCATTTGGGAACGTATGAAGAGCTGGTGGCAGGGCAATTTTTAGCATGGAGATCGACATGGCAAACGACACGCGTAGCACCCCGAATTTGCGTGGGATCTGGACCGACAGGGCGCAGCAAACCGTGCGTCCGAAGGACAGCTTTATCAAATTGATCTTGGGAGGGCTGAAGCCCGCAGCACTCCGACGGATGACACCAAGCACGGGCACACACACACGACTGGAGAAGAGCAATGGCTGAAGTTTTTGAACTGCTCGATCGCCAACCCAATCGACCCGTCATCAAGGTGATGGGCGTGGGCGGCGGTGGCAGCAACACCGTTAACCAGATGGTCGAGGCCGGAATTCAAGGCGTCGAATTCATCTGCGCAAATACCGACGTTCAGCATTTGGAGGAATCCAATGCCGACACCATTTTACAACTGGGTGTAAACATCACCCGCGGCCTGGGCGCCGGCGCCGACCCCGAAGTGGGCCGCGCCTCGGCTATGGAAGACCGCGAGCGCATCCGCGAAGCGATTGAAGGCACCGACATGCTGTTCATCACCGCCGGAATGGGCGGTGGAACCGGCACCGGCGCCGCGCCGATTGTTGCCGAGGTCGCCCGCGAACTGGAGATTCTCACTGTTGCGGTCGTCACCAAGCCGTTCCCCTTCGAGCGCAAAAAGCGCATGGAAGTGGCGATGAATGGCGTGGCGCAACTGGAAGACCTAGTCAACTCGCTAATCGTCATCCCCAACGAGAAGCTGATGACCGTGCTCGGCCGCGCCGTGACTGTGAAAAGCGCGTTCAAGGCGGCCAACGATGTGCTGCACAACGCGGTACAGGGCATTGCCGAACTGATCACGGCCGGCGGCCTGATGAACGTCGATTTTGCCGACGTACGCAAGGTCATGAGCATCCCGGGTATGGCGATGATGGGTATTGGCCGCGCCTCCGGCGAAGAGCGTGCGCGCGAGGCCGCCGAGTCGGCCTTGGCCAGCCCGCTGCTGGATGAACTGACGCTGACCGGCGCCGAGGGCATCCTGGTGAACATCACTGCCAGCGAAGACCTGACCATGGCCGAGTTCACCACCGTCAACGAGGTGATCGGCGACATGGCATCAGACGGCGCCGAGGTCATTGTCGGTACGTCGCTGAGTGCCAATGTGGGTGACGAACTGCGGGTGACCGTGGTGGCCACCGGCCTGGGCGGCGGTGCCAAACCGGCCAGCCGAACGCGCGAGGAAGAGCTGCCCGAAATCGTCACGCCCATCAACCGCGAGGTTGCCGGTGCTGGCAGCACCTACGGGACATATGACAAGCCGACCTACATCCGCCAGGGCGCTGCGGCCAAGAACCGCCGCCTGGATGATTTGTCGGACTTGGACATCGAGGTGCTCGACGTCCCGGCCTTCCTGCGCAACCAGGCCGACTAGCCCGGTTTGCGCAGTAAATTCAGGGTCATGTGGTAATATGACGTTTTTGTGAAGCAGTGTTTAAGCACTGCTCGCGGTCTCATATTGCCTGTCGGTTCTTTGAACTAGCGGGTTCGTCTGCGTGTCATAGACGGCCTGCAAGGTAGCCAGAAAACATGTTGAAGCAACGCACAATCTCTCATCCCATCCGGGCGACGGGCGTCGGCCTGCACTCGGGCAAGAAGGTGTTCATGGGCATCCGGCCAGCGCCGGTCGATCATGGCATCGTCTTTCGGCGGGTGGATTTGGACGGCGCGCAAGATGTGCCGGCGAAAGCTGAGCTGGTGACCGACACCACCCTGAACACCACGCTGGAGCAAGGCGGCACCAAGGTGTGCACCGTCGAACACCTGATGTCTGCGATGGCAGGCCTTGGCGTTGACAATGCCCTGATCGAACTTTCCTCAGCCGAAGTTCCGATCATGGATGGCAGCGCCGGGCCGTTTGTCTTTTTGCTCCAGTCCGCTGGCCTGTCCGAGCAGGACGCGCCGAAGAAGTTCGTGCGTATCAAGAAGCCTGTTCAAGTCGTCGAGGACGACAAATGGGCACGCTTTGACCCGCACGAAGGGTTCAAGGTCAGCTTCGGCATCGACTTCGAGCACCCGGTGTTCGACGAAGAGACGCAAAACACCGTGGTCGATTTTTCCACCACCTCGTATGTGAAAGAAGTCAGCCGCGCGCGCACATTCGGCTTCATGCGCGACGTGGAATACCTACGGTCGAACAACCTGGCGTTAGGCGCAAGCCTGGACAACGCCGTGGCGCTGGATGACTACCGTGTGCTTAATGCCGACGGTTTACGTTATGATAACGAGTTCGTCCGGCACAAAATTCTGGACGCCATCGGCGATTTGTCGTTGCTGGGCTACGGTTTGATCGGTGCATTTACCGGCTACAAGTCGGGCCACGGCCTCAACAATCAGTTGGTGCGCGCCCTGAATCAGCAGCCGGACGCATGGGAGTTCGTCAGCTTTGATGATCCGGCCAAAGCGCCGGTGTCATACGCAACGGGCGCCTTGGCTGCCGCTTAGCGGCTCGCCACCGCCGCGAGGCGGCATAACGCTTCGGCCAAGGCCGGATCGTTGACAGAATTGGACGCGGCACGGATTTGCTGCGTTGCTTGCACCGACAGCGATCGCTTTTTCGGCGGTCGTTGTCGCGTTACGGGGCCAGGCACAGGGATTGCCACCCGCAAGCGCAGCCCGGCACAGCTTGGGCTGATCTCGGCACGGATGCTGCTTAGGAGTTGTTGTTGTTGCTGCCGCGCACGGCTTAGCCATGCGGGGCTGTCGGCAAACAACACCGCAATGGGCGCGGCAGAGTCGCCGTCCATGCGAACGAATTTGACGTGCCCGCGCAACACTGGGGGCAGGGTCGCCTGAAACATGCGGGCGAGTTGCTGGTTGCGCAGGGCGTTGTGACAAGTACTGGACAGGGGTGATTGACGGTCGTGCAGAAATTCGCTGAGCGAATAGCGTGAACGTCTGAGGGTATCTTCCATGGAATTGATTGTAATCGACAATCAGCGCGGCGAGACACGCCGCTTGAGCAAGCGTTTGCTGGTCGCAGGCTTGGCCGCGCCCGCAATATTGATTGCGCTGATTGCCACCGGCGCCGGCTACTTGCTGGGCAACTTGAACGCCGACGCCGAGGTGGCCGCGCTGCTGCCCGAGGACGTTACTGCGCAGTGGATGCAGGAAATCGAGCAAAACCGTCAGGACATTGCCGATGCCCGCACCAAGCTGACCGACGACACCCAAGCGCTGGCGCGTAAGTTGGCGTCAATGCAAGCCAATATGCTGCGCGTCAACGCCGCTGGCCAGCGGCTGGTCGAAGTTGCGCAGCTGGATGAAGGCGAGTTCGCGTTTGATATCGAACCGGCCGTGGGCGGCCCGATTAGCGAATCGGATATGACCGGCGAACTACCCAGCATCTCCGAGTTGGACGCCGAACTGACCAGCTTGGGCAAACAGCTCGACGACCGCGAAAATCAGATGCAGGTGCTCACCGATCTGTTGATGGCCAGCAAGCTGCAGGATGAGGTCAAGCCATCAGGCCGGCCGATCACCAGTGGCTGGCTGTCGTCGTTGTTCGGCACCCGCACAGACCCCTTTACAGGCCGCAAGGCGCAGCACTACGGAT
Organism: bacterium; assembly: GCA_018222345.1. Lineage (GTDB taxonomy): Bacteria > Pseudomonadota > Gammaproteobacteria > Nevskiales > OUC007 > JAAFAL01. The sequence continues at coordinate 10,058 of JAAFAL010000008.1, forward strand.
TGGACTTTGCCGGACGCGAGGGCGCTGACGTTGTTGCAGTCGCCAGCGGCGTGGTCACTTGGTCATCCAAGCGCTATGGCTATGGTCAACTAGTGGAAATTAACCACGGCAACGGCTATGTGACCCGCTACGGCCACAACAAGATCAACCTCGTCGCCGTCGGCGACCGCGTCACCAAAGGTGACGTCATAGCGCAAATGGGCAATTCCGGCCGTTCGACCGGCCCGCATGTGCACTTTGAAGTGCTCAGAGATGGCCGCGTGGTCAACCCCGCCAAGTACATCAAGACCGCTAAGTAGCCCGCCGTTGAAGCGGGCTGTGCGGTATCATCGCGCGCCCGAACCTAGCTCGGCTTCGCGCTTGATTTGTGCCGCGCAGCCCCAATCCTTCACGCATGTCAGAGAATTTCTTCAGCCGGCTGTTTGGCAGCCGCAACCAACGCGTACTTGTCCGCCTGCAGAAAACGGCCGACCGTGTCACAGCGCTTGAGGACGAGATCACAGCGCTGGATGACGCTGCGCTGGCTGCCAAAACTGACGAATTCCGCAAACGCCTGGCTGATGGCGAGAAACTCGACGCACTGATTCCCGAAGCCTTTGCCGTGGTGCGCGCCGCCGCGCAGCGCACGCTGGGTATGCGCCATTTCGATGTGCAGCTCATCGGCGCGCTGGTGATGCACGACGGCAAGATTGCGGAGATGCGCACCGGTGAGGGCAAGACCCTGGTGGCGACGCTGTCAGCATATTTGAACGCGCTGCCCGGCAAGGGCGTACACATCATCACCGTCAACGACTACCTGGCGGCTCGCGATGCCGAGTGGATGGGCAAGCTGTACCGCTTCCTGGGTTTGACTGTGGGCTGTGTGCTGTCCGGCCAAAGCCCGGATGAAAAACGTGCAGGCTACGGCGCCGACATCACCTACGGTACGAACAACGAGTTCGGCTTCGATTATTTGCGCGACAACATGGCGTTTTCCAGCGCCGAGAAAGTCCAGCGCGATCTGCACTACGCGATTATCGATGAGGTCGATTCCATCCTCATTGATGAGGCGCGCACGCCGCTGATCATCTCCGGCCCCACGGATGACGACCCGGCGCTCTATCAAAAGATCAACGCCATCATCCCGCGCCTGAGCAAGCAGGAAGAGGAAGACGGCCCCGGCGATTTTTCCATTGACGAAAAAGCCAAGCAGGTTCACCTCACCGAGGAAGGCCATGACAGCGTCGAAGCCGCACTGAGCAGTGCCGGCTTGTTAGCCGAGGGCGAGAGCCTGTACGACGCCGCAAACATTGTGCTGATGCACCACTTGAATGCCGGCCTGCGCGCGCATCACCTGTTCAAGAAAGACGTTGACTATATTGTTCGTGGCAGCGAAGTCGTCATTGTTGACGAGTTCACCGGCCGCACCATGCCGGGCCGGCGCTGGTCGGATGGCTTGCATCAAGCTGTCGAGGCCAAGGAAGGCGTGACCATCCAGCGCGAAAACCAGACGCTGGCATCGATCACCTTCCAGAACTACTTCCGGCTGTACGACAAGCTTGCCGGCATGACCGGCACCGCCGACACCGAAGCGCCGGAGTTCCACCAGATCTACAGCCTCGAAGTGGTTGTGGTGCCCACCAACAAGCCGGTGGCGCGCGACGACCTGCCCGATCAGGTGTTCATGAGCGCGCGGGAGAAGTTCGAGGCCATTGCCAAGGACATCACCGACGCGCGCAACAAGGGCGCACCCGTGCTGGTGGGTACCGCATCGATTGAAACCAGCGAACTGATCGACCAATTGCTGACTCAGCAAGGCGTGCCGCATGAAGTGCTCAATGCCAAACAGCACGAACGCGAAGCCGACATCATCGCCCAAGCCGGGCGCCCAGGCACGATCACCATTGCCACCAATATGGCCGGCCGCGGTACCGACATTGTGTTGGGCGGCAACCTCGAAGCCGAACTGGACGCGATAGGTGACGGCGACACCGCTGCTCGTGATGCTGCACGCCGTGACTGGGAGCAGCGCCACAAAACGGTGATCGATGCTGGCGGCCTGCATGTGATCGGCTCCGAGCGCCACGAATCCCGCCGTATTGATAACCAGTTGCGTGGCCGCTCTGGCCGCCAGGGTGACCCCGGCGTGACGCGCTTTTATCTGTCGCTGGACGACAGCCTGATGCGCATCTTCACGCCGCCGCGCATGCGGGCCATGTTGCAAAAACTGGGCATGGAAGAGGGCGAGGCCATCGAGCACAAGTGGGTCAACCGCAGCATCGAGACCGCTCAGCGCAAAGTCGAATCGCACAACTTCGATATTCGCAAGCAGTTGCTTGAGTACGACGACGTTGCCAACGACCAGCGCAAGGTCATCTACGGCCAGCGCAACGATTTGATGGCCACCGACAGCGTCACCCACATCATCGACAACATCCGCCCCGATGTTGTTGCCGGTGCGGTGAACGCCTACATCCCGCCGGGCGCTCCGGAAGAATTGTGGGACCCCAAAGGATTAACTGAAGCGCTGCGCAGCGATTTTGGCTTGGATGCCGATGTTGCTCAGTGGTTGGAAGACGACAAGACGCTGGACGACCACGGCATCAAGCGCAAAGTGCTGGATCTGCTTGACGCCGACTACGCAGCCAAGAAGGCTAGTGTTGGCACCGAAGTGATCGAACATTTCGAGAAAGCCATCATGCTGCAGGAACTCGACAGCCTGTGGCGTGAGCACTTGGCTGCGATGGACTACCTGCGCCAGGGCATCAACCTGCGCAGCTACGCGCAAAAAGACCCCAAGCAGGAATACAAGCGCGAAGCCTTCACTATGTTCAACGAGCTGCTACAGCGGTTCAAGCACCAGGTTGTGGCCATTGTGTCGCGGGTGCAGGTGCGCGCCGAGTCGGATGTGGAGGCGGTTGAAGAACAACGCCGCCGCCAAGCCGAGCAGGCCCGCAGCGCCGGCCAAGCTGTGCATGCCGAGGCCGCATCAGCACTGGCCGGCGATGCACCGCAAGGCCCGCCGCCTGGCCAGGCTTCGCCCGAGACCGGCGCGCGGCGCGTGCAAGGCCGGCCGCAACAACGCCCACAGGTGGCCAAACCGCAAACTGTGGTGCGCGACCAGCCCAAGGTCGGCCGCAACGATCCCTGCCCTTGTGGCTCCGGCAAAAAGTACAAGCAATGTCACGGCAAGGTGACCTGAAGCGAGCGGCCGGCTAATGGCCGTGGGGCTGAAACCGCCGGTTGATTTGCTGCCTGTAGCAGGCGTGCGTTTGGGTGTGGCGGCGGCGGATATTCGCGGCAACGGTGCCAAGCGCAACGACGTCTGCGTGATCGTGCTGCCGGCGCGTGCCCGTAGCGCGGTGGTGTTGACCAATAATGTTTTTGCCGCCGCCCCAGTGCAGTTGATCCGCAAACATCGCGGCGAATGCGCGGCGCCGCGGGCACTGCTGATCAATAGTGGTAATGCCAATGCCGGCACCGGCGATGTCGGCTTGGCCGACGCCGCGCTGTGTTGCCAACAGTTGGCGGATCAGCTTGGCGTTGAAGCCCAGGCGGTCTGGCCGTTCTCGACGGGCGTCATCGGCCAGCGTTTGCCTGCACAGCGCCTGTGCGAGGCAATCCCGGGCGCCGTGGCCGCGGCCGCCGCCGACGGCTGGCAATCGGCGGCGCAGGCCATCATGACCACCGATACGGTGGCCAAGGGCTGCAGCGCAACCATGACGGTGGGCGGCCAGCAATACACCGTGTCCGGCATGACCAAGGGCGCGGGCATGATCCGCCCAGACATGGCGACGATGCTGGCGTTTGTGGCCACTGACGCGCCGCTGTCGCAAGCGGCGGTCGATAGCCTGCTCGAACACGCGGTCGATGCGTCATTTCATAACATCGTGGTCGATGGCGACACTTCGACCAATGACGCTTGCACCCTGACCGCAACTGGTGAAGCTGACGCGCTGATCGAGCCCGGCACCGCGGAATTTGCTGTGGTCGAGCAGGTGGTGACGCAGGTATTCGTTGACCTTGCACAGCGTATCGTCCGTGATGGCGAGGGCGCTACAAAGTTCGTCACCGTGCAGGTTGACGGTGCGCGGACAGCCGATGAGGCGCGCCAGGTTGCGATGACAGTGGCCGAGTCGCCGCTAGTCAAAACGGCCTGGTTTGCCAGTGACGCCAACTGGGGCCGGATGCTTGCGGCGGTAGGTCGTTCAGGCATTGATGGCCTGGCGCTTCGCGGCGTCATCTTGGGCTTGACGTCGGCCGATGGCAGCCTACAAACAACCATGGTTGCCAGTGGCCAACCAGCAGATGGCTACGATGAATCGGTGGCCGACATCATCATGGCCTTGCCCGAATTCACGGTGCAGATCGGCCTGGGCCGCGGTGATGCCACGGCGAGAATTTGGACCTGCGACCTGGGCCACGACTACGTGCGCATCAACGCCGAATATCGTACCTGAGCGTGCGCAAGTCGCTGCACATTGCTGTTGGTGTGCTGACAAACAGCGCCGGTGAGGTGCTGATCGCCCAGCGCCAGGCGGGCCAATCCGGCGCGGGGGAATGGGAATTCCCCGGCGGCAAGCGCCACCCTGGCGAATCGGTGCGCCAAGCACTGGCGCGCGAGCTCGACGAAGAGCTGGGTGTGACAGTGCGGCAATGCACGCCGCTGATTCGGATTCGCCACGCCTACCCAGACCGCAGCGTCCTGCTTGACACCTGGTGGGTCGATGACTACGCCGGTGTGCCGCGTGGAGTCGAAGGCCAAGCTACCGCATGGGTGCAAACCGAGGCGCTGCCACAAGCAGGTTTGCTGGCAGCCGATGCGCCGATTGCCAATGCCATTCGCTTGCCGGCCAAATATGCAATCTGCCCGCCTGATGCGACTGACACAGCGTTGTTGGCTTGGCTGGCGGCGCCCAAGGCGCGGCTGCTGCGCGTGCGCCGGCCGGCGGTCGCAGACGCAGCCTATTGGCGGGCATGGCCAGCGCTGGCTGATGCTGCCTGTGCGTCCGGCACAATGTTGCTCGCCGATCGATTGCCCAGTGCGGGGCAGGCTGGCGAACTGTCCGTGCATATTTCGGCGGCGCGGGCCGCCGAATTGCAGCGCCGGCCTGGCGGCTTGGCGTGGTTTGGCGTCTCATGCCACACGCCGAGCGCTTTGCGCCACGCGGCGGCAATCGGCGCCGACTTTGCTGTGCTGGGGCAGGTGAAAACCACGCCTAGCCACCCGGGGCGCAAGCCGCTGGGTTGGGCGCATTGGCAGCGCTGGGTAGATGCGGCGCAATTGCCGGTTTATGCCATCGGCGGCCTGCGCGAAGACGATGTCGCGGTAGCACGCACCCATGGTGGCCAAGGTGTCGCGGCGATTCGCGACTTTTGGTGACCAAGCTCGGAACTGGCGCCAGCCGGCTCAGTGATCTTCGTCAATGTGGCCCTCGGACTCTCCGGGTATGCGGTTGTCCTCTTCAAACCATTTGCCCAGGTCGATGAGCTTGCAGCGGCGGCTGCAGAATGGCCGTGCAGGGTTGTCCTTTGTGGCTTTGGCAGGCTGCCCGCATTGCGGACAGCGCACGATGCGACTGACGACAGGCTCGCTCATGCGTGGCAAATGGCCAGGTCGAATGCGACATTGTCGCGCGACTGCTCACTGCGGTTGGTCAGGTCGGTGGACTGCATAAAGCGAATGGTGAAGCGGTGTTTGCCGGCGCTGATCTCGGGATAAACCGTGCCGCCACCGGGCAGGCGCACGCGCAACATGCGGGTTGGCCCACCCAGCGACTGCACATACACACCCCCTTCGGCACTGCGCGGTGCGAATTCGACACTTTCCCGAGTCAGGCTTAAATCGAAGCGAACCGCACGCTCGTAAGGCGCGAGGTCGGCTAGCCAGGCGTCGATATTGCGGCGTGTATCGGCTGCCGGGAGCGACAGCCAGCGGTGCAAATTGGGCAGATCAAACGCGCAGGTACCGCCGGGGATTGCACTGCGGTTGGCGACGCTGACAAGAAAGTCGTTGTCGCGCAGCACCGCGGATGCAAATTGTGTGGACATGCCGTGCATGGCATTGAGCACATCATCCATTTCCGCCAGCACGGCGTCGAGGCGTTGCGTGTCAACACCCGGGCGGCGGTGCAAGGCTTCCAATTGCTGGCGTTGCGCGCCAAGCTCTTTGATGATGTCGGTCTTGATGTCGCTGCGGCCCAGTAGCAGCAAGATATCCAGCATCGAGGCAATGGCCGCGCGGCGGCCGAAGCCACTGGTGTCGCTGCGGTGATGTGCCAGCCGGTCAAACAGGAATTCCAGCCGCAGATACGTGCGCACTCGCTCATTCAGCGGTTGCTCGAACATCAAGGTGTTGTCAGGCGCGGTTGCGCTCACAGGCTAGGGCTTGGCACGGTCGTTGGCCGATTGTAGCGAATCGCTGCCAGCAGTGGCTTTGGCGGCCGCCGAAAGTGCCTGATGCACGGCGTCGATCTGCGACGGCAGTGCCTCAATGTCGCCGCCGTTATCGATGACGTGATCGGCAACCGCCAGGCGCTGGTCACGCGTGGCCTGTGCGGCAATCATCTGATCCGCCAGTGCGGCGTCGATATCATCGCGCGCCACCAAGCGCTGGCGCTGGATGGCTGGTGGTACATCGACCACGACAATTTTGCCAACGATTGCCGTCAGTTTTGATTCGACCAACAAGGGAATCATGAGCATGGCATAGGGCGTGGTTTGCGCCGCCAACCATTGCCCCATGGCTAGCCGAACGGCGGGGTGAATGATGGCTTCAAGGGCGCGCCGCGCATCGCTGTCGCCAAACACGCGCTTGCGCATCGCCGCGCGATCCAGGCCGCCGCTGGCATCGAGAATGTCCTCGCCGAATTGATCGACCACCGCCTGCAAACCCGGCGTGCCGGGGGCGACTACATCGCGCGCAGCAGCGTCGGCATCCAGTACAGGAACACCTCGGTTTTCGAAGCCATTGGCCACGGTCGATTTACCGCTGGCAATGCCCCCAGTCAGGCCCACAGCCAACACTTAAAGCCCCGCGATTTGCAGGTAGCCGGCGACCAACTGTTCGCCCCACAACAACGCAATCCAGCCGGCGGCAGCAATAAATGGCCCGAACGGCATGGGTTTGCCACGCTCCAGCTTGCCTGTGGCCATCAAGGCGATGCCAACAACCGCGCCGACCAGTGATGACAGCAAGATAACCAGCGGTAGCAGGCTCCAGCCCAGCCAGGCGCCAAAAACCGCCATCAGCTTGAAGTCGCCATAGCCCATGCCTTCTTTGCCAGTGGCGAGCCGGAAACCGTGATAGACCAGCCACAGCGACAAATAGCCGGCCGCGGCGCCAATGACGGCGTCGGCGGGGGGCACCGGGCCGCCAAGCGCAGCGATGACCAGCCCCAGCCATAACATCGGCAACACAATGCTGTCGGGTAGCAATTGGTGGTCGAGGTCGATTCCCGACGCGGCAATGAGCGCCCAACTGAGCACAATGGCACCAACGCCGAACAGGGTGGGGCCAAATGCTGCCGCGACCAGCGCCGCAGCCAGCGCGGCGAGGATTTCCACCGCCGGGTAGCGCAGGCTGATGGGTTTGCCACAGCCGGCACAGCGGCCTCGCAGCGCCAGGTAACTGGCCACCGGGATGTTTTCGTACCAGCGGATTGGGCGCGCGCAGGATGGGCAGCGCGACCGCGGCTGCGACAAGCTCAGCGGAGCCTCCTCCTGCGCTTCGAGTTCGAGCAAGCTGCGGCATTCTTGCCGCCAACCGCGCTGCATGATCAGCGGCAAGCGGTGAATCACCACGTTCAAAAAGCTGCCAACCAGCAGGCCGAGCACCGCGCACAGCGCGACCCACGCCGCCGGCGTTTCAAGCAGGACTTGCATCGCCAAACTTAGACGACAGAGCCGAGCTTGAAGATCGGCAGATACATGCCAACAACGAGGCCGCCAACCAGAATGCCGAGCACAGCCATGATCATCGGCTCCATCAAGCTCGACAGGTTATCGACCATGTTATCGACTTCGTCTTCGTAGAATTCAGCCACTTTGGCGCACATGCTGTCCAGCGATCCGGATTCTTCGCCAATGGCGACCATTTGCGTCGCCATACTGGGGAAAACACCGGCTTGCGCCATGGTCAGTTGCAACTGCTGGCCGGTGGAGACTTGATCGCGCATTTGCAGGATGGCTTCCTCGTAAACAATGTTGCCAGCGGCTCCAGCGACCGACTCCAGCGCATCAACCAGCGGCACGCCAGCGGCAAACATGGTCGATAGCGTGCGTGCGAAGCGCGCGATCGCTGACTTGGTGAGGATGTCGCCGATGATGGGCATGCGCAGCATGACGCGATCCTTAAGCCGCCGATAGGCGGCCGAGCGAATCATCGCCTGACGATGCGCAAAGCCGGCCGCAACAATGCCGCCGACGACCATCCACCAATAACTTTGCACCCAGGCCGACAGGTTGATGATGAACTGGGTGAACGCCGGCAGGTCGGCGCCAAAGCCCTGGAACAAGTCCTGAAACTGCGGCACGACGAAGATCAAAAGGATGCCGGTGACAATGAAGGCAACCACCAGCACGGCGGCCGGATAGGTCAAGGCTTTTTTGACCTTCTTCTTGATCGCTTCGGTTTTTTCCTTGTAGGTCGCGATCTTGTCCAGCAAGGTCTCCAGCGCGCCCGAGCGCTCGCCGGCATCAACCAGGTTGACGAACAAATCATCAAAGTGGGCCGGGTGCTTGCTCAGCGCCTCGGCAAATGTCGAGCCGCCCTCGATCTCGCTCTTGATGGCATTGATCAGCTCTGCCATCGACGGGTTCTCATGGCCCTTGGCAATGATCTCCAGCGACTGCACCAGCGGCACACCAGCCGTCATCATGGTGGACATCTGACGGCTGTAAATGGCGATTTCGGCCGACGTGATCGGTTTTTTGCGCTTGCCAAACAAGCTGGACTGCTTGCGCACGGCGATGGGGTTGATGCCTTGCTTGCGCAACTGCGACTTGATCAGCAGTTCGCTGGGGCCTTCCATCTGGCCCTTGACCCGCTTGCCCTGTTTGTCTTTGCCTTCCCAAGAGAAGGTCGAAATTTTGACTGCCGCTTCTGCCATGGTTCGTTTTACTCGACGGTAACGCGGTTGATTTCGGTGAGGCTGGTGAGGCCTTGCATGGTTTTGAGCAGGCCGGAGCGGCGCAGGTCGTTGATGCCTTTTTCTTCGGCAAGCTTGGCCAGTTCCAGCGAGTTCGCCCCCTCCATGATGGCGCGTCCCATGTCTTCGTCAACCGGCAGCACCTGATAGATGCCCACGCGGCCCTTGAATCCGGTGTCTGCACACGCGTCACAGCCGACGCCTTCGTACAGCGTCAAGCCTTCAAGGTCCGACTCCAGATAGCCTTCTTTGAGCAATTCTTCCTTCGGGATGTCCGCCGGCTTTTTGCAGCTTTTACAAAGCCGCCTGGCCAGGCGCTGGGCGATGATCAGCGACACCGACGAGGCGATGTTGAACGCAGGAACACCCATGTTGAGTAGCCGGGTGAGCGTTTGCGGCGCATCGTTGGTGTGCAATGTGGACATCACCATGTGGCCGGTTTGCGCGGCCTTGATGGCGATCTCGGCGGTTTCCAGGTCGCGAATCTCACCCACCATGATGATGTCGGGATCCTGACGCAGGAAGGCCTTGAGCGCGGCCGAGAAGGTCAGCCCGACCTTGGGGTTCACATTCACCTGGTTGACGCCGGGCAGGTTGATTTCGGCCGGGTCTTCGGCGGTGGAAATATTGCGATCGGCAGTGTTGAGAATGTTCAGGCCGGTATAAAGCGACACGGTTTTACCGCTGCCCGTAGGCCCGGTGACCAGAATCATGCCGTAAGGCTTGTGCAGGAACTTCATGTACAGGTCTTTCTGATCCTGCTCATAGCCCAGCGCGTCGATCCCCAGCGTGGCGCTGCTGGGGTCCAGAATCCGCAGTACGACCTTTTCGCCGAACAGTGTCGGGCAAGTGTTGACGCGGAAGTCGATGGACTTGTTTTTCGACAAGTTCAGCTTGATGCGGCCGTCCTGTGGCACGCGCCGCTCGGCCAAATCCATGCGCGACATCACCTTCAAGCGCGCCGCCAGGCGCATGCCCAATTGCGCCGGCGGCGTTGCTGCCTCGTGCAGCATGCCGTCTTGGCGCAGGCGGATGCGGTAGGTTTTTTCGTAGGGCTCGAAGTGGATGTCCGAGGCGCCGCGGTTGATGGCGTCGAGCAACATCTTGTTGACGAAGCGCACCACCGGCGCATCTTCGGTGTCCGCCTTGGTGATGACCTCGCCTTCGTCTTCCTCGCCGTCAGTAATGTCGAGGTTGTCCAGATCAGCGTCACCCATATCGAGCGATGCCGATTCGATGGCGCTGAGCACGCCCTCGATGGCCTTGGTCAGCTTGTCGTGCTCGACAATCACAGCCTCGGTTGCCAGGCCGGTGTTGAACTTGATCTCGTCCAGCGCCTGCAGGTTTGTCGGGTCGGATACCGCAACAAACAAGCGTTTGCCGCGTTTGTACAGCGGTAGTGCCTGGTGCTTGGAAATCAACTTTTCGCTGACTTCGCTGACCGGCGCGTGGTCCATGTTGACCGCCGCAAGGTCAACCAGCGGGCTGCCGAACTCGCGACTGGCCGCCGTGGCAATGTCGATGGAACTGACCTTGCCAGCCCCGACCAGGTGGGCAACCATCGAAATCTTGTCTTTCTGCGCCGTTTCTTGTGCGGTGCGCGCCGTGTCTTCGGCCAGCAGCCCGTCCGCGATCAGGCGGCGTGCCAAACCGCCCATGAAGCCGGCGGATTTTGTTGGATTGCTGGTAGCCACGGTGTCTCCCCTGCGTGCGCCTGTCCCTGCGTAAGCCTGTCCGATAGTAGTGCATCGCGCCTGCCGGCGAAACACGGCTTGCAGCCCGCGCCCCGCTGGTCTGGCATGCCGGCGGCGCCCCGCGCTGGTAGTCTCAGCCGGGTAGCAATCATGGCAGCGCAATGAACGACACAAGCAGTTCGCAATCAGTGTCCGTAGTGGTCGAAGACGGTGTATTGATCGTGGTCATTGATCGCCCGGCCAAGCGCAATTGCGTGGATGGCCCGACAGCGACCTTGCTGGCCGACGCATTTCGCCGCTTTGAAGCCGATGAGCGCTTGCATTGCGCGGTGCTCACTGGTGCTGGCGAGCATTTCTGTGCCGGCGCCGACCTGGGCGCAGTGGCCGGTGGCGCAGGCGCTAACCGCATTGCGCCAGACGGCGATGGCCCGATGGGGCCAACGCGCATGCAATTGTCCAAACCCGTTATCGCTGCAGTGAGTGGATATTGCGTCGCTGGCGGTTTGGAACTGGCCGCTTGGTGCGACTTGCGTGTGGCCGATGAGACCGCGATTTTCGGGGTGTTCTGCCGCCGGTTTGGCGTGCCCCTGATCGACGGCGGCACTGTGCGTTTGCCCAGGCTGGTTGGCGCCAGCCATGCCATGGACATGATTTTGACCGGCCGGCCGGTGGATGCCGACGAGGCCAAGGCCATGGGCCTGGTCAACCGCTTGGTGCCGGCTGGCCAGGCCTTGCAGGCGGCAAAAACGCTGGCCGCGGAGCTGGGCAAGTTTCCGCAAACGTGCATGCGGGGTGATCGGGCCAGTGCGCGGCAGCAATGGGCGCTGTCGGAGGCTGATGCCATCGATATGGAATTCACCCACGGCATGCGCACCTTACAATCAGGCGAAACCGTCAGCGGCGCCGAGCGCTTCACGCGCGGGCAAGGCCGTCATGGCGAGTTTTGATGTGGCCCATTGAGGCGCATCGCCGTGACTCTCTGTAGGACCAGCACATGACAGATATCGAAACACCTCCCGGCGAGACCCACGCCGTCAACAATGTGGCCGACGAGCTCAATGGCTACAACGCGTTTGCTAGTGACCAAGCCTTGGTCGATGCGGTAACGCGGCACGGCGGCGGGTGGGGGCGCGATGAACTGCACGCCTTCGGCGCGCGATTAGGTGCCACCGAAACCTTGCGCGACGCCCACCTGGCCAATGCTTATCCACCCAAGCTCGAAACCCACGACCGTTTTGGCCGCCGCATCGACCTGATCGAGTATCACGAGGCCTATCACCGCTTGATGCGCACATCCATGGCCGCCGGCTTGCACGGCATGCCGTGGGAGCAAGTTAATAAACCCGGCGCGCATGTGGTGCGCGGCGCCATGACCAGCATGATGGCGCAGGTCGAGGCCGGCCACGGCTGTCCGATCACCATGACCTTTGCATCCATCCCCAGCTTGCGCCACCGGCCGGAGCTTGCCACGCGCCTGGAGGCCAAGGTGCTGCATCGCGACTACGACCCCAGCAACCGGCCGATGGCCGACAAGGCCAGCATCACCGTTGGCATGGGCATGACCGAAAAGCAGGGCGGCTCGGATGTACGCGCCAACACCACGCAAGCGACGGCGCTACCAGGCAACGATGGCTTGTATGCGCTGACCGGGCACAAGTGGTTTTTGTCGGCACCGATGTGTGATCTGTTCCTGATGTTGGCGCAAACACCTGAGGGTCTGAGCTGCTTTGCGGTGCCGCGCTGGCGCGACGATGGCAGCAAAAACCCGCTGCAAATCATTCGGCTGAAAGACAAGATGGGCAACCGCTCGAATGCGTCCAGCGAGGTCGAGCTGCGCGATGCGCATGGCTGGATCATCGGCGAGCCCGGCCGCGGCGTGGCGACGATTATCGAGATGGTCAGCCTGACGCGCTTTGATTGCATGGGTGGCTCGGCGGGCAACATGCGCGCCGGCGTGGCCAATGCGATTCACCACTGCAAACAGCGCAGCGCGTTTGGCGCATCGCTGATTCAGCAACCGCTGATGCGAAATGTGCTGGCCGACCTGGCATTGGAATATGAAGCCGCGATTGCTTTTCACGCCCGCATGGCAGCAGCGCTGGATGCGCGGGATCAGTCTGACGACGACCGCGAGCTGGCACGTTTGTGTACGGCGCTGGGCAAATATTGGGTGTGCAAGCGTGCGCCGCGCCACGCCTACGAGGTGATGGAGTGCATCGGTGGCAGCGGCGTGATGGAAAATTCCATTTTCCCGCGCCTGTATCGCGAGGCGGTAATCAATCCCATCTGGGAAGGCAGCGGCAATGTGCAGTGCCTGGATGTGCTGCGGGCAATCAGCCGGCAACCGACGGTGATTGACGCCTACCTGGCGGCCTTGCAAAAAACCGCTGGTGGTCACGATGCGTTTGACCGCGGCGTGCAGGCGGTCAAGCAATCCCTGGGCGCGCTCGCAGGCGCCGACATGCAAACCCAGCAATTTGCTGCCCGGCGCCTGGTTGAGCAAATGGCAGTGCTGTTCCAGGCCAGCCTGCTGATCCAGCACGCGCCCCAAACAGTGGCCGACGCCTGGTGCGGCAGCCGCTTGGCAGGCGATGGCTTGAGCCAATATGGCACCTTGGCCGACAACCATGCCGTCGAGACGCTGCTGCAGCGTGCCGACCCGGCCACTGAAGCCGACCTGCCGGCGCAAACCGCCGCAGCCTGAACCAACCACTGCGTGCGGACGGTCCGTGACCGGCGCGTGCATATCTGTTAATTTTAATTGAACAATCGTTCATTGCGCGCGGGCGCAGGAGACACACGTGAGCAGCGAGCACTTTGACGTCATCGTTGTCGGCGCCGGCCTGTCGGGCATCGGCATGGCCTGCCACTTGGCGCGCGACTGCCCCGACAAGCGCGTGGGTATTCTTGAGCGCCGCGAGGCCATCGGCGGCACCTGGGACCTGTTCCGTTACCCGGGCATCCGCTCCGACTCCGACATGTTCAGTTTCGGTTACAACTTCCGTCCCTGGGGCGGCCTGCAAGTGCTCGCCGACGGCCCGTCGATCAAGCAATACGTGCAGGATACGGCGGCTGAGTACGGCGTCGAGAAGAACATTCGTTTCGGCCAGCACATCACCCGCGCCGACTGGTCGAGTGATGACGCGCGATGGACGCTGACTGCCACCGACGCGGCGGGCGAAAACGCCAGGCAGTTCACCAGCCAGTTCATCATTTTGTGCACCGGCTACTACAACTACGACACTGGCCACCGCCCGCAATTTGACGGCGAGGCCGACTTTGGCGGGCAGATTATTCACCCTCAACATTGGCCCGACAAGCTGGACTACGCGGGCAAGCGGGTTGTGGTGATCGGTAGCGGTGCAACTGCGGTGACCGTGGTGCCGGCCATGGCCGAAAAAGCCGCGCATGTGACCATGCTGCAGCGCTCGCCCAGTTATATCTTCAGCGTGCCGGCCTTCGACACGCTGTCGAAAGTGCTCAACTGGTTCCTGCCATCGCGCTGGGTGCACGGCCTGGCGCGCTGGCGCAACATTTTGCTGCAGCGCTGGATTTACAAAGCGGCGCGGCGATGGCCGGACAAGGTGCGCAACATGTTGCTGAGCGGCGTGCGCAAGCGCCTGGACGACCCCGCGCAGATGCGCCATTTCAAGCCAGACTACAAACCCTGGGACGAGCGCTTGTGCGCGGTGCCGGACGGCAACCTGTTTGACGCCATCAATGCTGGCACTGCCTCCGTGGTCACCGACCACATCGAGCGCTTTACGCCTGACGGCATTTTGCTCAAATCTGGTGAGCACATTGCCGCCGACATCATTGTCACCGCCACAGGCCTCGACCTGCAGCTAATGGGCGGCATGGACATGGCTATCGACGGCGAGACGCGGCCGGTCAACTCGGTGATGACCTACAAGAGCGTGCTGATCCAGGACGTGCCCAACATGGGTTACGTGTTTGGCTACACCAACGCGCCATGGACGCTCAAGGTCGACATTGCGGCTGGCTACTTGTGCCGGCTGCTGAATCACATGGATCGCAAGGGCGTCGATGTGTTCGTGCCGCGCGACGACGGCGACAACGTGTCACCACATTCTGTAATGCAGACGCTGCAGTCGGGTTATGTTCAGCGCGCCCAGGATCGCCTTCCGCGACAAGGCAAGGCCTTGCCATGGAAGGTGCTAGACCACTATGAGCAGGACAAGCAAATGCTGCTCAAGGCGCCGGTTGACGATGGTGTGCTGCAGTTCGAGCGCGCGGCATGACGGCCGCTGACAACATCCAGCCGCAGCCCCGCCCGCGCCTGCCGCGTGGTGATCGGCTATATGAAACGCCGCCGATTGCCTGGCCGACGATGGGTGTATTCATCGGCGCATTAATTCTGTGGAGCTTGGTCACTTGGGGTGCCGTCGCGCGGGGCTGGTCGGTGTGGTGGGTGGTCCCCGTCAATGCGTTTTGCATCTATGGCCTGTTCACGGTGCTGCACGACGGCGTACACCGCAGCGTGGCGCGCGGGTATCCACGGCTTAACGAGCTTGTTGCGACGATTGCCGGGCTTTGCCTGACGCCGGTCGGCACGGCGGCAGTATTCCGCTACGCGCATCTCAAGCACCACCGTACGACCAATGAGCCGGGCGTTGATCCCGACATGTGGAGCGGCATCGGTTCGCGTTGGAGCCTGCCACTGCAGTGGGCCACGGCTGATCTTGGTTACGCCGTGCACGTCTACAAGCACCGAGACGAGATTGATCGCAAGGTTGTGGCCGGCGCCGTGCTGAGCAGCATGGTGATTTTGGGCGCGTACACCGCAAGTTGGTGGGTTGGTGTCGGTGTCGAGGCCACGCTGTACTGGTTGTTGCCGTCGCGGCTGGCTATTTTCTGGTTGGCTTTTGCGTTTAATTTTTTGCCGCATCATCCACACACCGCGCTGCAGTCGCACAACCCCTATGCGGCAACCAACGTCAGGCTGGGCGGCGAGCCGCTGGCAACCGGATTGATGTTCTACCAGAACTACCACTTGGTGCATCACCTGTTTCCGGGCTTGCCGTTCTACCGTTACGTGCGCATCTGGCGGCGTAATGCCAGCGATTGGGCAGCGCGCGGCGCGCCGGTGACGCGTTGGACCGCCTTGGAAGCGCAGGACGCGCCGCGGTAGCATGCGCCTCCGGCTCGGTCACCGAGCCTCAGCACAACCAGTCAACAATATTTAATTTGCGTCGCAGGAGTCTCGATGTCTGACACACCCACCGCCGGCTTCAAGGCCAAGAAATCTGTCGCCCTGAGTGGCGTCGCCGCGGGCAACACGGCGCTATGCACGGTTGGCCGCTCCGGCAATGATTTGCATTACCGCGGCTACAACATCCTCGACCTCGCCGAAACCTGCGAGTTCGAAGAAATCGCTTACCTGCTCGTCCACGGCAAGTTGCCCACACGGGCCGAACTGGATGGTTACAAAGCCAAGCTCAAGGCCCTGCGTGGCCTGCCAGCAGCAGTCAAGACCGCGTTGGAAGCAACGCCTGCTGCAGCCCACCCCATGGATGTGCTGCGCACGGGCGTGTCGGTGCTGGGCACCGTATTGCCGGAAAAAGAAGACCACAATGCACCCGGTGCGCGCGATATTGCCGACCGGCTGCTGGCCTGCCAGGGCAGCATGTTGCTGTACTGGTACCACTACGCTGTCAACGGCAAGCGCATCGACGTGGAAACCGACGACGACAGCATTGGTGGCCACTTCCTGCATTTGCTACACGGGCAAACGCCCTGCGAAAGCTGGGTGCGCGCCATGCACACCAGCCTGATCCTGTATGCCGAGCATGAGTTCAACGCCTCCACGTTCACGTCGCGCGTTGTTACCGGCACCGGGTCGGACGTTTACAGCGCCATGTGCGGCGCGATCGGTGCGCTGCGCGGCCCCAAGCACGGCGGCGCCAACGAAGTGGCGTTCGAGATTCAAAAACGCTACGACAGCCCCGACGAGGCCGAGGCCGACATCAAGGCCCGCGTCGAAGCCAAGGAAAAGATCATCGGCTTCGGCCATCCGGTTTACACCACCGGCGATCCGCGCAACGACGTCATCAAAAAGGTCGCCAAACAGCTCAGCGAAGAGGCCGGCAGCACCAAGATGTATGACATCGCCGAACGCCTGGAAACGGTCATGTGGGACATCAAGAAGATGTTCCCCAACCTGGATTGGTTTAGCGCCGTCAGCTACCACATGATGGGCGTGCCGACGGCGATGTTCACGCCGCTGTTTGTCATCAGCCGGGCATCAGGCTGGGGTGCACACATCATCGAGCAGCGTATCGATGGCAAGATCATCCGACCGAGCGCCGAGTACACCGGGCCAGAGAATCAGGCTTTTGTGCCCATTGGCCAGCGCAGTTAGTGCTGGCTTGGCCCGCGGCCCATTTGACGGCCGCGGGCAAAACGCCAACACTGGCGGCCCGCCGATGGCGGTAGTAAAACGATAACGATTCAAGGGAGACAGGAGCCTGCCATGAGCAAGACCGTATTCGGTGTGTTTAACGCCACCGTGGATAAACACCCAGACGCCATCGCACTCAACACAAAACGCGACGGTCAATGGCAGGGCGTGACTTGGCAGCAATACCGCGACACCGCCCGCAAGGCTGCCCGTGGGATGATGGCACTCGGGCTGCAGCCCAAGGAAGGCGTCGGCATCCTCGCAGGCAACAGCGAGGAGTGGCTGTTCAGCTACATGGCTAGTGTGGCTTGTGGCGCGGTACCCGCCGGCCTTTACACGACCTCGTCTGCCGACCAGGCTCACTACGTGCTGGAACACAGCGATTCGACTATTGCCATCGTCGATACCCAAGAACAACTCGACAAGGTGCTCGCAGTGCGCGACCGCCTGCCCAAGCTCAAGGCGATCGTCGCCACGCACACCACGTCGGACGCCGACGGTGTGCTGACCTGGGACGAATTGCTGGCCAAAGGGGATGCGGTTGACGACGCCGACCTGCAGGCGCGGATCGACGCCCAATCCACCGACGACATCGCCACGCTGATCTACACCAGCGGTACCACGGGCAATCCCAAGGGTGTGATGATGAGCCATCGCAACCTCACCTGGGTGGGTGTTGCGGCGGCCGACAGCTTTGACATGGATGCTGGCAACGACCTGATCAGCTATTTGCCGCTGTGTCACATCGCCGAGCAGAACCTGTCCATTCACTGCGCCATTGGCATGGGCACGACCATTTGGTTTGCCGAGTCCATCGACAAACTCGGCGACAACCTCAAAGACGTGCGGCCGCACATCTTCCTTGCAGTGCCGCGCGTGTGGGAAAAGATTCAAGCAAAGATTGCAGCCGGCATGGCCGACGCCACCGGCATCAAGAAAAAGCTGCTCGACTGGGCCACCGGCGTGGGCCGCCAGTACGCCGACAACCTGGAGGCGGGCAAGGGCAAGCCAGCGCTGTACGGCTTGGCCGACAAGCTGGTGTTTTCCAAAGCGCAGGCTGCACTTGGGCTGGATCGTTGCACCTATGCAGCCACCGGCGCAGCGCCGATTTCGCAGGGCACGCTCGACTTCTTCGCCGGGCTCGGCATCATCATCCACGAGCTGTATGGCCAGTCTGAAACTACTGGTGCCGGTACCATGATGCAGCCCGGCAAGATTCGCCGCGGCACCATCGGCCAAGCCTATCCTGGCACCGAAGTACGCATTGCCGAGGACGGTGAGATCATGCTGCGCGGCGAGTACGTGTCGCCCGGCTACCACAAGAACCCCGAGGCCACCGCCGACACCTTCACCAAAGATGGTTGGGTGCACACCGGTGATGTCGGCGAAATCGACGGCGATGGCTTCGTCAAGATCACCGACCGAAAGAAGGAACTCATTATTACCGCGGGTGGCGAGAACATCAGCCCGTCGGCGCTAGAAGCCGAGTTGATGAGCATCCCCGGGGTTAGCCAGGTGGCTGCGATCGGCGACAAGCGCAAGTTCGTCAGCGCGCTGTTCACGCTAGACCCTGAAACCTTCCCGGCTGCCAAGAAGGCCTCCGGAACATCCGCCACCACGCCACGCGAGGCCGCCAAGGACGACACCTTCAATAAATGGTTTGAAGGTCAGATCGCCGAGGTCAACAAGCGCTTTGCCCGCGTCCAGACGATCAAGAAATTCACCATCCTGCCCGAGGACTTCTCGGTCGATGGCGGTGAATTGACGCCGACGATGAAGAAAAAGCGACGCGTGATTCACGACAAGTACGAATCACAAATCGAGGATATGTACGCGGGCACGTGAGCCGTCGTAGCACGACCAGCCCAAACTCCCCCTCACCCCGGCCCTCTCCCCAAAGGAGAGGGGGATAATCCCTTCTCCCAATGGGAGAAGGTGCCTGAAAGGCGGATGAGGGGAGATTTGGCGTCGCACGCCCGCCAGGGGTGGAGGGCCGGATCGCATATCAAGTGGTGAGCATTCAATGGACGCCATCGATGTGGAGTGGTCAGCGGGTATCGTCGCTAGGTTCTTGATGTGACCCACGGCCCGTTGTTGGGTCATTTTTACGCTGGCGGCTGACGCTGCCGCTGAGTAATGTGCGTGAATACACCACCGTATTGCGGAGACAAATCATGAGCCAGCCTACTTGGGACACCCTTATCACTGGCGCCACCGTCATTGACGGCACCGGCGACGTGCCCACTCTGGAAGACATTGCCATCGCCGACGGTAAAGTTGCTGCGCGCGGCCCACGGCTGGATCAAAGCCAAGCCAAGGACGTCGTCAACGCACAGGGCAAATGGCTGATGCCGGGCTTGCTCGACATTCACACCCATTTCGACCTTGAGGTTGAACTGGTTCCAGGTTTGCCCGAGGCGGTGCGCCATGGCACCACGACGGTGGTGTTCGGTAACTGCTCGCTAGGCTTGGTCTATGGCGCACAGCGCCGCAACGGCGAAGACCCCATTGTCGATTGCTTTGCGCGCGTCGAGAATATCCCTAAATCGGTGCTGGGGAAGGTCGCAGACGCCGTTGACTGGGACGACAGCAAGGCCTACCTCGACCACTTCGACAAGCTGGCTTTGGGGCCCAACGTTGTGCCGATGATTCCGCACAGCATGCTGCGCGCCGAGGTCATGGGCCTGAAGGAATCGGTGTCTCGCCTGCCCAGCGATGCCGAGATCAAGCAGATGGAAAACTTGATCGAAAAAGGCATGGACGAGGGCTATGTGGGCTTCTCCACCGACGCCTTGCCATTCCACTATCTGGCCAACGACCCGCATCGAAAAACCAAGATCCCCAGCCAGTGGGGCAGCTTTGGCGAGCTGAAAACACTGACCAATGTGGTGCGCAAGCACGACCGCGTGTGGCAAGCCACGCCGCCCAAGGACAGCCCGCCGCAGGTCGCGCGTAATTTCATGCTGACCAGTGGCCTGCTGTTCGGGAAAACGCTCAAGGTGACCGCCGTGGCGGCGATGGATCTGACGACCAACAAGGCGCTTTCGAAACTCGCCTTGGTGTTGTCGCGGGTGCTGAATTGGGGGCCGCTCAAGGGCCATTTCCGGTTCCAGGCCCTGGCGGCGCCGTTCCGCACTTGGTGGGATGGCCCGATCAACCCGCTGGCCGAAGAGATTGACGAGCTACGCGCCTTGAACGAACCAGACCTGGAAGAGCGCGATGCTCGCCAGGCGTTGCTGAACGATCCCGACTACGTCGAGCGCTTTCGCGCCATGTGGAACCACGGCAAGTCGGGCTTCAATCTGGCCAATTTGCTGCGCATTCTGCGCCGCGAGCGCATGGCGTTTTCCCGTCAGCCTTCGGAGATGACCTTCGTCACGGTGCCCGGGCAGGACTGGGCGGGCGAATCCTTTGCCGACGTGTTGGCGAGGTTGCAGCAATGGCAACGCAGCGGCACAGGGCACAAGTCGGAGGCCGAAGCCGAACTGTTTGCCAGCTTTCCCACGGGCAGTGACGGCGTGATCCGCGATGATACCGACTTCATGCTGCACATGCTGCGCACCTTCGATATCGACTTTCGTTGGTCGCTGGTGTCGGCCAACAAGGATCCGAAAATCACCCGCGAACTGTTGTTCAACCCGCGCGTGTTGCCGGGCTTCAATGATTCCGGCGCCCATCTGACCAACATGGCCTTCTACGATGGCAATCTGCGTGGCCTGCAAATGGCCCAGGACGAGGGCATGGATCGTGTGGCTTGGCATGTGAAGCGGCTGACCCGCGATCCTGCCGATTTTTTCGGCATCAATGCTGGGCGAATTGATGTGGGCTCACAGGCCGATATTATCTTGGTCGATCCCAAGGCCCTGGCCAGCTACGACTCGGATGCCAACACCAAGCCGGTGTTTCGTGATGCCTTTGGTCACGAGCAAATGGTCAATCGTTCGGATGGTGTTGTGACGCACACCTTTGTGGCAGGCAAGCTGGCCTGGGCCGGCAACGACTTCGGGCCAGAACTTGGCAAAACACGTATGGGCCGCGTGCTGGTGCATCGCAGTAAGGATGTGGCCGCTAGCCGGCCCGCGGCTGCAGAGTTGCCGCAGGCCGCCTAGGGCGAGCCATGTGAGCCGGGCGTTAGCCTTCCTGGCTGTCCGCGTAGCAGGCCAGCAATTCGTCGTGTGAAACGCCCTGATGGCCAAAGTGCGCCGTGTTTGATGCTTTGGCGATCGCACCCGCCAAGTTGACATCGCTGGTGCGATCCAGTGCGGCGCGCGTAATGATGCGTCCGCGCGGATAGCGTGCCGTGTGCATGTCGCGCGCTGAGCGCGGTTTCGGCCGTTCATCGCATTGAACGTTGGGTGCTGCTGTAGTTGCCGTGTCGCCAGTGGTATCGGCATCAGCGGCGTGAGCGGCTGGCGCGATTGCAAGTGCTAGCAGGCAGGGCGCGGCGAGGCTTTTGATTCGCATTGTGGCCTCCATAGTGTGAGCCTGTGCCACCACACACTGCCACGGAGCGCCCGCCCAGCCGTGGCGACACACCATTCAGCATACGCTTTTTGCGGTTTTTCGCCAGCCGATGTCAGCCCAGCCCAGCCCGGCCTAGCCCAGACCGGTAGTTGTGGCTGCGCTTAGTGCCGAAAGTGCCGCCGCCCGGTCAGCAGCATGGCAATGCCGTGCTCATCGGCTGCGGCAATCACCTCGTCATCGCGGATGGAACCGCCCGGTTGGATGATCGCGCTGACGCCGGCCTCAGCAGCAAAATCGACTGAATCGCGAAACGGAAAAAAGGCGTCCGAGGCCATCACCGAGCCGGCGATTTGCAAACCAGCGGCGCCGGCTTTGTCGATGCCCAACTTGGCGCTATCGACGCGGCTCATTTGACCAGCGCCGATGCCGACGGTCTGCGCCGCATGGGCATAAACGATGGCGTTGGACTTGACGAAGCGGGCAACGGTCCAGGCAAAGGCGAGATCGGCGCGTTGTGCGTCCGATGGCGCGTGCGCTCCAGCAACACGCCAATCTCCAGCGTTACCCGCACTGTCAGCGGTCTGGATTAGCAAACCGCCGGCGACGCGTTTGTAGTCCAAGGCTGTCGATGAACGGGCTGGCATGCCGGTTTGCAGCAGCCGCACATTCTTCTTGGTGGCGATGGCCGTGCGGGCCTCGTCGCTGATTGCGGGGGCGGCGATCACCTCGACAAACTGCCGTTCAACGATGGCCGCAGCGGTCTCACCATCCAATGGCATATTGAAGGCGATGATGCCTCCGAAGGCCGAGGTGCTGTCGGTTTCGAATGCGCGCTCGTACGCGGCCAGCGCAGTGTCGGCCACGGCCACGCCGCAAGGGTTGGCATGTTTGACGATCACGCAAGCCGGCGTCGTGCCGCCGAAGGCTTGCACACAACTGATGGCGGCATCGGTGTCGGCAATGTTGTTGAACGACAACGCTTTGCCCTGCAACACCTTTGCAGCAGCAATACTGCCGGCAGGCGGGCTGGCTTCGGTGTAGAACGCGGCGTCTTGATGCGGGTTTTCGCCATAGCGCAGCACGCTGTGGCGCTGCATTTGCACGGTGACCGTGCCGGGCAGCGGGTCTTGCGCCTGCGTGCTCGACAGGTAGGCGGCAATCGCGCCGTCGTAGCGCGCAGTCAGCGCAAAGGCCTTGGTTGCCAGGCGTCGGCGCAGCGCAAGGTCGGTGCCGCCGTCGGCGATGGCATTGAGCACGGCGTCGTAGTCGGCGGGGTCGATCACTACGGCGACATCAGCATGGTTCTTGGCGGCCGCGCGCAGCATGGCCGGGCCGCCAATGTCGATGTTTTCGATGGCGTCGGCATCGGCCACGCCGGGTTTGGCGATGGTCTGCTCGAACGGATATAGGTTGAGTACAACCAAGTCGATACCGGTGATGCCATGCTCGGCCATGACGGCATCGTCGGTGCCACGGCGGCCGAGGATGCCGCCGTGAATGGCAGGGTGCAGCGTTTTGACGCGGCCAGCCATGATTTCGGGAAAACCAGTGACCTCGGCGACGTCGGTCACCGCCAAGCCGGCCTCGCGCAGTGCGCGAGCGGTGCCACCAGTGGAGAGGATTTCGACGCCGTGCCCGATCAGGCCGCGGGCCAGGTCAACAATGCCGGTTTTGTCGGAGACGCTAAGCAGCGCGCGGCGCACCGCACGTTGGGAGCTGGTGTCGCCCATGAGAAAAGGTCCTGTGGTCGCTTATGGGGCAGCGATGCCGTGTGCTTTGAGTTTCTTGCGCAGTGTGCCGCGGTTGATGCCGAGAATTTCGGACGCGCGAGACTGGTTGCCACCGGTGTGTTCCATCACTGCGTTGAGCAGCGGCGCTTCCACCTGATCCATGACCATCTGGTAGAGATCGCATGGGCTGCTACCGTTGAGTTGGCCCAGATAATGCCCCAGGCTGTCAGCAACTTGCTCGTGCAAGGGGCGCAGTTTGGATGCTTTGGATGGGCTCATGCGTGACGGCAGTCGATCAGGTTCAGTGACTTCCCGCTAAAAACGTGCCAAACCGTCACGTTACGCAACAGGCTCAGCCGCGGGAGGGGCGAAGGATCATAGCGCGGCGAGCGCAGCATGCAAGCCCGAGCCGACAAGCGTGCATCCGAGCGGTAAATGCCGCCGAACCAGCGCCTTGGTATGGCGCGGATTCGTTGCTCAGCGCGCCGCCTTGCGCTGTCCGTCCAAGCGCACCCAATCGCCGTCCTGCGCGCCGGCGGTCAGGTCGATGTGCGCTGCATACGCGGTGCGCACCTCGGTGGTTTGGTCGGCCAATAAACCCGCGAGTACCAGTTGGCCATCGGCCGCCAACTGCGCCAGCAATTGTGGCGCCAATGCGCACAGCGGCCCGGCCAAAATGTTTGCCAGCACAATGTCGTAGGTCGCAGCTGGTAGCCCTGCAAGCGAGTGACAGTGCACGGCAACACCATTGCGCGCGGCGTTATCAGCGGTGGCAGTCAGCGCCTGCGGGTCAATGTCGGTGGCGGCCACATGTTCGGCGCCGAGCAAGGCCGCTGCGATCGCCAGGATGCCCGAGCCGCAGCCATAGTCGAGTACGCGCTTGCCGCGCAGGCTTTGGCCGTCCAGCCATTGCAGGCACATCGCGGTGGTGGGATGCGTGCCGGTGCCAAATGCCAGGCCAGGGTCCAGGCGCAACATCACCGCATCCAAACTGGCGTCATCCGCAGTCATGTCGGCTGGGCACACCCATAGGCGCTCGCCGAATTGCATGGGGCGAAAGTCATCCATCCAGGCGCGCACCCAATCTCGGTCTTCAAGTTGCGCGGCTTGAAGGCTGGCATGGGGGGCTAGCGCGCGCACAACGCGCATTGCCGCGTCGGCATCCGTTGTGGCTGTAAACAAGCCGACAACGACCGTATCGGGCCAGGTGGGGTGCGTGCCCAGGGCGGGCTCCAAGATCGGCGTATCCGCTGCGTCGGTCAGCGTGACTGCGACCGCGCCGGCCGCAAATAAGGCTTCGTCGATTGCATCCGGGTCAGCGCCGCGCGCGGAGATTTGCAGCCAATGGGCGCCGGTCGCTGCCGGCTCAGTGGGCATCGCTGGCCAGTAGCTTTTCCAGATGATGAATGTTGGCGCCGCCCTTGGTGAAACCGGGGTCTTGCATGATGGTGTCGTGCAGCGCCAAGTTGGTATCCACGCCCTCGACAACCATTTCGGACAAGGCCGTGCGCGTGCGGGCAATAGCGCTGCGGCGGTCTTCGCCGTAGGCAATCAGCTTGCCGACCATGGAATCGTAGTTCGGCGGAATACGGTAGCCCGCGTAAAGGTGCGAGTCCATGCGGATGCCGGGGCCGCCCGGCGGGTGGAATTTTTTCACTACGCCGGGTGACGGGATGAAGGTGCGTGCATTTTCAGCGTTCACACGGCATTCGATGGCATGCCCGCGGATGGTGATGTCGTCCTGGTCAAAGCCCAGTGGTTCGCCACTGGCAATGCGCAGTTGTGCCTTGACCAAGTCGATGCCGGTAATCATTTCCGTCACCGGGTGTTCGACCTGAATGCGGGTGTTCATCTCGATGAAATAAAACGACCCGTCGTCGTACAGGAACTCAAACGTGCCCGCACCCCGATAGCCGATGCGCTTGCAGGCATCGACGCAAAGCTGGCCGATTTCGGCGCGTTGTTCGGGCGTGATGCCCGGTGCAGGCGCTTCTTCCACCACTTTCTGGTGGCGGCGCTGCATGGAGCAATCACGCTCGCCCAAATGCACAACATTGCCGTGCTGGTCGGCCAACACCTGGAACTCGATATGCCGCGGCGTCTCGAGGAATTTTTCCAAGAACACCGTGCCGTCGCCAAACGCCGCCTTGGCTTCGTTGCGCGCCACGCTGACGGCCGACAGCAATTCGCTTGCTTTGCGGATGATGTGCATGCCGCGCCCACCGCCGCCGGCAGCGGCCTTGATGATGACGGGGTAGCCAACCCGCTCGGCAATCGCCAGGCAGTCGTCGCCGTCGTCGGGCAAGGCGCCATCGCTACCCGGCACGCAGGGCACGCCGGCGCGCTGCATTTCGGCAATGGCGGCGGTCTTGTCGCCCATTAGCCGGATGACGTCGGCAGTCGGCCCTACGAAGATGAAACCCGAGCGTTCGCAACTGTCGGCGAAATCTGCGTTCTCGCTCAGGAACCCATAGCCCGGGTGGATGGCGGTGCAGCGTGTGACTTCGGCGGCGCTCATCAGCGCGGCCATGTTCAGGTAGCTTTTGGCTGCCGGTGCGGGGCCAATGCAGACGGTCTCGTCGGCCAGCAATACATGCTTGAGGTCGCGGTCGGCGGATGAATAGGCGGCAACAGCTTGTACCCCGACCTCGCGGCAGGCGCGCAGGATGCGCAGGGCAATTTCGCCGCGGTTGGCAATAAGCAGCTTCTCGATCATTCGATCACAAACAATGGCTGGTCAAATTCCACCGGCTGCTCATTTTCAACCAGGATTTCGCGCACCACGCCGGCGCGGTCTGATTCGATCTGGTTCATCATCTTCATCGCTTCGATGATGCACAGGGTTTGGCCGACACTGACCGTTTGGCCCACCTCGACAAACGGGGCTGAGCCCGGCGATGACGACTCGTAGAAGGTGCCAACCATCGGCGCCTTGAGTTGTTTGCTGGAATCCGTAGATTTGCTGGACGGTGGTGCTGATTCACCCGCCGGCGTTTGTGCTTGTGCGGGCTGTGGCGGCGGTGCAGCTTGTGGCGCTGGTGCGTACTGGGCAGCAGCACCGTGCCGGCTGATGCGCACTGAATCCTCACCCTCGGTGATTTCCAGCTCGGCGAGGTTGGATTCCTCCAACAACTCGATCAGTTTCTTGACTTTGCGTATGTCCATTGGGGCCTCAGGGGTTGGCCAGATGCTTGATCGCAGCGTCCAGAGCGTAGCCATAACCGGCGGCGCCGAGGCCGCAGATGACGCCGACGGCGATATCTGAAAAATAACTGTGGTGGCGGAACGCCTCGCGCGCATGCACGTTTGACAAGTGCACCTCGATCAGCGGCACGGCCGCAGCCAGTAGCGCATCACGCAGCGCGACGCTGGTATGGGTAAACGCCGCCGGGTTGATGATGACAAACGCCGTACCGTCATCGCCGGCCGCGTGGATACGCTCGATGAGTTCGGCCTCGCTATTGCTTTGCAGGCAATCCAGCGCGTGGCCTGCGGCCTCGGCCTGCTTGCTCAAGCCTGCCTCGATGCCGGCCAGCGTTTGCGCGCCATAGGTGTCGGGCTCGCGGCTACCCAGGCGGTTGAGGTTGGGGCCGTTGATGAGCAGCAGTTTGGCCACTTAAAACCCGCGCGTTCGAAATCTGCTGCGATTGTGCCGGATGGCACCGCCAAAGTGAACCCATGGCGGCGATTTTTCGGGAATTACCTGAAATTGCCCGCGCAATGATTGCGCGATCGGCGAAATTAGCCTGCTGGCTGTTGGCTCAAGTGGCGCGTCAAAACGGGTGCGAATTGCTCGCGTGTGAGCGCGCCTTCGTGGCGGAACACGATCTCGCCGGCGCCGTTAACCAGCACGTTGAACGGCAGGCCACCGACTTGCGCGCCGTAGGCATCCATGAGGTCAAACCCGGCCGCTGGCGGTGCGATGATGGCTGGGTAATTCATCTGCATTTGCTTGGCGTAGGCTGCCACTTTATCGGCTTGATCCAGCGCAATGCCGAGGATTTGCAAACCGCTTTCAGCATGCTCGGACTGGAGTTCGATCAGCAGCGGAATTTCTTCGCGGCAGGGTGGGCACCAGGTGGCCCAGAAATTCACCAGCACCAGTTTCCCGCTGTGCGCAGCCAATGACTGCGGCTGGCCATCGAGATCGGTGAGTGCAAAGTCGATTGCCGGCGTCGGGGCGCTGGCATCAGTGGCTTGGCGCTGCGCTGCCAGGTATTGCTGCAAATAAACACCGCCAGCCAGCGCAGCGATCGCGCAGGCCAACAACACCAGGGGTTTCCATAGACCTGCCATATCAGCGTCCCAAATCGACGCGCAGCGTGCGCTCGGTGGGCGGATAGCACAGCCCCGCATCGGCACAGCCTTGGTAGCGCACGGTCAGTTCCAGGGTGTCGCCGTCAGCAATTGCGGCGGCAGGCAGGGTGGCGAACACTTGATCGCGGTAGATCTCAACGTCGCCAAAGTATTCGTCAAACTTCGGCTCGCCAGCGGGGAAGTCCGCTGCCAGGTCTTCGCCATCAGCGCTCACGCCAAAGCCGTGGCGGTAAAGGTAATACCCCGGCGCCACTTGCCAGGCCAAGGTCACGCTGTCGCCCTCGGCCCAGGCGTCGGGAACAAAGGCTTCATCGGCTGGTAAAAATTGCTGTTGGCCCAGCGTGGCAGCCGCCGCTGGGCCGGCCAGGCAAGCCATGCACAGCGCGAGCAACGCATGGCTCAGGTGTTTGGCAGCTTGGTTTCGTCGATAATCCATTGGGCGTAGTCAGGCAGGGCGCTGGTGCATGAGACCGCAATGATCTCGGGCAGTTCGTAGGGGTGCTTGGCCAGCACGGCATCGCGCAGGGCGGCGAAATGGTCATCGCTAGCAGGCAATTTGGCAAGTAATAGGCACTCGGAATCGATTTCGATTTTGCCCTGCCAGCGGTAGATCGACTCGGCGCCCGCCAGCACGGTTACGCAGGCGGCAAGCCGTGTTTCAACCAAGTGCTTGCCAAGCTTGCGCGCGGTGTCGGCGTCCGGGCAACTCACGAAGGCCAATTGCGGCGGTGTGGTGGTGTTGTCGCTGCTCATGCGCGGCAGTGTGCCACGGCCGGCTTGAACCCTGCGCCGCCGCCCCCATCCATCAACATTGAATCGGCCGCCGGCCCATCGTGGGCATCTGGCATACTACGCCGCCCTTGAAACCGGGGCCGCCAGCGCGCGGCCCGCACAAACGGACGTTCCATGGACTTTTTCATCTCCGCCGCCCATGCACAGCAGGCCGGCAGCCCGCCGCCAGGGGCAGGCTTCCAAATTTTCATGATCATTGGCTTGATCGTGATGTTTTATTTCATGCTCATTCGCCCGCAGTCCAAGCGCAACAAAGAGCATCGGCAAATGGTCGAGAAGCTGGCCGCCGGTGACGAGGTTGTAACCAACGGCGGCGTTGCCGGCACCGTGACTGAAGTGGGCGAGACCTACATGAAAATCACAGTGGCCGAAGGCGTAGTAGTGACCGTGCAAAAACAGGCCGTCGGCACCGTGTTGCCGAAAGGCTCACTCGAAAGCCTTTAAGGACTGCCCGTGAATCGCAATACGCCAGCGCGTTTGGCGCTGCTGATCGCCATTGTGGTGGTCGGCTTGATCTACGCCGCACCGAACCTGTTTGGCGACGACGCCGCAGTGCAAGTGTCGCTGACCGACGGTGACCCGGTGGCCGAGTCGCTGGCCGATCGCGCCCAGAGCACGCTGGCCGATGCCGACATCGCGGCCAAATCGGTCGAATCCAAGGATGGGCGCATATTGGTTCGGCTTGAGGACGGCAACGCGCAACTGAGCGCCGCGGACGCGCTGCGCCGTGAATTGGGTAACGACTACGTCGTCGCATTGACCCAAGCCACCCGCACACCGCAAACCTTGTTGGATGTGGGCGCCAAGCCCATGTCGCTGGGCTTGGATTTGCGCGGTGGTGTGCACTTCCTGCTCGAGGTCGATATCAATGCGGTGCAGGAAGAAGCCGTGCGCGATTCACTGGACGAAATCCTGCTGTATCTGCGCGGCGAGCGCCTGCGTTACACCGGCTACGGCATTGAGTCGGGCGGCATCCGTCTCGATTTCCGTGACGCTGCCACAACCAGCCGCGCGCTGGCTGCGCTACAAGGCCGCGAGGACTATCGCGATCTGGTCATCGAAACCAACCCGCGCAATGCCACTCAGCTTACGGTGGTGCCCACCGACGAAGCCGCCAAGGAGCTGATCGACTTCGCAGTCAAGAAGAACCTCACAACGCTTCGCACACGGGTCAACCAATTGGGCGTGTCTGAGCCCATCGTCCAGCGCCAGGGCCTGGATCGCATCCTGGTGCAATTGCCCGGCGTGCAAGACCCGGCACAGGTCAAAGGGATTCTCGAAACAACGGCGACGCTGGAATACCGCGCCGTGGCCGAAGAGCAAGACGCCGAGCGTGCTGACCGTACCGGCGTGGCGCCCATCGGCACCGAGTTGTATTACCGCCGTGATAGCGGCGCGCCCATACTGCTCAAGCGCAAGCGCATTGCTGGCGGCAACGACATCGTCAATGCCCGCGCCACCATCGACACCGAAACCGGTAGCCCGGCGGTTGCCGTCACACTGTCGGGCAAGGCCTCGCGCGACATGTTCGAGTTCACCGAGAAGAACGTCGGCAAGCTGATGGCGGTGCTCTACCAGGAGACCGTTTACGTCACCGAGTACGACGGCGAAGGCAAGCCGGTGCGCAAGGCGGTGAAGAAGCAGGATGTGATCAACGCCGCCACTATTCGCGGCATCTTCGGCAAGAACTTCCAGACCACCGGCCTGACCAGCAAAGAAGCGCAGAAGCTGGCCACGTTGTTGCGTGCCGGCGCGCTGGCCGCACCCGTGGCGATCATCGAAGAACGCACCATCGGCCCCAGCCTGGGCCAGGACAACATCGACAAAGGCCGCCTGGCCACCATCATCGGCTTTTTGCTGGTGGTCGTATTCATGGTCATCTACTACCGCGTGTTCGGCATCTTCGCCAACTTGGCGCTGTTCATGAACGTGGTGTTGATCATGGCCGTGCTGTCCATGCTGCAGGCCACACTCACCTTGCCGGGCATTGCCGGAATCCTGCTCACCGTGGGTATGGCGGTGGATGCCAACGTGCTGATTTTTCAGCGCATTCGTGAAGAGCTTGCGGCCGGCGCCAAGGTGCAAGAGGCCATCAGTGGCGGTTACGACAAGGCGTTCTGGACCATTGCTGATGCCAACCTCACCACGCTGATTGCTGCAGTGGTGTTGTTCATGTTCGGCACTGGGCCGGTCAAGGGCTTTGCCGTGACGCTGTCCATTGGCATTGTCACGTCGATGTTCACAGCCATCATCGGCACCCGCATTCTGGTCAACGCGTTTTACGGCAAAGGCCGGCGCTTGGCTTCACTACCGATTTAGAGTTTCGAATGTCTCGTATCTCATTTTTCAAGAAGACACCGAGCTTCGATTTCCTTGGCAAGCGCAAGCTGTGGCTGGCGGTCTCGGCAGTAGTGATTGCTGTCAGCCTGGGCAGCCTGGCGACCAATTCGCTGAACTTTGGCATCGACTTCACCGGCGGTGTGCTGGTCGAAGTGGGCTACAACGGCCCCGCCGACCTCGACGCCGTGCGCAATGACCTGTCCGCCGGCGGCTTCGGCGAAGCAACGGTGCAAAACTTCGGCACTGCGCAAGACGTGCTCATCCGCATGGCGCCGCAGGATGGCAGCACCGACAAGGTGTCGAATGAAATCCTCGCAGCGCTGGCCGCCAACGGCAACGCACCCGACATGCGCCGGGTGGAATTTGTCGGCCCGCAAGTGGGCGAAGAGCTGACCATCAGCGGCGCTCTGGCCACCATGGTGGCGCTGGTACTGATTTTTGCTTACGTCTGGTTTCGCTTCCACTGGAAGTTTTCCGCAGGCGCCGTCGCGGCTTTGACGCACGACGTGATCATCACGCTGGGCGTGTTCTCAATCTTGCAACTGCCATTTGACCTCACGGTGCTGGCGGCCCTGCTGGCGGTGATCGGTTATTCGCTCAACGACACCATCGTGGTGTTCGACCGCTGCCGCGAGAACTTCCGCCGCAGTTCGGTGGGTGGCTCGGTCGAGACCATCAACCGTGCCATCAACGAGAACCTGTCACGCACGCTCGTCACCAGCTTGACCACCTTGCTGGCGCTGCTGGCATTGCGCCTGTTCGGTGGCGAGGCTATGGCGGGCTTTTCGACTGCGCTGATCGTCGGCGTGATCATCGGAACGTATTCGTCGATCTATATCGCCAGCCCGGTGAGTTTGGCGCTGCGCATCGTCCGCGATGACGTCATGCCGCAGGCCGACGACAACCCGCGTGGCGACGACGGGGCTGTGGTGTAGGGAAGCTCTGCTCGAATCGCGCGGCCGCGCCGCAGACCTTTCTGGCTCGCTCGCAAGGCAAATGGAGTGAGATGTGGTCATTCCCCATGAACGACATTTAACGCCGCGAGCGGGCCAGAAAGGCCCGGCCCCGCAGGGGTTCGGCCTGAAATGCGCTGCTGACTGCGTTGCCTGGCTTGGCCTTGCAATAAGCAGGGCGCTGCGCCAAGCGCCTTGCATCAGCGCATTTCAGGACTCGAACGCGGTCGTGCGATTCGAGCAGAGCTTCCCTGGCGCATCCAAGCGCAACCAGTGCGCGAACCGACTGACATGTTGATTCGCTTTTTTGCCGCCGCCAGCCTGCTTGTTGCCGGCTGCGCTTCGCACACCGCCCACGTTGGTGATCCGGCGCCCAAGCAGCGCGCCGAGTCGGTGCGCGAAATCCCCAATATCACCTACACGCCGGCCAACTGGCCGCAGGCGCTGCAGGGTGATTTGTATCTGCCAACTGGCCTCGCGCAACCCAGGCCCGCGGTGTTGCTCGTCCACGGTGGCGGTTGGGAGCGCCGCACCCGCGCCGACATGGATGACATCGCGGCCAAGCTGGCCAAGCGCGGTTACGTGGTGTTCAACATCAGCCACCGCTTTGCCCCGCAGTATCAATTTCCGGCGCAGGTCAACGATCTCGCGCAAGCGGTGCGCTGGATGCGCCGCAATGCCGATCAGCACAATATTGACCCGGATCGCATCGGCGGCTGGGGCTACAGCAGCGGCGCGCATCTGGTCGGTATGTTGGGCACGCTCAGCCCCGGCGATGCGCATTATCCCGGCGACGACACGCGCCTGAATGCTCTAGTGTTGGGCGGCACGCCGGCCGATTTGCGCAAGTTCGAGGGTGGGCGGCTGGTGCCGCAGTTCTTGGGCGCAACGCAGGCGCAAAATTTTGCGGTCTATGAGCAGGCTTCGCCAACGGCTCTCGTGTCAGGTGATGATCCACCAAGCTTTCTCTATCACGGCGGCATGGACCTGTTGGTCAGCGCCGACCACGCCCGCGAGATGAAGGCGGCGCTGGACGCCGCGGACGTACCCGCCGAGCTGTACATCGCCCGCTTGCGCGAGCACGCCACCATGTTCGTGTTTGGTGGCGGGGCCGAGAAGGCTGGTATGGCGTTTCTGGACCGCGCGCTGCGTTAGCTGGAACGCAGCGAACGCTGCAACACGCCGCCCAGTTCCACGCAAAGCTTGGGATTCCCCGCGACAATGTTGCCACTGTTCAGCGGGTTGCCTTTGCCGTGGATGTCGGCGCTCATGCCGCCAGCTTCTTTGACGATAACCATGCCGGCTGCGACGTCCCAGGGTGCCAGGTTGAACTCCCAGAACCCATCGAGGCGGCCAGCGGCGACGTAGGCCAAGTCTAGCGAGGCCGCGCCGGCGCGGCGGATGCCAGCGGCGAGCGGCATGATCTCGCCCAGCGCAGCCAAAATCTTCGGAAAGTCGTCGCCCTTGCGGTATGGAAAGCCCGTGCCGAGCAGCGCGCCTTCCGTGTGGGCGTGTTTGCTCACGCGTATTTTGCGGCCGTCCAGCGTGGCGCCTGCGCCCTTGCTGGCGGCAAACAATTCCTGGCTGAAGGGGTTATAGACCACGCCATGGGCCAACTCGCCGCGCACCTCGGCGGCAATCGACACCGCAAAGTGCGGCAACTGGTGCAGGAAGTTGGTCGTGCCGTCCAGCGGGTCGATGATCCAGCGCACTTCGTGCTCGCCGTCGGCGCCGCCTTCCTCGGCCAGGATGGCGTGGTCGGGATACTTTTCGCGGATGACCTCGACGATCAGCGCTTCGGCGCGCTGATCGACTTCGCTGACGAAATCGTTGCGGCCCTTTTGCTTGACCTCTAGCTGATCCGCACGCTCGAAGTTGCGGATGATGTGGTTGCCGGCAGCGCGGGCAGCGGCGGTGGCGACATTGAGCAGCGGGTGCATGGCGGAAAACGCGGCGAAATCGGCCGCGGAGGTTACCATGCGCGCCCATGACGACTGCTGATTTGACTCACACACTGTCGCGCATCCGTGTGGTGCTGGTTGGTACCACCCATCCGGGCAATATCGGCTCGGCCGCGCGGGCGATGAAAACCATGGGCTTGCAAGACCTCGCGCTGGTCGGCCCGCGGCATTTCCCGCATGACGACGCTACGGCGATGTCGTCCGGCGCCGACGATTTGCTGGGCCGTGTTCGTGTGTTTGACTCGCTGCCCGTCGCGATCGCCGATTGCAGCCTGGCCATTGGCGCTAGCGCGCGGTTGCGCAGCACCGCGGTGCCGCCGCGCCCGCCGCGTGCCATTGCGGAAGACTTGCCGGCGATGCTGGCGGCGGATGACGACGCTCGCGTTGCCTTCGTGTTTGGCCGCGAGAAGTCCGGCCTGACCAATGCCGAGCTCGACCACTGCCGCTGGTTGCTGCACGTGCCCCGTCACCACCTGCGACGCAGGCCGCGGTCGAAAACCTGTTCACGCACCTTGAACAGACGCTGATCGACATCGAATTTCTTGATCCCGACAATCCGCGGCTGCTGATGCGCCGGCTGCGCCGGCTGTTGCACAGGGCCGAGCCGGATGCGGATGAGGTGAATATCCTGCGTGGGATCCTCACTGCGGTGCAGAAGCGCGTCCGGCCGGAATCTGGCTCGCGCTAAGTTCGCAAAGCTGCAAAGTGCTCCGGACTACCTCAAACCTCGTACCGGAACGAACCCCTAGCGCCTTTGCGAACATCGCGTGAGCAAGCTACTCAGGGCACGCCAAGCACCGTATAATCAAATCCCTAGTAAATCAGTCGGAATATCCGCCATGTTCTCCCGTCTCCGCGAAGACATCCGCATTGTGTTCGACCGCGACCCCGCCGCGCGGCACACGCTGGAGGTCGTCACTGCCTACCCCGGTTTGCATGCCATTTGGCTGCACCGCTGTGCGCACGGGCTGTGGAACATCGGCCTCAAATGGCTGGCGCGCATGGTGTCGCACATCAGCCGCTGGATCACCGGCATCGAGATTCATCCCGGCGCAAAGATCGGCCGGCGCTTTTTCATTGACCACGGCATGGGCGTGGTGATTGGAGAAACCGCCGAGGTGGGTGACGATTGCACGCTGTATCACGGATGTCTCGTATACACATCT
>JAAFAL010000129.1 GCA_018222345.1 bacterium
ATCTGCAAGACCGACAGCCGGAACGAGCGGTGACCGTTGGTCCCAATACACTTTGCGCTCTTGCACCAAAGTGGTCTGGAACTGGCAGAAGTCTATGGCCTTGTCGCGCGGCGATGCGGCCATACCTAGGTGAGTTAGTGCAGCAGCCACAACGCCCTTATTCGGGTCGGCGGTCAGGTCGCCCCAACCGGTTTGCAGCCAAGGTGCGACCGGGTTGATGGGTTGTGCACCCAGATCCAGCACGCCAGCGACCGGGTCATAATCAGTCACGGCAGGAACATGCGCCGCTTGCTCCAATGCGCGGCGCACCACCCAGTTGCGCAAGCCTGTTTCATTCACATCGGTTTGACCCAATGCCATATAGGGCACGTTGTCGACCTTGGCGATACCGCCCTTGTGGCCCATGGTACGGCGTGCGTCTAACAACACTTTTGAAGCCACACCTGCGGCGCGTGGTGTTGAGAAGCTTGTTCCGCTGTAAGGCGCCAAACCTGTTTCGCAATCCATGCAACGTGCGAGGTCTTGCGTGAAGTCGGATACGAAGTCAGGCAGGTTGCCGGACACCGTCGTGCGGCCTTCAGAATCGCCTTCTTCAATGCCGGATACACCAATCGACCACCACGGGCCTGCACCAGCACGGCCGGGCGTGAAGCCTGGTGCGTTACCGCCGGACGAAAAGTGCAACTTGCCGTCATAGACCACGCTCTTGAAGCTTTGGTGGAAACTCCACAGCTCCGGCGGGAAGACGCCACCAGCGCCGATGCCATAGCTAGTCGAAATGATGTCGACCGCTGGATCGCGGAACGTCGCTACATGAGAAGCGTCATTAGCCAAAGCGCCTTCGGTTTCATAGAACAGAATCACCGCTTCTGGGTTAGCCACCAACACAGCGGAACTTGTGCCAACGCCATGTGGGCTCTTATTAGTGGTTGGCACCAGCAGAGGATGCGGGTTACCAGCATCGTCATTGCCTGCCAGCGAGGCAGCAATAATATTGGTTCCGACAAAGTGATAACGCTGACCGCGAATAATTTTGTCCCACACGCGTTCTTGGTCGGCCGCGATGTCGGCTTCAATATCGCCGGTGCGGGTCAGCTCGAACACGTTTTCTGGCGGCACGCCAAGTTCTTTCAGAACCTCTTCGTTCACCGAGTTCGGTGCGCTATTGGGATAGCCTTCACCACCAGCATAGTAGAACGAGTGGTAAGGGTTGATGGCGCTATCGATAACTGCGACCACCACACGCGTTTGCGGCTCAAACTCCACTGTGTCCGAGTTATCGTCGGTCGGTTCGGGCGCAAAACAGCCGCCGGGTGTGGAGCAGGTAGCTGTAGCTGTGCCTGTGAACGCAGTTTCAAAATTCGTAAAACTCTTGACAACTGCTGTGTAAACGCCCGCTGGCGCGCCAACACCGGCTTGCTCGAATGCAGGGCCTGCGCCGTCGTCGAGGGCGTTGAATTTGCCTGAACTGCCGACCACAGTTGCATTGTCGTCGAGCACGTCGAGGTCCAAGTCCTCAATCGTGTTTTCCCAGTCCACACGAACCGTTAGCGTGCTGTATTCGCAATCCAGCGCTGGCAAAACCTGACTGGCTTGCGCGCCATTCAGTCCGCCTGCAGCAGTTGGAGCGACGCCGCTCCACGTGTCAATTGTTATCGTTTCGCCTTCGGCAGCACATGGCGCCTGAGCCAATACTTGGCCCGATAGACCGAGCAGTGCCAGCCCCAGCCCTGATTGCAATAGTTGCTTGATAGACATAATCACTAATCTCTTTCAGAGTTATTTTTGTGCGGCTGCACCAATCGCAGCCGCGTTCGTCTTGTCGTCAATGT
The DNA here is from genome assembly GCA_018222345.1 of bacterium. Classification (GTDB taxonomy): domain Bacteria; phylum Pseudomonadota; class Gammaproteobacteria; order Nevskiales; family OUC007; genus JAAFAL01. The sequence continues at coordinate 1,833 of JAAFAL010000129.1, forward strand.
GTGGCAAGCCCGCTTCAGGCCTTGCGACGGCGCAGGCCAGCCAGCGCAAGCGGCGCCAGCAGCAGCCAACCCAGCCCACCGGAACCACCGCCTGCAGCAACAGGCGCCGAGTTGCCAGGTGAGGCAGCTACAACGGAACTGGACTTGGCAACGCTGGTCTGGTCAGCCTGTGAACTGTCGGAAGATTCAAAAGTCACCGTGACTTGTGGAGCAAATGTTCCAGCGGCCGTGTACGTGTGCTGAACAACAGCGGATGTCGTGTCAACGGTGTTGCCGTCGCCAAAGTCGAACACGTAGCCAGCGATCTCGAATCCATCTGCCGTCGTGGTTTGGCTTGCATCGAAAACCACTTCCAACGGGATGGTTGGATTGCTTCTGTCGTAGTCAGCCGTCAAGCGAGCCGCATTGCGCGCAGCCTGCGGATCAGCCGTCACGGTCAATTGCGTGGTCACATCGTTCGCGTCGAAGTCGCTGTTGCCACTGGCATGTCGCGCAACCACAAAAGCCTCGAACGTACCCGCCGCGCCGTAGGTGTGCGTGATGATGCCGTCAGCATCGGCCACACCTGTTTCACCATTGGCTGACGTATCGTCACCAAAGAAGAAGGTATAGGTCATGCCAGACGTATCTGGCACGCAAGGCTCGGCGTAGCAAACGTGCGATGCCGTTGCGTCAAACTCCACAGTGAGGCCATCAGCCAACACTGTGTGCGCGAGCACAGCCTCGATGTCAGTCACGGCAGGCGCAGGGCCACCGTTTCCGCCACCCGAACCGGTGAACATCACAACGTCGGCGCCAGCTATTTCGCCGTCCAGCAACAATGTCGCCACTGCGGTGTTGGCACCAGCCACCAAGCCTGCCGCCGATGGCAACGACCACGTGTAGTTCGGGCTACTGCCAGTCACTTCGGCTGCTTGTGCAGTGCCTCCATTGATAGACACCTGAACTTGCACAGACGGTGGCAACACGCCGTCTTGTCGCACGATCGTGTATGGCTTGCCGAACATCGGCTGCGTGTTGAAGGTTGCGGCTGCAGCATTAGGCATGGTGCTTGGCGCAGCATCAACAATCAAACCGTTATAGCCATAAACAACAAGGCCATGAACAACTGAGCCGTTCGAGGGGTCATCAAGCTCCTCGAAACTGATATCGAATGTCACTGTATTGCCATTGAGCGCAACGTTTGTTGCTGCTGCTGTTACAACGGTACCCGTTGAAGCGTTCGCGCCAGCACTGTCAATCACGACCTCGGTGACGGCAGTGAAGCCCTCGACAACTTGGGTGAGGCGCAACGGCGCGGCTCCAAATGGGCCGAGATCAGTCGCGTCACGAACAAGCATTTCAACCGAGATGCCTGTTTCAGTCACAGCGATGTGCACATCGGTCACGTCGGCTGCCCCGGGGATCTCTGAATCAAGATCGCCGCCAACAACATGAACAGGATCGGGCAAACCGCCGGCACCTTGGCCGTCGTTCACCGTGCCCGAAATCGTGACCGGGTTGTCGAGCGAAACGGCATCGCCCTCCATGGGCGATGTCAATGCGACACCGGCGTCGCCACTGGCAGCATCACCTGCGTTGGCCACGCCCAACGCATCAAGCGCAGCTTGCACGTCCAACATCCCGGCGCCCCAACCAAAGTGGGTTGTATTGCCCGGATTTTGCGGGTCGTCGATGTAGTTTGTGGGGAAACCGGTCTTGCGAGCGGTATCTTGCAACAAGTTCTCAACTTGCGCGGGCGTCAAATCAGGTTGGGCCTGCAGAATCAGTGCCACGGCACCGGCAACGTGCGGTGTGGCCATCGAGGTTCCACTAATGGTTCCGTAACGTGGCTGCCAAGTGGTTTCGGCACCTGTGGAACACACCGCTTGGCTAGGCTGCAAAACCTGCGTACACGATGACGTGTAGTTGCTGCCGGTCGCAGCGATATCTGGATGTGTGGACGGGTCGTTGATCAATCCGCGGCTCGAAAACCCACTCAGTCCGGCGTCACTGTCGCCTGTATTTTGATCATCCTGGCTAGCCACACAGATCACGCCTGGCGTGCTGCTATTGCATGTTGGCGACGTTTGGATGGTTGAGCCATCACCACTGTCATTGCCAGCTGCAAAAGCGATCACCACACCACGAGCGGTCAATTCCCTGAATGCCGCAGCCAACATGCCGTTCGGGTTTTCACGGCCACCACCGGTTCCATAAGAGTTGTTGGTCACTCGGACACGTGGCGTGATGTCGTCGTAGTTTTCGATCAAGTGGGTATAGGCATTCACGGCCGAGCCCACGGTCAGCCCTTCACCAATGCTGTAAGCCACAATGTTGGCACCAGGCGCGACGCCTGTGTAGGTGCCCTCGATATTCGGGGCAGCGCCCGGAACCGGGTAATCGCCTGTTGAGGCCGCACCAGAACCAGCAGCGATACCTGCCACATGCGTGCCATGACCACCGACGATGTCACTGTTCGCACCTGGACCAAGGTCAACAAATGGCAATGTTGCCGGGTCGCCGGCTACAGCTTCTCCAAAACACTGGTCGGTCGCGGTAGAGACCACGCCCGGTGTTGTGCAGAAAAACTTGAACGAATGCGAAACGCGCCCTTCGAAATCCGGGTGGGTGCCGTCCACACCCGAATCAATAATTGCAATGCCTATTCCTGAGCCATCCAGCACGTTGCCATCGGCGTCGTAGTATGGGCCGCCTGCAACCGCTTCTTGGGCGACGCGTGCGCGCGATGCCCACACTGCGGTTTCACCAAAGAATTCCAGCGGTGCATCGTGCTCGACGTAACGCACAGCCGGGTGCTTGGCTAGCGCAAGGAATCCAGCAGATTCGCCAACGGCAAAACGCGCCGCTGTAAAACTGCCGTAATCGTAGCCCGCCGTTAAGCCAGCAGACTCGACAATCTCGCCGCGCTCTGCAGCGGTGCCACCGTGAAAGTGAATGAACCCGCTGAACAATGTGCCGTCATCGGCGGCGTTCAGCTGATCAACAAAACCGTCGTCAATCTCGGCAGCCGAATATGCAGCCAAAGAAAATGACCCAAGCGCCAAGCCGACACAGGCAAGAAATAAACGCATTGTGATACCCCAGATTTCGTGACCCGCCTCAGGGCAGGAAAGTGTGAACTCATGTGTTCACGTATTTTTCATAACCCAACCATAGGAAATAATTCCCAGAACAGCAACTGCGTTTAACTATTTTTCTACCCATTAGTTGTTTATACGGCGGGACAGGCAGATAAATTTGTGAAACTTTTCTTTATTTACGGGCACTTAGAGGTAGCTTGCAAACCGGACCAGGTCACAACCGCTCGTCGGAAAGCATCCGTGGCGGAGGGCAGCGCGGCATCAATGGTGCTTGTTGAGGCCAAAAAGAAACCCCGCCGGGGCGGGGTTTCGTTGAGTCAGCTGCGTACTACATCAGCATGTGCGACGGCGGCGAAGCCCTGCCAATGCCAGAGGCACCAGGACTAGCCAGCCCAGCCCACCAGAACCGCCACCTGCAGAAACAGGCGCGGCGCCAGGCGCAGAACCAGCGGCAACACTGCTGGACTTGGCCGTGCTGGTTTCAGTTCGGCTGGTGTCATCTGTAGCAGTGAATGTCACGGTCACTTCGGGTTCGTATGTACCCGCTTGCGTGTACACATGCTGGACGGTTGGGCTTGTTGTGGTCACCGAATCGCCATCGCCGAAGACAAACGCGTAGCTTGTGATCGTGAAGCCGTCGGCAACCGTGGTTTGACTGGCGTCAAACACCACCTGCAATGGCACAGCCGGGTTCGACCGGTCGTAGTCAGCCGTTAGCCGTGCGGCGTTAACTGCCGGTTGGTCTCCCACGGTAATGCTTTCAGACACAACAACTTCGATTTGCTGTGCGGCGCTGTTGCCATTGGCATCTTGCACCAAAACATAGGGTCGGAACGTACCAGCTGCGCCATAGGTGTGAATACCAGTGCCGTCTTGGCTCGCTTCGCCGGCAGTTTCGTCGGCCGTATCGTCGGCATAGAAGAACGTGAACTGCGGTTCATCCAATTCCTGATGGTTCGCAGCATCTTCACAGTCTTGAGCACATTTGTACGATGCGGTTGCATCGAAACGCACGGTCAAACCGTCATTTTCGTCCACAACATGTGTCAACACGGCAAATACACGGCCGGGCGCCGGTTCGGTACCCGGTGCATTGGCGGTGATTGTCAGGGTTTCGGACTGCGTCACTCCGCCATTGCCGTCATCGGCCACCACGTGCACGTCGTAGCTACCCACTTCAAACGGCTCAAGCGTGAAGCGGTTGTCGGCAATCGTTGCTGGCGTTTCAACGTCGTCCACGAACACCGTAAAGCTCAGCGGATCGTCATCGACATCCACCGTGCCTGTGAGGTCAAACTCGACAGTCAAAGGCGCGTCGCCCGACAGCGTGCTGGCAGTCAACATCACGACGGGGGCGTTGTTCTCGCCGCTGTCGATGTTGCCATCAGGGTCGGCACAGGTGTCGTTACCCACCAAGGTGTACTTGTCGCCGCCGGCCGAATCTACGGTCAACCCCGCAGCATTGACCGGGTTGCTCGACTGACGAATCGATGCAGCAACCATGGAGATGTCGTCTCCGGTTTGCAGACCCAACACCGACTTGTCCATCACCATGCGGATCGTGCCGTCCGGCAACCATTCACTGGCGCCGTCCAGCTCACCCAAGGTGACGTAAGTACCCACTGCGCCTGCTGGAGTTTCCAGCGGTGACCGCGTGCCATAGAGGAACTGCGGCGCAAGCTCGGTGGTATCCAACGCAACCCAGTAATCGGTGCTGTCGTCAGGAATACGGAAGTAGAAGTACCAACGGTGGCCCGGAATTGGCTGCGGATCCAAGTTCGCCATTTTCAAAGTAAAGACGACTTTTCCAGCCTGATCGCTCGGCTCGGAAATCCAGCCTTGAACCAAGTCTTCTTGGTCAGTGCCAGTTTCGGCCAGGCCGGTTGTACCAAACGGGCTTCGGAACTGCGTGATACCAGGGGCAACACACGTGCGTTCATTCGACGGAGGCGGAGCAGCCTGTGTCAGCACAGTCCAAGCACGGCCAAACATGGTTTGCTGATCGTCAGTAGCCACAGCACCTGTCACGTTGGATGGCGCCCAATCCACAACTTGGCCTTGCGCAGTAACTGCCACTCGGATGTTGTGCACTGGCTCCATCGCCTCGGGATAGCGGAACGCCGAATAGGGAACCGTCATCGTCAGGCTCGTGCCATTCAAAGCAACCTCGGTAGGCACCGAGCTGTTATTTGGCGCCGCCTCAGGAATCACCGCCTCACCGCCAACTATGGCAACTGAAGAAGAGAACGGCTGACCTCCAACGTTGTTGTACACCGTATAGGTGGCGTCCAGCGTTGGCTCGCCAGCGAGGGTCATGGTGTAGCGCACACCAATCGTCCCGGCGGTTTCAACTTCCATCATGGACATCGCCAGCACATCTTCGCCGCCGCCGAAGTCTTCATCGGCATCAAAGATCACAAATTCGGTATTTGCGCGGTCTGCGCCTGACGGGGTTGCACCCAAAGCGGTCAAGATCGCAGGCACATCAATCAAGCCAGCGCCGTAACCGAAGTGCGTCGTTGCACCATCAATTTGCGTATCGGTCTGGTAGCCATCGCCAACCTTGCGGGCATTGAGCGCAATGACTCGCTCGATTTCTGCCGGCGTGATGTCCGGGTCGACTTGCGCCATCAATCCAAGGTGCAGATCGCTTGGCTAGGCAAGCCTTGCACGCAGGTCGAGGTGATATTTGAGCCCGGAGCAGCAATATCAGGGTCTTGCTCTTATACACATCTGC
>JAAFAL010000130.1 GCA_018222345.1 bacterium
GTACCTGTCCCGCTTCCACACCCTGCTCGCTACGCTCACCGCCCCTCACTCAGGGGCTCATTCTCAGTCGAAGCGATAGCCCCACTTCTCTACTACACCCTCAAACTCGTCCAGGCTATGAAACCGCACGCGGATCTCGCCGACCACCTTGCCGCCCTGCTTCTTGTAGTCGATATGCACCTGATTACCCAGATGCTCGGTCAGCTTGGCTTCGAGGTCGGCCCATTCCGAGGCTGACTCGGCGCGCTTGAACGCCGGCTTGCCGGGCGCGCAGTGCTTTTCCAGCGCGCGGACCGACCAGCCTTTAGCAATCGCCTTCTTCGCCAGTGGCAATTGCTCGCCGCTGGCCACGCCGGCCAACACGCGCGCGTGGCCCATGCTCAACTTGCGATCGTTGACCAAGTCTTGCACCGCCAAGTCCAGCTTGAGCAGGCGCAGGAAGTTCGACACGTACACGCGCGATTTACCGATCTTGCCGGCTGTCTCGCCGTGCTGAAGACCGTATTGATCGGTCAAGTAGCGCAGGCCCGCTGCGGTTTCCATGGGGGTCAGCGATTCACGCTGCAAATTCTCGATCAGGCCGAGAACCATCGCCTCGTCGTCGCTCAGATCATCGCGAACAATAGCCGGCACATCGTGCAGGCCTGCCAGTTGCGTGGCACGCCAGCGGCGCTCGCCGGCGAGCAACTCAAAGCGGCCACCGGCAACGCTGCGCACGACCACAGGCTGCACCACACCCGACTCGCGGATCGACTCGGCGAGTTCGGCCAGCATCTCCGGGTCGAAGGCCTTGCGCGCTTGCAAGCGGCCGGGCTGGATCAGGTCAACAGGCAGGTCGCGGACGCGTTGTTCCAAGGGTTGGTTGCCACAAAAAACGGCCGCGCAGTGTAGCAAGTTAAACTCGCGCCTCATTCCAACCCCTGACGGCCGATGAGCAGCCCCAAACAACGCATTTTGATAACCGGCGCCGGTAGCGGCCTGGGCCTCGCATTGGCTAAACAGTTGGCCGCGAACGGTGCGCAGGTCGCATGCATTGATATCGACGAAGCGCGCGCTAGCGAAGCCGCCGAAGGACTGCCGGGTTCGGGCCATTGGGCGGCCAAAGCCGACATTGCGAAAGACGCTGATTGGGACGCCTTGGTGGCACGCACCGAGGCCCAATGGGGCGGCCTGGATGTGTTGGTCAACAATGCCGGTGTGTCGTCGGGCGGCACTGTTGCCGACACCTCGCTGGACGACTGGCAATGGATGCTCGACATCAACCTGCTGGGCGTCGTTCGCGGCTGCCGCGCGTTCACCCCCATGCTCACCAGCACGGCCAAGGCTGGCCGCATCGTCAACATTGCCAGCTTTGCCGGCATCGCCTCGGCGCCGGGTATGGCGGCCTACAACGTGGCTAAAGCCGGCGTCATCTCGCTGTCCGAATCACTCCGCGCCGAGCTCGATGATGCGGGCATTGCCGTCACCGTGGTCTGCCCGGCGTTTTTCAAGACCAATCTGCTGGAAACCTTCCGCTCGCCCACGCCGGCGCAAAAGGCGATGGTCGAAAAATTCATGACCCGCAGCCATGTGACCGCCGACGATGTTGCCGGCGACATTGTTCAGGCCATGAGCGACAACAAGTTCCTGGTCATCACCCACAAAGGCGCGCGCCGGCAGGCGCTGACCAAACGCATCCTGCCAGAGCTGTATTTCAAGAAGCTCATCGAGGCGACGCGCGGCTTTAGCCAAGGCAAGAACTAACCCGAATCAACGAATATCGAAGCCGCTACCGTAGGCTTGCTCCGGCTCGGCATCGGCGCTCCACACCGACTCCACGCGCGCAGCCGGCGGCCCCTGGTCGAGCCACGCCATAAACTCGTCCAGGGCATGATGGCCACCATGCGCCACGCCCTCGACGCAGCCGTCGTTGCGGTTGCGTACCCAGCCCGTGAGGCCCATTGATCGCGCTTGCCGCTGCGTGGCCGCGCGGAAACCGACGCCCTGCACGCGCCCGGTCACCACAAAGCCGCGGCAGACGTTGCCTGCAGTGTTCGCTACCATTGTCGTCCGCTCCGATTCATGACCCCAATGCTCCGCAAGTTGCGCCGCGCTGACAAGCGCCCTCTGCCACTGGTTGACCGCACCGACCGCGACGATGCCACTGTGCGCGCGGCGATCCCCAGCCCGTTTGGCGATGAACCGCTGCTGAATCTTGAACTGCGCTTGCGCACCGAGCAGCAAGGTGAGCGCGCGTTGCTAAAATTGCATGCGCGCATTGATGGCGCTTTGACGCCATCGCCGTCACGCCCGCCGCAACACCAACTTGCCGCACCTGAACCCAGGAAGTCACGCACTGGTGATGGCGCCGCCCGGTTACCGGCACTGCGCGACGTACCAGGCAAGGCGGCCTCGCTGGTGGCCCGCCGCACAGCCGACGCAGTCGGCAAGCTGCCAGCCGTACAGCGCATGGCCGGGCACGTGCACGGCGAGTGGATGATCACAGCATCGACGCATGATCGAGTCCAGTCACGCGACCTGATCCCGCAAGCCATGAACACGCTGGGGTTTGGCTCGGCACCGGCTGAAACCACAGCAGAACCTGTGGTCGAACTCAGCGAAAGCATTGGTGACGACGGCACCACCAATCAAATGGGTTTGTTGCAGATTGGCAAGCGCCACTTGCCGCCAGCACTTGCTGAGTTACTCGGCGATTTGCCGTTTCATCTGTCGGCCGCCTGGCTGACGCAAATCCGCCGCCGATAAGGAAGCTCTGATTGAATCGCACGGCCGCGCCGGAGTCCTTTCCGGCGGGCTGGCAAGGAACGAGGAGAGAAATGTGGTCATTCCACACGAACGACGAGTAACGCCGCCAGGCGGCCGGAAAGGCCCGGCCCCCGCGGGGTTCGGCCAGAAAAGTCCCGCTGACTGCGTTGAGTTGCTTGACCGCAGAATGGCTGCGGCGCTGCGCAAGTCGCCTTGCAGCGAAACTTTTCTGGACTCGAACGCGGTTCGCGCGATTCAATCAGAGCTTCCTTAGCATGTTCGGCCGCAGCTCGCCCGCTGCGGCGCCCCCACTGCGCCGCGCCCCGCTGCGCTTTCTAGGCCGCACAGCCGACATGCATGTTGCGCAGTTGTATGCCGGCGGCCAGGTCGTACTAGAAGCACACGATGCCGACCTGCTCGCCAGTTGCAGCAGTTTTGAAACCCTCAGCGCCCACGCAAGCCGTTATTCACAACATACAGGCGCCAATGTGGACGGCGTCCAGCAACAATTGCTGGCGCTCGAGTCCCGCGGCTTGCTGGTGCCGCTTGCGGACATTCGGCCGTCGGGCCATCTAGCCGCCGCACCGACTATCTCGGCGACCAGCATCCTCACAGCGCACCGCCCCAAAACCGCCCTGCGCTGTGTGCGCTCCGTCCTCGAAACGCATGACAAACAGGCGCATGACTTGCTCGTCTGCGACGACAGTGACAGCGCCAGTGATGCCCAGGCCTTGGAGGACGGACTGCTGGCGCTGGCGGCGGAATTTGACGCGCCCATCAGGCTGTTGAACCGCACCCACAAGCGTGACTGGCTGAGCCGCATCGCTGCACGTGAATCGGTGCCAGCAAGCCTCGTCGAAGCCGCTGTCATGGGGCTTGGCAACCAAACCTCGCGCTGCGGCGCGAACCGCAACGCGCAACAACTCGCCCTGCAAGGGCAGGCATTCGTGAGTATCGATGACGATACGGTCTGCCGCTTCCACGCCCCGCCGGGAGCAGCCGCTAAACCGCAGGTCTCTGGCCGTATTGACTCCACTGCTGTGTGGCGCGCCGAAACACGTGAGCATATTTGGGGGGCACATCCAGCACAGCACTGCGCGCCGGCCAGCACGCACGCAGGCGTGACTGGGGCTGCGGTCAATCACTGGCTGCCGAGCGACACCGATCTGAACAGCCTTGGAGATCACGCCCTGGCGCTGTTAAGCAGCGGCCGAATCCGCGCCAGCATGGGCGGCCTGGCGGGCGATTGCGGCATGGGCGGCGTGGCGTACCTGTTGTGGAATGATGGCCCGTCGCTAGACCGCATGCTTGCCGACAAGGCGCACTATGTGGCCACTCGCAGTAGCCGGAACCTGCTCCGCAGCACGCTGACCCCCACCGTAACCCGCAGCCCGTTTTTCATGGGCGCAAATACTGGCTACGACAACGCCAGCTTGTTGCCGCCGTACTTCCCTGCAGGCCGAAATGCAGACGGCATCTTTGGCGCTACGCTGACCGCCTGCGACCCAGACGCATGGATCGGCCACATTGCCGTGGCCATCGCGCACGACCCACCTGACGATCGGCACACGACCTTTGAGGCCGAACTCGACAAAGCTTGCACCATCGCAAGCAACCAACTGCTTTGCGCGATGATTGTCCGCCATGGCAATCACGACGGGGCACTGGCAGACAACATGGCAGCGCTGGGGCACCAACTGGTCGCAGTTGCATGCAATGAGCGGCGATTCACAAACACGGTGCGCGAGCTGGGCGTGGCACTGCACTGCCACCGCCTGCGCCAACTCGGCGAACTGTTCGATCGCCGGGATGGGCAACCCGACTACTGGGCGCGCGACATCCGAGCGTTGCAGGCGCGGATTCACGCCGCACTGGGCAATCTGGACGCACACCTGCTGACCGACTGCATCGACTGGGCACAGGCGCAATCGGCGTGGCGGCGCTACGGCGAGCTACTGATCCACTGGCCGGCAATTCGCGAGGCGGCACAAGCCACGATTGCTGCCGACGGCCAGCCCGGCATCGTGCTCAGGTAAGCTGCGCGACAAACAATTCATCAAGCCATTGGCCACACAATATTGGAGACCACATGAATTTCGACTACTCGGACAAGACCAAAGACCTGATCGCCCGCATGGAAGCGTTCATGGACGAGCATGTCTATCCCAACGAGCAGCGCTTCATGGCCGAGGTGGCCGAGGGCGACCGCTGGCAGCCGACCAAACTCATCGATGAACTCAAACCCAAGGCGCAGAAAGCCGGCTTGTGGAATCTGTTTTTGCCCGATTCGGAATACGGCGCTGGCCTGACCAACCTCGAATACGCTCCGCTATGCGAGATCACGGGCCGCGTGCTGTGGGCCCCGGAAGTGTTCAACTGCTCGGCGCCAGACACCGGCAACATGGAAGTGTTGATGCGCTACGGCACGCCGGCTCAGCAAAAGCAATGGCTGTTCCCGCTATTGGCCGGCGAAATCCGCAGCGCCTTTGCCATGACCGAACCCGATGTGGCATCAAGCGACGCCACAAACATCAGCATCAGCATCGAGCGCGACGGCGACGAATACGTCATCAATGGCCGCAAGTGGTGGACCTCCGGCGCCAATGACCCGCGCTGCAAAGTGCTGATTGTGATGGGTAAAACAGACCCCGATAATGCCCAGCGCCACGCCCAGCAATCCATGATCCTGGTGCCCATGGACACGCCCGGCATCAACGTGCTGCGCCACTTGCCGGTGTTCGGTTACGACGATGCGCCGCACGGACATGCCGAGATCGAATTCAAGGACGTACGCGTGCCGGTCGAGAATATCCTGCTCGGTGAAGGCCGCGGTTTCGAGATTGCCCAAGGCCGACTGGGCCCTGGCCGTATCCACCACTGCATGCGCCTGATTGGCCTGGCCGAGCGTGCGCTGGAAAAAATGTGCAAACGCAGCGCCAGCCGCGTGGCCTTTGGCAAACCCGTGGCGGCACAAACCGTCACCCTGGAACGCATCGCCGAAGCGCGCATCAAGATCGACCAGGCCCGCCTGCTGACGCTCAAGGCCGCGTACATGATGGACACTGTGGGCAACCGCGTGGCCAAGAAAGAAATTGCCATGATCAAGGTGGCTGCACCAACCATGGCCTGCGAGGTCATCGACTGGGCCATCCAGGCCCACGGCGGTGGCGGCGTCACCGACGACTTCGGCCTGAGCTACGCCTACGCCGTGGCCCGCACCTTGCGCTTGGCTGACGGGCCGGATGAAGTACATCGCAACCAAATCGGCAAGTTGGAATTGGGACAGTATCGGCCTGGCTAGCCGGCGGCGTTAGAATGGTGGTCTAACCGGAGACCACCATTCCCATGAGCGAAACCGCCACCCAATCCGCTGCGCAGGACGCAGCCGCGCCATTGCGCTTTGTCACTGCCGCTAGCCTGTTCGATGGCCACGACGCGGCTATCAACGTGATGCGCCGGCTGATCCAATCCAAGGGCGCCGAGGTCATCCACCTGGGCCACAACCGCAGCGTCGAGGACATCGTCCGCGCAGCCCTGCAGGAAGACGCCGACGCGATTGCGCTGTCCAGCTATCAGGGCGGGCATAACGAGTTCTTCAAGTACATGGTCGATATGCTTGAAGAGCGCGGCGCGGGCCATATCCGCGTGTTTGGCGGCGGCGGCGGAACCATCACGCCGGAAGAAATTGCCGTGCTGCACGAGCAAGGCGTCGAACGCATCTACCACCCCAATGACGGCGCAAAACTGGGCCTGACCGGCATGATCGACGACCTCGTCGAACGCGCTGAAGCGCAGCGCCAACCCACCGCCGTGCCCGAGCGCGTCGATCCGGAAGACGAGATCAGCGTTGGCCAATTGCTGTCGGCCATCGAGTCCGGCGACATTGATGCCAAACGCTTGGAAACCTTGCGCAAGGAATGGGCGCTGGCCGGCAAAGGCACGCCGGTGATCGGCTTTACCGGCACCGGCGGTGCAGGCAAGTCTTCCGTTGTGGATGAACTGCTGCTGCGCTTCTTGCAGCACTTCCCCGACATGCGCATTGCCGTATTGGCCGTTGATCCCACCCGCCGCCGCAGTGGCGGTGCGCTGCTGGGTGACCGCATCCGCATGAACAGCTTGCGCAGCGGCCGCACCTTCATGCGCAGCATGGCCACGCGGCGGGCGCACGCGGCCACCAACACGGTGCTGGTGGATTGCATTCACGCGCTCAAGGCGCAGAGCTTCGACCTGGTGATTGTGGAAACTGCCGGCATCGGCCAGAGCGATTCCGAGATCGTCGATCTGGTCGATTTCCCCATGTACGTCATGACCAGCGACTACGGCGCCGCCAGCCAGTTGGAAAAGATCGACATGATCGACTTCGCCGAGTTGATCGTGCTCAACAAGTTCGATCGCAAAGGCGCCGAAGACGCCCTGCGCGACGTGAAAAAGCAGTGGAAGCGCAACCGTGTGGCGTTCGAGTTGGCCGACGAGGATGTGCCCGTCTATCCCACTATTGCCAGCCAGTTCAACGACCCCGGCGTGACCTGGATGTTTGCCAACCTGTGCCGGCTGCTGCGCGAGAAGCTGGAGCTGCCCGCCGACGCTTGGACTCCCAGCGTCGATGACAGCATCAAGGAGCCGCGCGCCACCGTACTCATCCCCGGCAAGCGCGTGCGCTACCTGGCCGAGATCGCCGAAGCCGGCCGCAAGATCAATGCCGACTGCGAAGCACAAGACAAAATCGCCAACAAGGCACAAAGCCTGTACGAGGCGCTCAAAGCGCTGGATGACCCTGCACTGCCAGAGCCTTTGTTCCCCTCTCCCGGTGGGAGAGGGGCTAGGGGTGAGGGGATCGATGGAAACAAAGACAACTCAAACGCCCCTCACCCCCAACCCCTCTCCCCCGAGGAGAGGGGGGAAGATGGCCACTTTGCCGCCATCCGCGGCGCCTACAACGCTGCGCTGGATCAGCTCAGCAAGGAATCGCTCACGATGCTGCGCGAGTGGCCTGAACGCAGCAAGGGCATCACCGCCG
>JAAFAL010000131.1 GCA_018222345.1 bacterium
CACGTGATCATCGTGCAACGCTGGCGCCAGGGGCGCGAGACCATGGACAGCCTGCACAGCGGCATTGCGTCGTACTACCTGATGGGCTTGCCGATCATCTTCTTCGCCCTGCCCTTGCTCACCGGCCTGAAACCGCTGCTGGGCATTGCACTGTCGCTGACGCTAATCCTCACCGGATTCGCCTGCGCCTATGTGGCCATGGCCATCCCGCGCGAGCCCGCCGAGCGCGGCGTGGTGCTGCTTACAGGCATGGGCATCGCCTTGTTTGCGCCGTGGGTGGGCTTGCTGATCGGGATTGTCGCCACGCTGACGATCACCGGCTGGGTGAAGCGCGAAGACTAGTTGTTGTCTGTCATTGCGAGGCGCGGAGCGCCGCGGCAATCCTCGCGGGCGAGCCGCTCGGGGCTTTGCTGTGCAAAGCCTTACCGGTTTTGCCCCCACACCCCTGCTCGCTACGCTCGCCGGTCCGGCCCGTCCACTTCGTGGCCGGGCGTTCGACGGGGCAAAGCTATGCTTTGCCTTGATCCGTCTCCACCCCCTAACTCAGGGGACTGTCATTGCGAAGGAGCGAAGCGACTGCGGCAATCTCATTGGGTGGCGCCTTCGTTGGCGAGATTGCCGCGCGCCTTCGGCGCTCGCAATAACAATTTATCTGTGCAGAAGCAGCAGGCGGCTATGCGCTGCGTTGGCGCCGCTTGCGCCGCCAGCGGATTGCAGCAATCAGCGGCCCGGACAGGGCGTAGGCCAGGAACACGGCGAACGCGACCTTGGGCGGATCGAGTGAAATCAGCACGAAGATGCCGGTGACGGCGAGCACATACAAAAACGGCACTTTCTCGCCCAGCGGCAAAGCCTTGAAGCTGTAAAAGCGCACATTGCTGACCATCAGCACAGCGGCGAATACGGTAATCACGAAGGCCGGCATGGCGGCCGCCTCGCCGCTGATGTTCATGGTTTCGCACACCCACACAAAGCCCGCAGTGAGGCCAGCGCCGGATGGGCTAGGCAAGCCCAAGAACCAGCCCTTGTCGGACTTTTCGACCGACACGTTAAAGCGTGCGAGGCGCAGCGCGGTGCAGGCGACATAGAAAAACGCCGCCAGCCACGCCAGCTTGCCGCCGTAAGTCAGTGCGTCAGGCAAGTGCTGCAAGGCCCAGATGTACATGACCACCGCAGCCGACAAGCCGAATGTGACCATGTCGGACAGCGAATCGTATTCCTTGCCAAAGTCGCTTTCGGTACCGGTCAGGCGCGCCACGCGGCCATCCAGCGTGTCGGCAATCATGCCGGCAAAAATGCCGATAGCGGCAGCGGTGAAGTCGCCACGAATTGCAGCAACAATGGCGTAAAAGCCGCCGAACAGCGTGGCTGTTGTGAACAGGTTGGGCAGCAGGTAAATGCCGCGGCGGCGGCCGCGCGTGGGGCTATCTTCGGCGCTTGTTGAATCGTCGCTCATGTGGCCTGCTCCTCCTGAGGAGCCGGTGTTTTCTTCCGCACCAGTGTAGCGACAACGTCCGACCCAGAGTTCACACGCTGGCCTGGCTTGACGTCGATACGCGATCCCAAGGGCAAATAAAGATCGACTTGACGCGCCAAACGCCGTAGCCCGCAGCGGCGGCCGTGGCCCACGCGCTGGCCGTAGCCAAACGCCACCGGCTTGAGCCCGAACAGGCTGCCGACCGGCACGTCAGTGACGACATCATCGCCCTCGTCGGTCTGTATCCATGAGGCTTGACGCGTTGACACGTCGCAGCGCATCTCGCCCAATTTGCCCTCGGTGGCCGCGCGCAGGCAGTAACCGCCGAACAAGGCCGGGCGAAAGCTCAGCCGCGTGGCGCGGCGTTTGAGGAAGGGGTCATCAACCTCGTCCAGGCCCAACACCACGCTATCGACAGGCGCAACAATCCCCAGCGGGTTGGACGATAGCTTGTGGTCGGCGTCGTAAAACACCAAGCCGGCAGCCAAAAACAGCAACAGGAATGGACCCGCCGCGACCAGACCCCAAGCAAAATCGACAGCGTAGATCAGCCCTGCGATAGCCAGCAGGATCAGCCAGCCCTCGCGCGGGATGTGTAGCAACGTATTCGAGGGCATTTCCTGCCTCCAGCCTATCGGCCTTGGGTGGTGTCGTGCCTTCGGTACGACTTAGTTTTTGGATTTATCGACCAATTTATTGGCCGCAATCCACGGCATCATGCCACGCAACTTGTCGCCAGTTTTTTCGATGAGATGAGCAGCCGCTTCGTCACGCTTTGCGGTCAAGCGCTCGGCGCCGCCGTGCATCTCGGCCATGAACTCGCGCGCGAACTCACCGCTTTGCACCTCGCCCAGGATCTTTTTCATCTCGGCCTTGGTCTGCTCGGTGACAACGCGCGGGCCACGGCTGATGTCGCCATATTCGGCGGTGTTGCTGATGCTGTAGCGCATGTTGGCAATGCCGCCCTCGTACATCAGGTCAACAATCAGCTTGAGCTCGTGCAGGCACTCGAAATAAGCCATCTCTGGCTCGTAGCCAGCTTCGGTCAGGGTTTCGAAACCAGCTTGCACCAGCGCGGTTGCGCCGCCGCACAGCACGGCTTGCTCGCCGAACAGGTCGGTTTCGGTTTCTTCGCGGAACGTGGTTTCGATGATGCCGCTGCGGCCGCCGCCCACGCCCGAGGCGTAGGACAGCGCGATGTCTTTGGCGTTGCCAGAGGCATCCTGCTCGATGCAGATCAGGCAAGGCACGCCGCCGCCGCCCTGGTATTGGCCGCGTACGGTGTGGCCGGGGCCTTTGGGCGCAATCATGATGACGTCAACGTCGTCGCGCGGCTCGATGAACTTGTAGTGGATGTTGAAGCCGTGGGCAAAGGCCAGCGCTGCGCCTGGCTTGAGGTTGGGCGCAACCGCTTCGTTGTACAGCGCCTGCTGGTTCTCGTCGGGCACCAGCATCATCACCACATCGGCGTCTTTGACGGCATCGGCGGGCTCGGCAACGTTCAGGCCCGCGCCTTCGGCCTTGGCCCAGCTTCCGGAACCCTTGCGCAAACCAACGGTGACGTTGACGCCGCTGTCTTTCAGGTTCAGCGCGTGGGCGTGGCCCTGCGAGCCATAACCCAGAATCGTGACCTGCTTGCCCTTGATGAGGTTGAGGTCGGCGTCTTTGTCGTAATAGACGTTCAATGCCACGGGACTACTCCGTTTCGTGTTCTACAAAAATGAGGGTGATCTGTTCAGGCGACCTGGGCGGCCATAACCTGCTCGCCGCTCGCCACGGCGGCGACGCCACTGCGTACGACTTCGACGATGCGCGTGACGCTGCGCAGCTCACGCATGAAATCGTCGATTTCAAGGCTGGTGCCCACCAGTTGCACAACCAGCAACTCGTCCGCATCGTCGATGACTGCGGCCTGATAGCGACTCAGCAGGTCATCTAACGGCTGGCCATCGGCGGCAACCTTGATGAGTAGCAGCTCGCGCTCGACATGGGCGCGGCGCGTCAACTCGCTGCGATCGACCACGTCGATCAGCTTCGACACCTGCTTGTTGATCTGGTTGACGACATCGTCCGAGCCCAGCGTTACCAGCGTGAGCCGCGACACCGCAGGGTCGTCAGTGGGTGCGACCGACAACGACTCGATGTTGTATCCACGCGCCGAAAACAGGCCGGCCACGCGAGACAGCGCGCCAGCTTCGTTCTGCAGCAGGATGGAGATAATGTGTCGCACGCGCGAAAAGCCTGAACTCTGGCCCCGGCGGGGCTAAAAGACGGCGCACGGTACGCCCGCACCGGGCAAAAATCAAGCACTTTGCTGCACTGCACATACCGCTTGCGCTACACTCGCGCGCTTGCCTGCGGCCCACCGCCGGCATTTAACAAAACATTTATTTCTCGAATTGGATCAGTGAGTTAGCGCCATGTCGCAGGCCGCCGCCACCGCCACATCACCCGCCCATCCCATGCAAGGGCAGTCTTTGTCTGGCTCCGAGACCATTGTTCAGGTCTTGGCCGACGAGGGTGTGGACGTCATTTTCGGCTATTCCGGCGGCGCCATCCTGCCCACTTACGACGCGGTATTTCGCTACAACGCCGACAACAAGCAGGCCGATGGCGCCGACCCCATGCCGCTGATCGTGCCCGCCAATGAGCAAGGCGCAGGCTTCATGGCGGCAGGCTATGCACGGGCCTCGGGCAAGGTTGGCGTGGCCATGGTCACCTCCGGCCCCGGCGCCACCAATTGCGTCACGCCGGTGCGCGACTGCATGGCCGATTCCATTCCCATCGTGGTGATCTGCGGCCAGGTGCCTACCGGCGCGATCGGCACCGACGGGTTTCAGGAAGCACCGGTGACCAACATCATGGGCAGTTGCGCCAAGCATGTGCTGCTGGTGACCGACCCCACGAGGCTGGAAGCAACCGTGCGCACCGCCTTCGAGATTGCCCGCACCGGCCGCCCCGGCCCGGTGGTGGTGGACATCCCCAAAGATGTGCAGAACTGGCAAGGCGCCTTCGACGGCAGCAGCCTGCTGCCTATCCCGGGTTACCGGCAGCGCCTGGAGGCACTGCGTCACACACAAATATCCGAGCGCCGCTGCACTGAGTTTTTTGACTTGCTGCAAGCCAGCAAGCGCCCGCTGATCTACGCCGGCGGCGGCGTCATCAATGCCGAGGCCAGCGCTGCCATGCGCGCTCTCGCCGACGCCTACAACATTCCGGTTGTCACCACGCTGATGGGCATAGGCGCCGACGACACCACGCAGCCACGTTGCCTGCACATGCTGGGCATGCACGGCACCGCCTTTGCCAATTACGCGGTCGATGATTGCGACTTCCTCATCGCCCTGGGCGCACGCTTCGACGACCGCGTGGCTGGTGTGCCTGACAAGTTTGCGCCGGGCGCCAAGGCCATTGCGCACTTCGATATCGACGCCTCCGAGATCGGCAAGGTCAAGCCGGTGCATTGGCATTACGTCGGCCGCCTGGTGCCAGCGCTGGAGGCCGTGTTGGCACATGGTCAGAAAGCCGGCGTGCAAACCGACTTTGCCGACTGGCATGCCCACATCGCCGAACTGAAAAGTACCTACGCGCTGAACTACGACCGCGACAGTGACGCCATCCAGCCTTACGCGGTGATCGAAGAGATCAACAAGCACACGCAGGGCAACGCCGTCATCGCCACCGGCGTGGGCCAACACCAGATGTGGGCAGCGCAGTATTTCGATTTCAAGCAGCCGCGCCAGTGGCTCACCAGCGGCAGCATGGGCACCATGGGCTTTGGCCTGCCGGCGGCTATCGGCGCGCAGTTTGCGCAGCCCAATGCCATCGTCATCGACATCGACGGCGATGCCTCCATCCGCATGAACCTGGGCGAGTTGGAAACCGTGACCACTTACGGCCTGCCGGTGAAGATTGTCGTGCTCAACAATTATGGCGACGGCATGGTCAAGCAGTGGCAGAAGCTGTTCTTCAAGGGCCGCTTCGCGTTTTCCGACAAATCGCTGCACAAAAAAGACTTCGTCAAGGCCGCCGAAGCCGATCAGTTCCCGTGGGCGCGGCGGCTGGACAACAAGGCCGACTTGCCGCAAGTCATCGCCGATTTCGTCAAGTTCGACGGCCCGGCATTTCTCGAGGTCATCATCGACCCCGACGCCGGTGTCTATCCCATGGTTGGCCCCGGCATGAGTTACGCGGAGATGATCACGGGCGACTTCATCGCCAGCCGTAGCCCGGCACCGTCGGGCGAAGCCGAGGCCGCGGAACTCTTTTAACGATGCGAGCCGCCCCGCTGCTGCTGGGCATCGCAGCGTGCTGGCTGGCAGTAACGCCAGCTTTGGCACAACCCGGCGAAGCCGCGCGCCGGCTCAACAACGCGTACTACTACGAAAACGACGGCTACTGGCTTGCCGCGGTGGCCGAGCGGCTGTGGGCCGACGAGCATTTGCGCAGCATTGCTGCACGCTCGGATAACCAGCACGCTATCTGGACGCTGTTGCGCCGGCTGCCTGCGCAATCACTGCAACAATTACCCGGCAACCTGCCTGGCAGCGCTGCAGGCTGGTGGGAACTGGCGCGCCTGCAAAATCTGTATTTCGACGACCCCTGGCGCTACGCCCAGGCGCTGGAACAATGGCAGGCACGCCATCCCAACCACCCTGCCAGTGAGAGCGTGCTGCTCACCGTGCGCAGCGGTTTGCCGCTCGTACGCCAAACCACGCCGGGCTTTCGGCGCACACCCACGCTGCGCGCCGCGCGGCGCATTGCCCTGGTGTTACCCATGGCCGGCAACAATGGCGCCGCCGGCCGTGCTGTGCGCGACGGTTTTGTTGCCGCTGCCAGTGCGGCGACGCCACAGGTTGAGATTGTCGTATTCGACAGCAGCCGCGGCCGGCAGTTGGATGCCTACACACAAGCCAGCGCACGCGGTGTCGATCTGATTGTCGGCCCGCTGGAAAAAACCAGCGTTGAACAACTCAGCCGCCGCAGCGGCTTGGCCGTGCCGACCCTGGCGCTGAACTACGCACAACAACAATCGGCCTGGGCGCCGCCGCAATTGTTCCAGTTTGGTTTGGCACCCGAGGATGAGGCCGCGGCCGCCGCAGCGCGGGCCATCAACGACGGGCATACCCGCGTGGCCATGCTTGTCAGTGACGATGCATGGGGCGCGCGCGGCGCCGACGCGTTCGCAGCAGCGTTGACTGCCCGCGGCGGCACTGTGGTCGATGAACTGCGTTACCCGCCACGCGGCGATGACCTGCAACAGACTGTCCGTAACTTTTTGCGCGCCGACACGCCGCGACCATTGTGGCAAGACATGCGGCCAAACAAAGGCGACCAGCCAACAAGCGCGCCTGCCGCGCCGCAAGTCGATGCCGTATTTCTCATGGCGCGCGCCAATACCGCACGGCAGATCAGGCCGCTGCTGCGGTTTTATCGCGCCGTCGATTTGCCGGTCTATGCCACCGGCGCGGTGTACGAACCCGAGCCCGACAGCGAGCGCGACCACGATCTGCGCGGTGTGGTGTTCTGCGACAGCGTGCCGCGACCTGAGGCCGAAGCCGGCCAAGCGCCAGCCGCACAATTACCGCGCCTGCGCGCACTTGGGCGCGACGCATTTGCACTCAGCCAAGCCCTGCCCAGCCTGTTGCTGGCACCCCAGCAAGCCCTGCAGGGCGACACCGGGCAACTACAGTTGGACAGCCTACGCGCAGTCCGCCGGCAACCAGGCTGCCACCGCATTGCGGTTGGCAGCCTGGTGCCGTTGGGCTGACCAGTCGTCAGCCGCCGAAGGACGTGACCGTCAATTCGATACGGCGGTTCTTGGCCCGCCCGGCATCCGTGTCGTTGTCGGCTACCGGCTGTGTTTCGCCCAAGCCTTCGGTGGTGATGCGGCCGGGGTCGATGCCCTTGCCGACGATGTAGCGCTTGGCCGACGCCGCGCGCTTGGCCGACAAGCGCTGGTTGTAGCTGTCGCTACCCAGGCTATCGGTGTGGCCAACAATGGCAATGCCAAAGCCGCGGGACTGCGCCAGCGTTTGCGCCACGGTGTCGAGCACGCGCTCGGCATTAAGCGTCAGCACATCGGAGTCGAACTCGAAGTTCACTCCTTGCAGCACAGCGGCCTGGTTGACGCCGCAACCATTGCGCATCACTGGAATGTCCAGCGGCGTGTCGGGGCACAGGTCGGCGCCGTCCGGAATGCCATGAC
>JAAFAL010000132.1 GCA_018222345.1 bacterium
GATCACAGGTCATCGAAGACGGCGGAGATTGCGGTGAGCTGGTCCTTGGTTTAGGTGTAGGGGAAGCTGGCGGCGAACTTGGCGTAGTCGGCAGCATCCATGGGGTGCGCATGGCCAGGTTTGGCGGCGCGCTTGGCCTGAATTTCGAGCAATTCGGCGGCCACGTCACGCGCGCGCTCGGCGGCCTTCTTGCGCGCCTTGCTCCAGCGCTCGGTGCCCAAGGCGTGGATCGGTGCCGCCTGCGGCTCGGCGCCGGTATAGCGGTGGATAACGCCAAGCTGCGACACCGGCACGTAGAGCTTGTCATCTTTGGCGTAAGTGATGAGCAGGAATTCCTGCTCGTGGCCGCCAACAGTGAGCTTCTCCAAACCTTGATAGCGGCCGACACCATGTTGCTGGTGCACCACCGGCGCGCCCGGTTGCAGATCGGTGAGATCGCGCAGGATGGTTTCGGGGTCACGCGCGGGCTTGCGGCGGCGCTGGGTGGGCGGCTTGGTGCCCAGCAGCATCGACTCGCTGAGCACCGCGAGTTTCGGCGCATCCAGCGCAAAGCCGCTTTGCAGCGGGCCGACCGCGACGCCCAATTGCTTGCTGTCGCCGACGAAGCGCTGCCAGTTTGGATAGCTGCGCGGGCTCAGGCCCAGCGGGCGCAACAATTCGAGCACGTCCTCCTGCCGGCCGGCAGACGGCGCGACGATGAGCACGCGCTGCTCGGCATCGGATTCCAGCAGGCGCTGGACATAAGCCCGTGCTAGCTCGCGCTCGCCTGGCGGCGGTGCGGGCGGCAGTTCGCTGTGGGCTATCGCATGGCTAGGCGCGCCCTGGCTGGGGTCGATGACAATGCCGGCAAAGTTTTGGATTCGGGCCAGCCCGGTGTCCGGCGTCCAAAAGGCATGGTTCGGGGGCAACAGCGGCCGATCCGGGTCAACCCCCAGATTCTCGTGCCGCGCACAAATGGTTGACCAACTGGATTGCAGCGCAGCCGCGGTGCCGCCAACCCGCACCACAGTTGTCGCATCGGGCAGATAGTCGGCCAAGTGCGCTGTGTCATCAAAGAACAACGGCAGGAACGATTCGATACCCGAAGGCACCTGGCCCTGGCTAATGCCTTGATAAATCCGCTGCCGCGTCAGGTCACCGGTAAAGGCCTGGCGGTAACGACGGCGGAAACCCTCGATGCCATCGGCATCCAGTGGAAACTCGTGCGCGGGCAGGGTGTGGATGCGCTCGAGTTTGTCCTGCGAAAGCTGCGTTTCCGGGTCGAAACTGCGAATCGACTCGACCGTCTTGTCGAACCAATCGATGCGATAAGCCTGGGTGCTGCCCATCGGGAACAGGTCGAGCAGGCTACCGCGCAAGGCGAACTGGCCGTGGCTATCGACCTCCGGCACGGCTTGATAACCGGCGGCCTCCAACTGGCCGCGCAAGGCCAGTGGGTCAAGTTCGGCGCCGGTGCGGATGTCGAAACTGTGGCCCTGGATGTAGTCGGTGGGTGGTAAGCGTTGCAGCAGCACATCGGCGCCGGCAATGATCAGGCCGCGGCTCAGCGTGGGCAGTTGAGTGAGCGCGCTGAGGCGCTCCGAGATGATCTCGGACAGTGGCGACAGTGCGTCGTAGGGCAGCACTTCGAGATCGGGGAAGTGCATGATCGGAAGATCATCCGGTGCAAAGTAGCGGCAGGCGGCTTCCAGCGCATAGGCCGCGTGCTCGCCCCGGGCGACGGCGAGCACCGGGCCGCCGGCAGTTTGCGCGGCCTCGACCAGCGCCAGAGCCTGCAGGCTGTCCGCGAGCGCCGGCCAGCCTATCGAATCGCCGGCATCGGGCAGGGGTGGCTTGAGCAGTGTGGTGGGTGGTTGAGGCATGCAATGCGGCGTCAGGCGGGCGGGGCGCGGCGGCGCGCAATGGTGGACAAGCCGCCGGCAAAAAACAATGCTGGAGTGCGAATAGCCATGTGCTGAAAAAAGTTAATTTGCGGTCAAACCGGCAACGCGTTGATAATTACGCAATAACGTTCAAAAACTGCTACCGGGGTCTGGGTCGGCAATGTTCAAACTTTCTACTGCGCGTGTGTGGGGTTTCGCGACCGCGTCTGCTTTGTTCATGGCGCTCGCTGTGCCTGCGCAAGCGGTTTACTGGGACCTTGAATCCGAGGTGTCCGGTTTTTTCATTTCGCCTGATGGCTCGCTAGACAGTGGCAACGGTGATGTTGCCGTGGAGCGCGGCTTGGGCTGGGAAGACGACTTTGTTGGTAGCGTCGGCCTGCGCTGGACGCCCGGCCTGGCTTGGCTGCCTGGGATTGGTTACCGGCTGACCGAGCTGTATGCGCAAAGCGAGTACCGCACACCGGCTACGTTCAACCTGCTTGGCGTGGAAGCGCAAGGCGGGTCGTCGTCACTGGCCAGCATTTACGAGGGCGTGCAGGCCGACCTGTTCTTGTTCTATCCGTTCGAAGCGGGTGGCTTCAATTTGCAGGCCGGTGCGGGCATGCGCCTGCTGTCGGCCGATTTCCAATTGCTTGAACTTGGCGCGCAGCGCGACGCTACCGGCGAGCCCCAGTTGCAGTTTGCCAGTTCCGAACTGAGCAAAGTGATTGCCACGGCCAACCTTTGGGCGCAACGCGACCTGACACCGCGCTTGCGTGTCGGCGCCGCGTTGAGCGGCACGCCCGAGCGTGCCAATACCTCGCTGGATGCCGAACTTTGGGGCCAGTACGAGGTGTACAAAAATATCTTCGCGCGCGCAGGCTACCGCAGCGTCAAATTCGATATCTCCGACGAGCCCGGCTTGGTTTACGACCTGGAATTTGATGGCGCGTTTATCTCGCTAGTTGCGCACATGGGCAATGGCGTAGTGCCGCTGCCGCCGGATACCGATGGCGACGGCGTGCGCGACCCGGAAGACCGCTGCAATGAAACCCCAGCCGGTGCGCCAGTCAACCGCTTTGGCTGCCGCTCCGACCTGGACGGCGATGGCGTGTTTGATGGCGACGATGCCTGCCCGGACACACCGCAGGGCGCCTTGGTCGATGACAGTGGTTGCCTGCTCGACGGCGACGCCGACGGCGTGCCCGACGGCTTGGACATCTGCCCCGAAACCGCGCCAGGGCTGGCGGTGGACAACACCGGTTGCGCGTTGGATGAAGATGGCGATGGTGTGCCTGATTCGCTGGACCTGTGCCCGAACACGCCTGCTGGCACGGTGGTGAGCGAAGATGGTTGTTCCAACGATGCCGACAGCGACGGTGTCATCAATGCTGCCGACCGCTGCCCGAATACGCCGCTTGGCGTAGCCGTGGATCAGTTCGGTTGTAATGCCGACCGTGATGGCGACGGCGTGATCTTTGCCCGTGATGCTTGCCTGGACACGCCACTAGGCACACCAGTGGATGAAACCGGCTGCCCGCTAGGCGACGATGAGGACAATGACGGCGTGCTGGATGTTGCCGACGATTGCCCCGGAACTTTGCCAGGGTTTGAAGTTGACGCCACGGGTTGTGTCGTCATTAGTGACACGCAGTCAGAAGTCACGCTGCCTGGCGTCAATTTCGAGCTCGGTTCGGCAACGCTGACGCAGAATGCCAAGACTCTGCTCAATCAGGTTGTCGAGGCATTGAGCAACCAGGTGAGCCTGTTGGTAGAGGTTCAAGGCCACACCGACTCGCAGGGTAGCGAGGCGCTCAACCAAGCCTTGTCGGAGCGCCGCGCGCAATCGGTGGTGCGTTACCTGGTCGCGCAAGGCATCGAAGCCAATCGGCTACGTGCAGCCGGTTATGGCGAATTGCGACCGGTTGCGGACAACACAACGAAATCGGGCCGCGCGCGTAACCGTCGTGTGGTCTTGAAAG
Organism: bacterium; assembly: GCA_018222345.1. Classification (GTDB taxonomy): domain Bacteria; phylum Pseudomonadota; class Gammaproteobacteria; order Nevskiales; family OUC007; genus JAAFAL01. The sequence continues at coordinate 3,845 of JAAFAL010000132.1, forward strand.
TGTTGGGCTCGCTCTAGCGCGAATGATTCACCTGGTGCTGCAGCGGCTAGTCGATTAGCCGTTGCAGCAGCCCGCCGTAGGCATCAATGCGGCGGTCGCGTAAGTAGGGCCACAGGCGCCGGACTTGGTCACAACGGGCAAGGTCGAGCGTTTCTACCAGCACTTCGCGCTCATCGCCGGCGTGGGCCAGCAACTCGCCCTGTGGACCGGTGATGAAGCTGCTGCCCCAGAATTCGGCACCGGCGGTCTGGCCACTGGGGTCGTCCTCGAATCCGACGCGATTGGCGGCCAGCACCGGCAGCCCGTTTGCTACTGCATGAGCGCGCTGAATAGTCAGCCAGGCATCCTGCTGGCGATCCTGCTCATCGGGGTCGTCGTTGGGGTCCCAACCAATTGCGGTGGGATAGAGCAGTAGCTCGGCACCGGCCAGGGCCATCAGCCTGGCAGCCTCGGGGAACCACTGATCCCAACACACCAGCACGCCCAAGCGGCCAACACTGGTGTCGATGGGCACAAAACCCTGTTGCGGGCCATGATCGCCGGGCGTGAAATAGAATTTTTCGTAATAGCCGGGATCGTCCGGGATGTGCATTTTGCGATAGCGCCCTACCAGTCCGCGGTCGCGGTCGCAGACCACCGCCGTGTTGTGCGACACGCCCGGCGCGCGGCGCTCGAATAGCGAACCGACGATGACGATGTCCAACTCCTCGGCCAGCGCGGCAATGCGCTCGCTGCCGGGGCCGGGGATGGGTTCGGCGAGGTCGTGCAGCTCGGGTGATTCGACCACCGGAAAGTACAGGCTGCGGTGCAGCTCCTGCAGCAACACCAACTCGGCACCTGCCTGCGCGGCTTCACGCACGGCGGCCTCGCTATCGGCCCAATTGGCTTGGGCGTCGTCGCTACAGGCATGTTGGACGACGGCGACGGTGAGCAGGCGATCAATGGTCATGCTTGCGCGGCCTCCTGACGGGTTGCAATTTGCATGGTCGCACAGTGCAAGCTGCCGTTCTGCGCAACCAGCGCGCGGCAATCGACGGGGATGATCGTGTGGTCGGAAAACGCTGCATCGATGCGTTCCACCGCGACGTCGTCTGCCGGGTCGTCGTACGTGGGCACCAGCACGCGATCGTTAAGGATGAGGAAATTGGCATAGCTGGCGGGCAAGCGGCGCCCGCCGGCATCCAGGACAGGCGCGGGCAAGGGTAGTGGCACCAGCGTCCAGCGACCGCGGCCTAGCGTCGCCAGGTCATCGGCCATTGTTGCCAACGGCACTGCATGGGGGTCGTCGTTGCGCTCGCACATTTGGTGCAGCACGACATTGCCGGGCGCGAAGCGGGCTAGCGTGTCGATATGCCCGTCGGTGTCGTCACCGGCCAGCGCTGGCGTGTTCAGCCACCAGACGGTGTCGCAGCCCAAGTGCTCACTCAGCAGGGCCTCGGCACGTTCTCGGCTGGCGTCAGCGTTTCTTGCAGTGTCTTGCAGGCAGCCGGGGCTGGTGAGCACGCCACCACGGCCGTCGAACTCCAGGGCGCCACCCTCGAGTATCCATTCGACGCGCGTGAGTTCGGTGTCGCCAAAGCAGCCCTGTTGGTGCAGCCGGCGGGTGACGCTGTCGTCGTCGGCGTGGGGGTATTTGCCGCCCCAGGCGTTGAAGCCAAAATCGATGAGTTGCCGTTTACCATCAACAAAGGTGCTAATCGGGCCATAGTCGCGCACCCACACGTCGTTGCTGGGGCAAACCATGATTTCAGTCCGTGCAGCGGTCTCGGCGTGCAGTGCATCCTGAATCTGCTCGCGCAGCGCGTCGTCTTGTGCCGCAATCAGCAGTTTGGCTTCAGGGCTGGCTGCATCGGCAATGTTTGCGAAACACGCTTGCGCTGCATCCAGACCATCTGACCAATCCATACCGGCGTGAGGCCAAGTCAGCAGCAGTTGTTCGACCGGCTCCCACTCGGCCGGCGTGCGCACGCGCATCTCGTCGCGCGGCGCCAGATCAGTCGGCAACGACTAGTTCGTTGGTGCGATAAATCGGCGGCGGCGCTTCAGGCACAACCGCGTGCAGCACTTTGTTGTATTCGAAGACGACGGTGTAGTCGTCATACACCCAGCGCGAGATCGGTGGCTCGCCAATGGCGGCAACTTTGGAGTTCGGCGCACCAAATTTGCGCTGTACGGCGGACTTACTCATGCCGCGTGTCGGAGTAGCGGGGCGCTGCAATTGCTCGCCGGCAATATTGCTGTCGGGCAGGTCCAGCACCTCGGCGGTAGCGCTCGGGGCAGTGAGTAGCAATGCCGCGCACAGCGGTGCGGCAGCCAGCAGAGTTCGCATTGGTTGAACGTGTGCGCGCATGGTGCGTCTAAGCCCTTAAATCAAGCACTTGCGAGACTATAGCACCGCAGTTTCTAGGCTGGAAGCACGCCGGCAAGAATCCGCCCAAGCTACAATGCACCCATGTTCCAGCCGTTCGAGCTGCTGATTGGCCTGCGCTACACGCGGGCGAAGCGGCGAAACCACTTTATTTCCTTCATCTCGCTGATCTCCATGGCCGGCATAGCGCTGGGCGTGACAGCGCTGATTACCGTGTTGTCGGTGATGAATGGCTTCGAGCGCGAGCTGCGTGAGCGCATTCTGGGCATGACCTCGCACGCCACCGTGTCGGCTTTCGAGGGCGGGCTGGAAAACTGGCCGCAGCAAGCGCAATTGGCCGAGCGCCACCCCGAGGTCGAAGGCGTCGCGCCTTACATCGAGGGCGAGGGCATGGTGCGCCGCAACGGACTGCTGTCCGGCATCCTGTTGCGTGGCGTTGACCCCGAATTCGAATCGCGCGTATCGGACGTCGGCGAGCACATGCTGGCCGGCGCCATGACCGACCTTGAAGCCGGCGCGTTCAAGTTGGTGATTGGCGCTGAACTGGCGCGGGCCATTGGTGTGGGCATGGGCGACAAGGTCGATCTGATGATCCCGCAAGCCAGTGTGACGCCTGCTGGCCTGACGCCGCGATTCCGGCGGTTCACGGTTGTCGGCGTGTTCGAAATCGGCATGTACGAATACGACCGCTCATTGGTCTATATGCACGTCGATGACGCTGGCGCGCTGTATCGCCTGGGCGATGCGGTCACCGGCCTGCGCCTCAAGCTGACCGACATGTTCCGCGCGCCGATTGTCAGCCGCGAGCTGGCCGACCTGATCCCGGGCTTTTTGTTTGTGCAGGACTGGACGCAGCAGCACAGCAACTTCTTCCAGGCCGTGCGCACCGAAAAACTGGTGATGTTCATCATCCTCAGCCTGATTATTGCGGTGGCGGCATTCAATATTGTCTCAACGCTGGTGATGGCGGTGACGGACAAGCAGGCCGACATCGCCATCCTGCGCACCATCGGCGTCACGCCACGGTCGATCACCGCCATTTTTATCGTCCAGGGCGCGCTGATTGGCTTGATCGGCACTGCGTTCGGGGTGGCTGGCGGCATCGCGCTGGCGCTGAATGTCGAAACGCTGGTCCCAGCGCTGGAGCGCCTGCTCAACCAGGACTTTCTGCAGGCCGATGTGTATTACATCAGCGATCTGCCATCGGATCTGCATTGGGACGATGTCGGCAAGATCACTGCCTTGTCGCTGTTCCTGGGCTTGGTATCGACCATCTACCCGGCGCGCCGTGCGGCCAAGATTCAACCCGCCGAGGCGCTGCGCTATGAGTGACGCCACCCAGCAGGGCATCAGCGCGCGCGGGCTGTGCAAGTCCTACCGCCAAGGCCGTTTGGCGGTGGATGTG
>JAAFAL010000133.1 GCA_018222345.1 bacterium
CGATGCGACAAACGTGATGGGGGAAGTCCAAAGCAGGTCGCTAGGACCAAGATCGAGCGCCAGGCAGGCGATGTGCAGGGCAGAGGTGGCGCTGTTTACGGCCACGGAGTGACTGGCACCCACCCATTGCGCCACTGCACGCTCGAACGCCGGCACGACCGGGCCTTGCGTCAAGAAATCCGAACGCAGCACCTCCGCGACGGCCTCGATGTCGGCGGCGGAAATGTCCTGTTTGCCGTATGGAATCATTGGTGGTTCTAAATCGATGCCTCGACGTGGCGCGAGATCAGAGTCCGCAACTCTTCTACCGTCAAGAAGCTATCGTTCGTCCCCGAGTTGTAGCAGAAGCCTTCCGGAACTGCGGCAACGCCGTCGCGCGACATGTAACGCTCTCTCGTCTTCGCGTCCGAGGCCGGCAGCACCGCAAAGTAGTCGCCAAGATCGACACAGTTGGAGCTGTCGCTGGAGGTGATCATTTCTTCGTGGATCTTCTCGCCTGGGCGGATGCCGACAATGCGTTGTTCGCAGTCCGGCCCGATCGCCTTGGCGACATCGGTGATCCGGTACGAGGGGATTTTCGGCACCAGCACCTCGCCGCCGATCGCGTGCTCGATGCTCCAAAGCACCATCTCTACGCCTTCCTGCAGGCTGATGTTGAAGCGGGTCATGGTGGGATCGGTGATCGGCAGCACGCCGGTTTCGCGTTGCTTGAGGTAAAACGGAATGACCGAGCCGCGGCTGCCCATGACATTGCCGTAGCGCACCACGGAGTATCGAATGTCGCGCTTGCCTTTGATGTTGTTGGCAGCGACGAACAGCTTGTCGGAGCAAAGCTTGGTGGCTCCATACAGATTAATCGGCGCCGCGGCCTTGTCCGTGGACAGGGCAACCACCCGCTCGACGCCCGTATCGAGGCTCGCCTCTATCACGTTCTGGGCGCCCAAGACATTCGTCTTGATACATTCGAAAGGGTTGTATTCCGCCGCCGGCACCTGCTTGAGCGCTGCTGCATGAATGACGATATCGATTCCTTCCATCGCACGGCGCAGGCGCGCCTCATCTCTGACGTCACCGATAAAGAACCGGATACCGGCATGCTCTGACGCGGCCAATTCCTGATCCATCTCGTATTGCTTGAGCTCGTCACGCGAGAACAAGACAAGCCTCTGAATGTCTGGATAGCGCTCCAGCACCGTTCGGACAAACGCCTTTCCGAAGGAGCCCGTGGCACCGGTAATGAGGATAGATTTATTTGAAAGCATAGACATGGACTCCATCCGGGTGCGCGCAGGCGCGTTTAGGCGGTTGATGCCGGCCGCCCGACAATCTCATTGTAAGAACCTGACCGCTTGATCTGGCCAGTGGACAGTTCGACGATCAGGTCACAGCCTCGCAACGTCGTCACTCGATGGGCGATCATTATGACCGTCAACTCACGCGATAGTCGATCGACACACTCGATCACGGCACGTTCCGTCGCGTCGTCGAGCGCGCTCGTGGCCTCGTCCAGGATCAAGACATCAGCATTCTTGTAGAGGGCTCGCGCAATCCCCAGGCGCTGCCGCTGACCGCCCGAAAATCGGATGCCGCGTTCACCGACTAGGGCGTCGTATCCTTCCGACAGTGATTCGATGTAGCCAGCAATGCTCGCATCTTGCGCCGCCTTGCGAACACGATCATCGTCAATGTCGGCGTCTTCAACGCCGAAAGCGATGTTACGACGCACGGTGTCATCGGTGAGGAAGATGGATTGCGGCACATGGGCGATACGCGCTTGCCAGCGATTTCGATTCGCGGCGTCGACTTCAACCCCATCGACGGTCATGCCTCCATCGCTCGGAGGTAACAAGCCCATGATGATGTCCGTCAAGGTGCTCTTGCCGCTGCCCGTCTTCCCAATCAGGCCAAGCCGCTGCCCCTTATGAATCGTCAGATTAATGTCGCGGAGTACGTCCGGGCCGTCGCTGGCATACCGGAAACCGAGGTCGGCTAGCTGAACGGCCGCCCCGAATTCAAGAGGCAATGGACGCGCAACCGGTTCGGCCGGCAATTCCAGCAGATTTAGTACATCAACTATCGTCGCGTGAGCACCCGACATCTTGGTCCAGCCGTTGTAGATCTGCTGCAGAAGCGGAATGAGTTTTTGCCCGCCGAGCGCCAAGGCGCCAAGCACCGGTAAGGCCCCCTGCATCCCGCCTTCGGTTAGTGCCAGGCGCCACGCCAGCAGACTGATGAGCACCAAGGCTGCGCCCTCCAGGGCGTACCTTGGAGACTGACCCAGCAGTTGATTGGTCGCCTGCGCATGCCGGAATGCACCATCTTGCGTGCGGAAGCGCTGGAGGAACACCGGTTGCGTGGCATCGATGAGTACATCGCGGATACCGCCCACGCCCTCCTGTACCGCTTGAATCCTTGACCCCTGAGCATTGGCAATGATACGCCCGTTGGCCTTGATGCGCTTACGAACCACGAGCGAAATCGCAAGGTAGCTGCCCGCGAAGCCGCCAGCGCCGAGCAGCGCCGTCGGCGCGTCGATGAAAATTAGCGCCCCGACTATGAATGTCGCGATAACGATTGCGACGATAGATTGCAGCAGCGGCAACAGCCCGCCACTTGTAACGATCTGTACCTTGTTGATGGCCGCCAGGGACTCGCTGGAGTTGCGTGCTGCATGCCATACATAAGGTTGATGCAAGGTCTTGTCGTAAACACCCACACCCAGATCGTGACCAACCCCAAACACGAAGCGGGTGGTGAGCCACACCACCGTCAAGCGGATTGCGGCTGCGACTACTGCCACCAAGCTAAATAGGCTGGCGCTGACGAGCAAGAAGTCAGCGGTCGTCAGATTCAGGGCACCAATCAGGTTACCCAACAACGGATAGCCAGTCGCCGCCTCCGGTGACGCCATGATGCTCAAGAATGGCACAACGGCGCCCAGCGTCGCCACTTCCGCGAGCGCGCCAAGCAGCATCGCGGCGCACAGCGCGCCGAATTGACGCTTGCGACGATGATCGAGGTGACGCCAGAGGCGTTTGAGTTGATTGAGCAATTGGTTGCCTGGTCGCCTACCGACGACGCCGTAATGGGTATTGTTGCACTGAGTTTAAAAGTTGAGCAGTTCTTTCGCCGCTACAGTCGCCCGTCCACGTCGGCCTTGGGCAGGACGTTTTTAACGTCGAAGAGCACAGCGTCGCTGACGCCAACTCGGCGCAGCGTTCTCGCGTTCAGTCGGGTGAACTGTTCGTGGGCTACCGCAGTAATGATCGCGGAATAAGTCCCTGCCCCATCGGGCATACCGGGCAAGCAGGTCAGGCCATATTCGTCCGCCGCCTCCTCGGCATCTAGCCAGGGGTCGTGAACGTCCACCTCGAGGTGGTACTGCTGCAGCGCCACGGCGATGTCGACGACCCGTGTGTTGCGCAGATCGGGGCAGTTTTCCTTGAACGTTAAGCCGAGGATCAAAACCTTGGCACCGGCCATTGGCAGCTTGCGCTTGAGCATGAGCTTGACGACGCGATCGGCAACAACTTGGCCCATCGCATCATTGATCCGGCGGCCCGACAGAATCATTTCGGCGTGATGCCCGATGGCCTGAGCTTTGTGAGTTAGATAGTAAGGATCCACACCGATGCAGTGGCCACCGACGAGACCCGGACGAAACGGCAGGAAGTTCCACTTGGTGCCAGCGGCCTCGAGCACATCGAGCGTGTCGATACCGAGCTTGTCGAAGATCACTGCAAGTTCGTTCACGAGCGCGATATTGATGTCGCGCTGAGTGTTTTCGATGACCTTAGCCGCCTCTGCGACCTTTAGACTAGAGGCCTTGTGCGTGCCAGCCGTGATGATCTTGGCGTACAGCGCGTCGACAAAATCTGCTGCATCTGGGGTCGAGCCGCTGGTGACTTTCCTGATGTCCGGCAGGCGATGTTGTTTGTCGCCCGGATTGATGCGCTCGGGGCTGTAGCCAACGGTGAAGCCCTCGTTGAATCTCAGACCGGATTGCTGCTCAAGGATCGGGACACAGTCTTCTTCGGTGCAGCCGGGATAGACGGTGGACTCGTAAATCGCCACATCGCCTTCGGAGAGTGCTTTGCCGACGGTTACGGAGGCGGCGAGCAGGGGGCGAAGATCGGGGCGTTTGTACCCATCAATTGGCGTGGGAACGGTAACAATATAAACGTTGCAGGCGGCGAGGTCTTTGGGATCGCTGCTACAGGTGAGGTGTTTGGCTGCTTGGAGTTCGACGGTGGCAAGCTCGCGGGTGCGGTCTTGACCGGCGTTGATTTCGTCGACGCGCTTGGCGTTGATGTCAAAGCCAATTACGGCGTAGCGCTTACCAAATTCCACTGCCAAGGGTAGGCCAACGTAACCGAGACCTACGACAGCTATTTTAAGGTTATCAAGGGTTGGCAATTGTTTTTTCATCACTATTAGCAGTAAAAATGAGCGCGTCAAAAAAACCTGAACACCACACCCCACGGGGGCGCATATCTAAGATGCTTCAGATAAACACCGCCAAGCAAGCAGACCAACTCAGCGCTGCTCAATCACTCACTAGTGTTCCGACACGCTACCGCCCGTTTTGCACCCCCGGCACTTGCGGGTCCAAAACAGCAGCCAGCACAGCAAGTGCCACCAAATTGTTTGGCCAAGCATCTTGGCCGCAGTCAATCGCTACGCGAGCGCAACCAAGTCAGACTCAAACAGCGTTGTATTGCGCCACTGCCCAAGCATGACGAGCAGAACATCAACTCGATCGCGACTGCTTCTTGCCTCAAAAATTGCCTTCATGCCTCGCAATGGCCCACCCGCCACTTCGAGCTCTTGGCCGCAGGCCCAGGCATTGTCACGCTCCAAGGGCCCAGCGTGCCGGCGTAAGCCTCCGATCACCGCGTCAGGCACAGCCGCTGGCTCACCACCAATACGCACGACATCCACACATCCAAAACTAGACCGTATTGGGGCAATGGATTGCACGAAAGGATCGACTTCTACAAATAAATAACGAGGGAACAAGGGAGACGTAACCCACCTGAGCCCATCGCCACGCCGCCTACGCTCCTTCAGCATCGGGCAGAAAACATCAAACCCCTGCCGGAGAAGATTGGTTTCGGCCCGGCTCTCCTGACGGGGCTTCGTCCATACCGTGAGCCAGCGCTTCACACCTCACTCCGAACTTGCCGAACATTGAACGCGAATCCGACAACAACAAGAAAGCATACGCATCCCAACATCAGCGTCTGGCACCGATGGCCCAACACCCCATCGTCACTTAACATCACGAGCGTTGGCCGCCGTAGTAACTGGAGTACCAATCAACAAATCGTGCCACGCCCACATCAACTGAGGTAGAAGGCTTGTACCCAACAGCTGCATCCAATGCTGAGGCATCAGCGTAGGTACCAGGCACATCACCTGGCTGCAGCGGCTGCATATCAAGTTCTGCTTTTTTGCCCAGGGCCTTTTCCAGCGCCTCAATGTAAGCCAGCAGTTTTACAGGATTGTTATTACCAATATTGAACACCCGGAATGGCGCAAACGATGTCGCCGGGTCTGGGTCATCGCTATCCCAATCAGCATTGGGTTGCGCAACCTGATCTGACGCCCGGATAACACCCTCAACGATGTCATCCACATACGTGAAGTCACGCGTGTGGTTGCCATAGTTGAATACAGGAATCGGCTCGCCAGCCAAAATCTTCTTGGTAAACAGGAAGAGCGCCATGTCTGGCCGGCCCCAAGGCCCATACACGGTAAAGAAGCGCAATCCTGTTGACGGCAAGTCGTACAAATTTGCGTAGGCATGCGCCATTAACTCTGTGCAGCGCTTGGTGGCTGCATAGATTTGCAAAGGGTGATCTACGCCACGGTGCTCAGAAAACGGCATGCGGGTATTGGCACCGTAAATTGAGCTCGTACTCGCATAGGTCAGATGCGGCGTTTTCGCGTACCGGCATGCTTCTAGAATATTGAGCGTACTGTCGATGTTCGCTTTCACGTAATCGCGAGGGTGCGACAGCGAGTGACGCACGCCAGCCTGCGCTGCAAGGTGAATGACCCGGTCGATATCCTGAGCCTTGAATACGGCCTCCACTGCGGATTGGTCGGCAAGGTCTTGTTCAACATGCTCAATCGAACCCGAACTGTCTGCTGCGACCCGGTTCAGCTCTTCAAGCCGAGCCCGCTTAAGCGATACATCATAGTAATCATTGACGCAATCAAATCCGACGACATCATCACCGCGCTCCAACAGGCGCTTCGCGGTATGAAACCCGATAAATCCGGCGTGGCCCGTGACAAGCGCCTTCATCGGGCAGCACCAGGCTTGGCACGCGGCTCAATCATTCCTCGCAAAGCCAGCGCATCCAATGTTGCCGCCTCTCCAATCCGACGAATATTTTCCACCCTGTCTTTATCGGAGAACCCCAAATCCTTATTGAGGTCGTGGCGCACATTGTCACCGTCCAATAGGTACGTATGGTTGCCACGGTCAAACAATGCGGCGTCCAACGCATTGGCCAGCGTTGACTTACCCGCACCTGATAAGCCGGTAAACCAGATCACGCCCGGTTTCTGGCTCTTTTGATTGGCTCTCTGGTCGCGCGTAACGCTCTGCGCGTGCCAAGTCACATTTGTTGATGGCATTTAGCCGGCCCCTTCGGATGACGCATCGCCACCTTCGTTCAATTCACTATTCAACCGTTCGATTTCCAGCTGGAGAACGGCAAATTCCTCGCGCTTGATGTCCAGATACGCTCGCGTCTGACTCAGCTTTTCCACAACACCTGCCGGCGTCAGCTTGTAGCGATATCCGCCCTTGTTCCGGCTGCGGCGAAAATTCCCCAACTTGACGTACCCTTTGTCGACCAGCGCCCGCAAGCAGTAGTGCGCCTTCCCCAAGCTCAACCCCAGGTGACTCGCCAACTGCCGCTGACTCCAATCTGGGTGCTGATCTATCAATCGCAGCAACCTGAAACGCGCTTCACTCGTGTCCACTGCGATGCGACACTAATGTTCAACGGGTGAACAGTAGTCGGTTTAACACTTGCCGGCAAGCCACTTCGGCACTGTGCGCCGCGCCTGGCCGCAGATTGCCCAATTCATTAGAAAGCCTACTCGCGCCGGATAAGGATTATATCGACGCAGATGGCATCAATTCATCAGGCTTGTACGTTTCTACCGCTGCCAATCCTGCGTATTTAGAACCGTTCTGCGCCGAGCCCGCTGCGACTTCGGTTTGCGTGTCCATGCTGTTGCTAGGTCGGTAACCGCTGACAGTGGCCTCAAGTATTGACTTGATCCGCCCGACATCATTGATGTCTCTTATTCACATCTCGTGTCCCACGCGCTGTCTCGGCATTTCGTAGGCAGTCTACGGATTGAAATATAAACTGCCCTCCACCAGTCTTACCTCATCCCCGGACACCCACAGTTTACGCCCGAGTCGCGCATCCCCCCCTGTACCACACCCCTATCCTCGCTTACCGCCCCGTCACACA
>JAAFAL010000134.1 GCA_018222345.1 bacterium
AGGTGGGTAGAAGAGACAGCACGATATAAGTGCGCTCGCGGTGCACGACGATGCCCAGCTTGCCGCTGGCTAGCCCTTTACGGTGCTCGGCTGTCACGTTCGCCGGCCGGAAGCGGCCATGAATGGTGAAGTGGAACTGCTGGTCGGCCTTGGCCTCGTCAATGCCGATTTTGTGCGCGGCAATCATCTGGTCTAGCGCCTTGTTGGCTGCGCGGGCCTGGCGTTTGGCCTCCAGCGCGGCATTCTTGGCGCGGTCGGCTTCCTGCTTGGCAGGGTCAATCACCTTGGCAGGGCGCTGAGCCTTGGCGGCGCGCGTTTTCTTGCTGGCCTTGCCGCCGCCTTTGTTCTTTTTGGACTTTTGCGCTTGTTCTTTGGTGGCCAGGCCGGCTTGTACCAATTGGTCGCGTAGGGACAAAGACATGTGTGGGGCGCCAAGTCTGGCAAACTGCGAATCAGGCCGCGGATTCTAGCGGCTTCACTTTAGCCAGTGCCACCTCGCCCGCATGACAGGAAGACAACACATGATCACCGTTCACCATTTGGAGAACTCCCGCTCGCAGCGCGTGCTTTGGTTGCTGGAGGAGTTAGGCATCGACTACGAGGTCAAGCGCTACGACCGCGACCCCGAAACCAGCCTGGCACCGCCCGAGCTGCAAGCCGTGCATCCGCTGGGTAAATCGCCGGTGATCACCGATGGCGACACGACCGTTGCGGAAACCGGCGCCATCATCGAATACATCATTAAGCACCATGCCAACGGCCAGTTGATACCGGCGGCCAACTCACCCGAGCGCTTGCGCTACACCTATTGGCTGCACGCTGCTGAAGGCTCGATGATGCCGCTGATGGTGATGAGCCTGATTATTGGCCGTATCGAAACCGCGCCGGTGCCGTTCTTCTTGAAGCCCGTGACCAAGGGCATTGCCGGCAAGGTCAAGTCCAGCTACTTGGAGCCCAACATCAGCCGCCAGCTAGACTACATGAATGCCGAGCTAGGCAAGCAGCCGTGGTTTGCCGGCGCTGAATTCACCGCAGCCGATGTGCAGATGAGCTTCCCGGTCGAGGCCGCCAGCGTGCGCGCCAGCTTGGACGCCTACCCGAACCTGCAGGACTTCCTGCAACGCATCCATGCCCGCCCAGCCTATGCGCGGGCTTTGGAGCGGGGCGGCCCATACGACCTGCTTGGCAAGTAGTCACTTGATTTTGGGAGCTGATCGCGGGACGCTGCATACGGCTTTGTACCGCCCCTCACTATGCGCACTCTGATAAAAGTTCTTGTCGCCCTGGCGATCCTCGCTCTGATCGGCATCCTGGTTTACAGCCGGTTTTTTGCCGACGACGCGCCGGCCGATCCCGCGACGGCACAGCCGGCCACGTCCAAAGCTGAGCCCGAGTACCCGATCACGCCGCCTAGCCCGGCGCCGGCACCAGCCCCTGTAACCGCGCCAGAGCCTGATCAGTCGCCGCCCCCTCCACCACCACCGCCACCCGAGCCGCCAAGCCTGGCCGAAAGTGACGAGCCGGCACAGGAATCGCTGGCAGAGGTGTTCGGGGCTGACCTCATCAGCGTGATCCTGCGCCCGCAAGAGATCATCAAGCACATCGTGGTAACGGTCGATAACCTCGACCGCACGCCGATCCCCATGCGTTTTTGGCCCATCCAGAGCGTGGCGGGCGACCTGATCATCGATGGCGGCGGCGACTTCATTACCATCGCCCCGCAAAATTACAAGCGCTACGACCGCCACGTGCGTGCCTTCACCCAGGCTGATCCCGAAAAGTTGGTGAACGCCTATCGGTTCTTCTACCCGCTGTTCCAGCAGGCTTACGAAGACCTTGGCTATCCCGATGGATATTTCAACGATCGGCTCATCGCCGTGATCGACCACTTGCTCAAGGCGCCCACGCCGCAGCCCCCGGTTTCCGTGGTGCAGCCCAGCGTGTTCTACAAATACAAGCGCGAAGACCTCGAGAAAAACGCCAGTTGGGGGCAGAAGACCTTGATCCGCATGGGGCCAAAACATGCCCAGGCGGTGAAGGTGCAACTGCGCCGTGTACGCGATGAACTGGTGGCTGCTGCCAGATGATGGGCATGACGCTGGTGGCCATCGTGCTCAGGCTTTGAGGTACCGCAAGTGAAACCGGAACTCATCGCAATTGCCGCCATATTTGTGGCGTTCGCAATGGCTGAAGCACTACGCACAAGCCTGCTGCGCAAGCCGGGCCAGCGCGGCAAAGACGTTGCAGTCGAGGCCATCGGCACGCTGATCCTGGTGCTGATCACCCAGCCGCTGGCCTTGCTGGGCGGTGGCCTGCTTGCGGCGTGGATTGCGCCCGAGTCGCAAGGCGCGCTTGCAACGTGGCCGATCCTGGCGCAGATCGCGCTACTGCTGGTGTTCGACGACATGACGCAGTATTGGCTGCATCGCCTGTCGCACACTTGGCCGTGGCTATACCGGCTGCACCGGGCGCACCACGACGCGCAGTACATGAGCGTGCGCATCGTCTATCGCAACAATATTTTCTACTACATGATCATGCCCGGCTTGTGGTTTTCGGGCGCCTTGATTTATCTAGGCCTCGGCTGGGTCTATGCCGGTTACCTGGTGGTCAAGATGACCGTGATAATCGGCGCGCATTCCGACGTGCGTTGGGATGGGCCGCTGTATCGCATTCCCTGGCTGTCGCCGATCATGTGGGTGGTCGAGCGCACGATTTCCACGCCGGCCACGCACAGCGCCCACCACGGCCGGCACGTGGAAGATGGTGTGACCAACTACAAAGGCAACTTTGGCAACCTGCTGTTCTTTTGGGATGTGCTGTTTGGCACGGCGAAGATTACGCGGCGCGTGCCAGAGGAATTCGGCGTCGAGAACATTCCGGAATCCAGCGCCGGTGAGCAATTGGCCTGGCCGCTGATTCGCGACAAGCAAACTGCGCAGCCAGTGCCTTAGAGCCCGCTATTCACCAATTTCGATGCGCTGCGCATTGTCTGCGGCGCGGGCGCGTAGCTGGTCCAATAATTCAGGCTGGAGCCGCGCGCGGACGATCCATAGCGGGCGTTTCTCGGGTTGCTTCATGCTTCGCCAACTGCGCCACGCTGCGCGCTCGATGGCTAGGCGTTCGCCGTCGTCTCCCAGAAAATCATAGTTCGCCAGCGCCTTGTCCAGGCCGCTGAGTTCACCGAATTGATTATCCAGCGCCAGCAGGCTTTTGTAGGCGAAGCGGCGCACGGCGGGGTAGTCGTCACGCAGTGCATGCAGCAGAGGCGGGACGAGCCAGCGCGGCTCGGCCACGCCCAATCCTGGCTGGCCCGCGTCATGCGCAGCAATTGCGCGTTGCACGGGATCGCCTCCCAATAGTTGCTTGAGCCACTCGGGTGTTTCGTCGTCGTCCACAGGTTCGCTATCAATCTCGGCTTGCGCCCAGCTTGCCGATTTGTCGAGGTGACATTGTGTGCAGGCATCCGGCCGGTTTTGCGCAGCGTGCTGCGCGGGCGCTGGGCGCTCGATGTCGTGGCTGCGGTGTACGGTCATCACGCCATAGACGATCTTGGGCATGTGACAGCTCACGCACTGCGACGCCATGCTGTCGGCTGGATGTTTTGTGTGGGCGGGCACATCGGCGCCAATGTCAGCGTGGCAATCCACGCAATTCTCGCCATGCCGGTTAGCCTCCGAAATCATGCCTTCCGGGCTGCCGCCATGCGCCTCGTGGCAGCTAATGCAGGTCATGTCCGACTCGGTAAAGCATTTGGCGTCGCGCAGGCCAGTGTATTCGTAGGCCGATAGCCGCGGCGTACCATCGGGCCAGAAACGCAGTTTGTACAGGCCCGGTTTGCCGGCAGGCCCCGGGGTTTCGGGCGTGACCAGGCTGATGTGTTGCAGCAGGTCGTCGCCCGCGCGGTAGCTTGGCCCGGTGCGTAGCCAGTCCTCGACCATGTTGGAGTCAGCCGGTTGGCGCTGTGCGTGGCACTGGCCGCAGATTTGCGTGCTGGCAGACTGCGACAGCGCTTTGGCTTCGACCACCCCGGCCACCTCGGCGTCGGGATTGAGTGTGTACCACAGGCGCGTCAGCGGTTGTTCCATTTGCCGCACATGCTGGCCGGCAGGGCCGTGGCAGGATTCGCAGGCAATGCCCAGCTCGGCCACCTGCGACTCGTAACGCGCGGCCTGCAAGAAGTTGACACCCTCACCACGGGCAATGCGCTGGAACAGGCTGTCGTAGTTCTGAATGCGCGGCTCGGGCCCGGTGTTGTGGCAATAAATGCAGTTGTGGTTCCAGGTGGCAATGTGCTGATCGTAGGGCTGGCCGTCGGGGTATAGAAACGCACCATTCATGTGCACCCAGCGCTGGTCTTCGATTTGCCAGAGCATGTGCATGCGGATGTAGTTGTCGCCGGTATTGGGCGCCTGCGCCAAGTATTGCTGATAGCGGTGGCTGCCCACCGTGCGTTTGATTTCGGCGCGGCCGACCACGCGGTCATTGGCGTTCAGATACTCGAAGAAATATTCACCATCGCGCTCAATGGGGCGGATGCGCTGGTCGCCGTACTCAACAATCCGGCCGTCAAATGCACCAGCGACGGCCTCCGCAGTGGCTTCTTGCGTCATGGTGCGGTGGTAGGTGCGCGCCCAGCTTGTATGGCGGTTTTCGTGGCAGCCATAGCAGGTGCCGGAGCCGGCCCAGTCGTGCTGCGGCTGCTCGGCGCGGGTGGCTACATTGTCTGGCGCGCAGGCGGCCAGACCGGCGAGTAGTAACAGGGCGGAAACTCTGGCCAGGCAGCGCATGGGCTAAGTGTCGCACAGCAATGCAGTAGGCTATTGCGATGAGCATTTTCTCGGCAATTCTGGATGGCAAACTGGCTGCGAGTTTTGTGTATCGCGACGAAACGGCGGCTGCGTTTCTGGACATCAGCCCCATGTCTGTCGGCCACACGCTGGTGATCTCGACACGCGCCTGCGTAACACTGGACGAGTTGACGCCGGACGAGCGCGCGCACCTATTGGACGTGGCTGGCGCCGTCGGCGCCGCACAGCGCGCTGGCCTGGGCAGCAAGGCGCAGCATCTGTTGGTGAATGATGGCAAGCACGCCAGCCAAAGCGTGCCGCATGTGCATATTCACGTCATCCCGCGTTATGGCGGCGACATGGCCAAAGTGGTCAGCCGCATGATCTGGCATGTGGCCACCTTGCCTGTGCCACGCCCAGAAACGCGCGCGCGGCGTGAGCGCCTGGACGCCATCGCCGCCAAGATTGCCGTGCACATGCCGGAGCAGGTCGGGCCGTGAAACCCGCAGCCTTGTGGGGCGCTGCAACGGCGGTTGTTGTCGCTGTGCTGGGCTTTGGGGCCTGGGCGCTGGTGACGGCGCAAGGGTTTGAGGCCCAGTTCGACGCTGAGTATGTCGGCTCCGACACCTGCGGCACATGCCACACCATCGTGCATGAGCACTGGCAACGCTCGCCGCACGCCAACATGGTGCGCAAGCCGGCACCCGACACCGTGATCGGTGACTTCGATGGTGGCGAATATGCATTGCCGGCCACCAGCCCCGATCCGCTGCGCGGGCAGGTAGTGGCGCGCACCTACCGCAAGGGCGGGCAATACATCATGGCCTTGCGTCATCCTGAGCGGGCGGGTTTTGTCGAATTTCCCATCGAATACGTCATTGGCTACCAGTACAGGCAGGAATACGTGACGCCCGAGGCAGATGGGGTAATCCGCCGGCTGCCGTTGCAATGGTCAACGGCGACGCAGTCTTTCTTCCCATACTGGAACAAGCAGGAGGGCAGCACCCAAACCCTGGACGATTTGTGGGCACAGATGCGAACCACCAACTCGGCATGGAACGTCTATTGCGCCCGCTGCCACGTGACCCGCCACCGTGTCGAGGACACCGACACCTACCACACGCGTGCCGAAGTCAGTTGGCTGGAAACCGGCATCGCCTGCGAGGCTTGCCACGGCCCCGGCAGCCTGCACAGCGAGTACATGCGCACCAGCCCGGCCAACCGCCTGGCCATGTGGCTGCGGAGCAAAACCACCGGCAAGCCGGTGGCCTACATTGCCAGCGCCGCCAAGCTACCCAAGGGCGAGGCCTTGTCCGTCTGTGGCCGCTGTCACGGGGCAGATATCTTTGCCAACAAGCAGGACATTTACCGCCGTTATGAGCCGGGTTATAGCCGCGAAGGGCGCATCAATGATTTGAGCCCCTACTTTCGCGAAACGCCGCTGACGCCGGGCCGCAAATTCCCCACGCTAGAGACCTGGGCCAATGGCCAGCCCAAGGGCATCGGCATGTTGTTTCGCAGCTTTATTGAGAGTGACTGCTACCAGCAGGACGAAGTGCGCTGCCACGATTGCCACAACCCGCATGGCAACAAGCAGCCCACGAAGCTTGGCATCTTGCAGCCGTCGGCGGTCTCCAATGCGTATTGCAGCGATTGCCACCAGGCCATTGCGGCGGCGCCGGCCGCGCACACGCGCCACGCCACTGGCGAGCCAGGTAGTTTTTGCATGGATTGCCACATGCCGAAGCACATCACCAAGCTCAATCGCGGCGTCTGGGAGCGCACGCGCACGCATGACATGAGTAGCAGCCCGGTACCGTGGGACACCGTGCGTCTGGGCACTGCGGGCGCGCCCAACGCCTGCAATGATTGCCACGACGACAAGACACCGAAATGGGCCACCGAGCAGGTGGCGCGCTGGCGCGGCTGACGCACAAAAAAGCGGGCTGTAGGAGCCCGCTTTCTTGCTGCTAGTTTTCGCCAGCGATCAGTCTTCGCCGACTGCGAAACCAAGCAAGTGCAGCAGGCTGGCAAACATGTTGTAGATCGCGACATACAGGCCAACTGTGGCGAGGATGTAATTGGTCTCGCCGCCGTTGACGATGTCGCCGGTTTGCCAGAGGATCATGCCTGCCATCAGCAGCACCCAGATGGCCGAAATGGCCAGGTGCAGCGGTTGGTAGTACCAGCCGAAGAATGACGCCAACATGATGCCGATGCTGGCAATGAAGGCCATGATGATGCCCACGGCCAGCATGTGGCCCATGAAGCTGAAGTCACGCTTGGTGGTGACAACGTAAGCCGACAAGCCGACAAAGGTCAGGCCGGTCAGGCCCATGGCCATCATGATGATTTGCCCGCCATTGGAGAAGCCGGCGAGGTAGGCATTGAGGATGGGACCAAGGCCAAAGCCCAGCAGGCCCGTGACGGCAAACACGACGCCGATGCCGGCAGCTGATTGCGCGGTGCGTGGCACAACAAACCACAGCAGCCCCAGCGCCACCAGCGAACACACCAGGCTCAGGCCATACGGCACGCCGACGACCATCGAAAAGCCGGCCATGGCGGCTGAAAACAGCAGCGTCATGGACAGCAGCATGTAGGTGTTGCGCAGCACCTTGTTGGTGGCAAGCGCCGACTGCTGGGC
>JAAFAL010000009.1 GCA_018222345.1 bacterium
CGTGTGCGCCTGAGGCTTGGTCGAAATACATCCCTGTATTTCGACTGCCCGTCGTGCTCACGCATTTCGGGCGCTGCGGAACTCGCTCCCTGCAGTCGCTCAAACACGTCCTCGCTTGCCTCCCGAAATACGCTGCGCGCGCCGGCTGCGCCAAAGGCGCACGTTGGACGGGCGTCCTGCCCTTTTGTCGCAAGCAGTATTGCCTTGATGCAATGAGCCACGACTTGCCCATCCGATACCAATGTGGATACCAGTCGCTACGCTAGTACGAAGATTCAGCCACCGTACAACGTCTGCTCATCATCCGGCCCCGGCATCTGCGGCGTGTCATCCATTGGCGGGCCAAAAATGTCGGCAAAACCCGTAAACGCCGTGATGAAGATCACCGGCATCATCACAAGCAGGCCCAGGCCGAACGGAATTGCCGCCAGGATCGTCAGTATCAGGGTGAGGACGCCATAGACCAGAAACGGCACGATGTTGCGCAGGCAGCCCAAAAAACTGTGTTCGATGGCATCGATGGCCGAGCAGTCCGCCAGCACCACCAGCGCAGGCGCAAACCAGAACGCCATCATCAGCGGCACAGCCAGTGCCAGCACGAGCAACACCAGCAACAACATCGGTTGTAAGCCCACTTGGGCAAATGCCTCGGCTTCGCCACCCTCGGCCGCGAGCTGCAAAAACTCGCTGCCAAATAGCACCAGCATCACTACCCCAGCCATCATCACGATGACGATGGTGGCGACCAGTTGCAGCGCGCCGAGCAAGATCAAGCGCCCCATGCGCTCGCCGCCAAAACAGGCGAACAGGCTGCTGATTTCGAAGCGTTCGTCGTTAGCAGCCTTGGCCGCGGCGAGCATCATGCCGCCGACCAGTACCGGGCTGAACAGCGAATACAGCAGGTCGCCCACAATCGGCACAAACGCCGAGGCAATGGCGATCAAAAACAGGATCACCACCATGCCGATCCAATACAGGGGCTGTTGTTTGAACAGCGCCCACGCGTGCGAAATCCAGTCTATGCCGGCGCCGGCATGGCGCTTTTGTGCTTCGAGCATGTCGTGCCCCGATCGTACGGTTGTTACAGCCTCGGCAGCAGCCAACCCGTGCGGCGCTTGTACTCGGCCCACTCCGGATAGCGGCTCATCGAAGCCTCCTTGAGCGTCATATTGACAGCAAACACGCCAATCCACACCCACGCCAAAATCAACCACGGCAGCCAATGCCACACCATCAACGCGTAGCTGGCGTAAATCATGATCTCGCCCAGGTAATTGGGATGGCGCACGTGGCGGAACATGCCGGTGGTCATCAGCCCGCGCTTGAGCTGTAGCGTGAAGTACTTTTGCGCATCCGTGGCCAGCATGATGGCCACGCCCAGCGTGTGCAGGCTGATGCACAAGCAAAACCATGCCGCTTCGGGCAGCGGGTAAGTGGGCGTGCTGACGCCCGAGATCAGCAGCCAGGCGATCAGCCAGTACAGGCCCAACACCGCAGCAAACGACATGAACCCGCCACCGAATGTGACCTTGACCTGCCAGTTTGGGTCGGGGAAGGCGACATCCTTGAGGATCCAGCACAGGCCATAACTGCCGTGCAGCGCCAGATACACCCACGCCGCGGTGCTGAAATTGCCGTAGTACAGCATCAGCGCGCCGACAAAAATGAAGGTGCCCGCCTTTTGGAAATTGATCACCCAGGCAAACTTGAGCAGCCTGGGGCCACCCAAAAAATCTTGTGTGAGGTAGTCAGTGAGCCGGCGCATGAACAGCGCCCAGCGCGGCGGCGGGCGCGCGCAGGCCGACGGTGTTTGTTGCGTGGTCTTCGCCACATCGGGTTGTGCCATGGCGTCCATGAACACCCCCATTTGTTATGTCTCCTCCCTCGGATACTAGACCCAGGGCGGCAAACTGTCAGGTGTCGTCGTCCTCGCCACCGGCATGTGCCCGCGGATGCGCCGCGTCATACACCGACGCCAAGTGGGCAAAATCGAGGTGGGTGTAGATTTGCGTAGTGCCGATGCTGGCGTGGCCCAGTAGCTCTTGCACCGCGCGCAAGTCCTTGGTCGATTCCAACATGTGGGTGGCAAAACTGTGGCGCAGCTTGTGCGGGTGCAGGTGCGCCGGCAAGCCAGCGGCTTTCGCGGCTTGCGATAGCCGCGCCTGGATGGCGCGGTGCGACAGCCGGGTGCCGCGCGCCGACACGAACAAGGCCATTTCGCCGGCAGCAGCGACAGCGGGGCGGCTGCGCAGCCAAGTCTTCAAGGCCTTTGCTGCCTGCCCACCCACAGGTGCCTCGCGCTGCTTGCGGCCCTTGCCTAGCACCCGTACCAGGCCTTCATCGGGGCGGTAGTCACCCAAGTCGATGCCTGCCAACTCGGCCAAGCGCAGGCCTGCCGAGTAGAACAATTCCATCATCGCCTTGTCGCGCAATGCCAGTGGTGTGCTGGCAGGCTGGTCGAGCAATTGGCTGATGGCATCCACGTCCAGCGCCTTGGGCAACTTGCGGCCTGCCTTGGGCGCCTGGATGTCTGCCGCCGGGTTTGACGTTGCCAAGCCCTCGACCAACAAGTAGCGGTAAAAGCCGCGCAAGGCCGACAAGCGGCGGGCGATGGTGCTGGGCGAGCGACCCTGGCGATGCGCCTGCGCGGCCAGATCACGCACATGTTGCGGGGTGACGTCGGCCCACTGATCGACGCCCGCGCGCGTGAGGTCGGCCAAAGCGGCGTCGAGGTCGCGGCGGTAGGCGGCCAGCGTGTGCGGGGAGGCTTGGCGTTCGTCGCGCAGCCGGGTCAGATAGGCGTCAAGCGCTTTGCGCATCCGCCACTGCTGCGGTTTCGTCGGCTGGCTGCGCTGTCACGCCATCTTGCGCCAGGCAGCGCCGCAAGCCGGTGGAGGCCAGGCCGGCGATCAGGTCGAGGAACATGCTGCCCATCTCGGGCTGATAACGCTTGGGGTCGCGGCTACCAACGGCGAGCAGGCCGATGGGGTCACAGCGGTCTAGCGGCATGACCGCGGCCGATTGAATGGGCTCGTCGCCAAACAACAATGCAGCGCGGTTTTCGCTGATCGGGCCACACTCGATGATGCCGGTGCGGATGAGGTTGCGCAGTTCGCCGCGCACGGCGTCGTCACGGCCGATATTGGCCGCACCTTCCACGTCTGCTTCATACAAGCCGATGTAGCTGGCATCCACGGCGAAGTCGCGCTGCAGTGCGCGCTTGAGCACATGCACGGTGCTGGCCGCGTTGTCGGCCTGCATCAAATCAGTGGCCAAACGGTTGGTGTGGCGCACGCGCAGCTCGTTGGCACGCGCGGCCAGCGCCAGGTTGTGCAGGCGTTGGCGCAGTTGCTCGTTGCGCTGGCGCAGCACATCAACTTGGCGCTCAATCAGCGATGCGGCGTTGCCGGCATCGTGCATGATGTCGGCGGTTTCCAGCACTTGCGGGTTGACCACCAGAAACTCCGGGTGCGCGGCCAGATATTCCAGCACGTCGTGCTCGGCAATCGCGTCCAGCGCCACGTCGCGCGGCTCGCTGGCTTCGCCCAGGCTCACGCGCCGTTGGTGGTCAACGTGGTCGTCGTCCAACTGGTCAACAGCAGATTTGTGCAAACGTGTCATATCTTGTGTTTTGTCCCGGCGATGCGGCTCAAGTCTAGCGTGTGCGGGTTGGCAACCACTAGCTACAGAGTAAGCGTTCCGACGAACGCGATCTCTGCCGGGCCCGTCATCAGCAGCTTGTGGCCGACGCCGGGCCATTGAATCTGCAAGCTGCCGCCGGGCACCTGCACGGCCACTGACTCGTCGATCAAATCCCAACGGCGCAGCACGGCAACGGCTGCACAAGCACCGCTACCGCAGGCCAGGGTTTCGCCGGCGCCGCGCTCCCACACGCGCAAGTCGATCGACTGCCGGCTCCGCACGGCGGCAAAACCGATGTTGGCGCGCTCGGGAAACCGTGCGTGGCGTTCCAGTTGCGGGCCCAGCGTTGCGACCGGCGCTGCTTGAACGTCATCAACCAGCAGCACGGCGTGTGGGTTGCCCATACTGCATACGCCGAGTTCTACGGTTTCTTCGCCAACCGACACGCTATAGCGCTCAGCATCATTGTCGGCCACAAATGGCACGGCCTTTGGGGCAAATTGTGGCGCGCCCATATCAACCTGCCATTGCCCGTCGGCGCTACGCACTGTCATCACCGCCGTACTGGTGGCAAAACGCAACGACGCCTCGCGCGACAAACCATGCTCGCGCACATAGCGCGCCACACAACGCACGCCATTGCCACACTGGCCCACCTCGCTGCCATCGGCATTGATGATGCGATAGCCGAAATCGACCTTGGGCGTTGGTGGCGGTTCGATGAGCAGGATCTGGTCGCAGCCGACGCCGAAGCGGCGGTCGGCGATCGCCGCGGCCTGCTCGGGCGTCAGCGCAATAGCGCGCTGCGTGGCATCGATGACCACGAAGTCATTACCCAAGCCCTGCATTTTCGTAAACGGCACGTCCATGCGCGCTATTGTCGCGTATTGCGTTTGCAGAATGTAAACTTGTAGCCATGTTGCGCAAGCACCAAACCCACCTGACCCGACTGCTGCTGGCCCTATGGCTGGCGGCTTCGAGCGTGGGTGTGCTGCATGCTGCCGAGCATGCACTGGATGCCGAGCAACATATTTGCGTGGCCTGTGTGGCTGGGCAAACCGGTGCGGCACCTGCATCGCCGCCCGCCGTTGAGCTGCCTGCGCCGGTGGCCGAGGCGGCACCCGCCACACTCCCCACGGCAGTGCCAACTGTCGATGCCAGCAACAACCTCGCGCGGGGGCCACCACAGCCGTTCTGATTCCGACCCTATACAGCCTGCCACTGCGGCGGCCTGTTTTTGTTGACTATTCAGGACGACTGTTCATGACTGCTTACCCGACCCGCGGGCCACTGTTGTTGGCCGCACTCTTTGCATTTTCTCTCACGCCGGCGAACGCTCAGCCGGCTGCCGAAGACGACGATACCGTTGAATTCGACCCCATTGTTGTCACTGCCGACCCACTGGCGCGCGGCGAGCTGGACTCCACCCGTCCGGTCTCCGTGCTGGACGGTCAAGCGCTGGACCGCGCGCAAGCCGCCACCTTGGGTGAAACCTTGGACGGCGAACTTGGCGTGGCCAACTCCAGCTTTGGTGGCGGCGCCGGCCGGCCGGTGATCCGCGGCCAGAGCGGCCCGCGCGTCCGTGTTTTGGATGGCGGCCTGGGCACGTTGGACGTGTCCAGCCTCTCGCCCGATCACAACGTATCCATCGAGCCATTCCGCGCCGAGCAGATCGAAGTGCTGCGTGGCCCCGCCAGCCTGCTGTTTGGTAGCGGCGCGATTGGCGGCGTCGTCAACGTGGTGACCGACACCATCCCCACCGCACCTGTGGATCAGGTCGATTTTTCGCTCGGCACGCAGTTCGACAGCGCCCATGACGGTCGCAGCCTGTTCGGCCATGTGGAGTTCAGCGCTGGCCCGCTAGCGTTTCATATTGATGGCCAGACCCGCCGCACCGACGACCTTGAAATCGACGGTTTCGCGGATGCCGACGCCGCCGAAGAAGGTGCCGACCCATCCGAGGCCGGCACGCTGGAAAACAGCTATACCGACACCGAAACCGGCGCCTTTGGCGTCTCGTGGGCAGGTTCGCGTGGCTTTCTGGGTGCGGCCGTGACGCAGTACGACACGGTCTATGGCATCCCCGGCCACGGCCACCATGACGAAGGCGGCGGCGAAGAAGCGGAGGAAGAAGGGGGCGTCTTTCTGGACGTGACCCAAGTGCGCTACGACCTGCGCGGCGAGCTGTCGAATCCGCTGGCGGGCCTCACACGGCTGCGCGGTGCAGTGGTCAAGAACGACTACAAACACATCGAATTCGAAGGCCCCGGCGAGCCCGGCACGGTGTTCACCAACGACGCTGTCGAAGCGCGGCTGGAAGCCTCCCATGCCGAGATCGGCGCCTTGCGCGGCGTTTTCGGCTTGCAAGTTGTCGACCGCGATTTTCAGGCCATCGGCGAGGAGGCCTTCGTCGTCGTGCCGGTCAACACCCAGCAAACCAGCTTGTTCGTGGTTGAAGAGTTCGGCCTTGGCCCAGTCACCTTGGAAGCCGGCGGGCGTATTGAACGGGTTGATCTGACCGCCGATGGCGCCGCCAACCGCGACTTCGCCGCCACGTCCTTGTCGCTGGGCCTCAACTGGGCGCTAACCGACGCGCTGCGCTTTGCGGTGTCAGCCTCGGCCTCGGAGCGCGCACCGGTCGCCGAAGAGCTGTACTCAAACGGCCCGCACCTGGCCACTGAAACCTTTGAGCTTGGCAGCCTGGCACTGGAGGTGGAAACCGCCAACAACATCGACGTCAGCCTGCATTGGCACGGCGAGCGCCTGTTTGGCCACCTGTCGCTGTTCGCCACGCAGTACGACGACTACATCTTCCAGGCCTTTGTCGATAGCAACAATGACGGCGAAGCCGACTTGGTGACTGAAGAGGGCGCGCTACCAGGGCCAGGCGAAGAAGGTGAGTTGCTACTGGTGAATTACACGCAGGCCGATGCCGACTTTGCCGGTGGCGAAGCCGAGCTGGGCGCCATCATCGTGCCGCGCGGCCCGTTGGGGGAGTGGTCGCTGCGCGTATTTGGCGACACCGTGTCGGGCGAGCTCGATGGCGGCCAGAACCTGCCTCGCATCACGCCAACGCGCATTGGCGTTGGCTTGGATTGGTCGCGCGGCATCCTCAACGCCAGCTTGAAGCTCACTGAGGTGGATGACGCCGAAGACCTCGCCCCGCTGGAGACACCGACCGACGGTTATTCGCTGTTGTCAGCCGACTTTGACTGGGCGGTCAACACAGCCGGCACGCTCAAGCTGGGCGTGCGCGGCCGCAACTTGCTGGACGAAGAAGTGCGCCTGCACACCTCGTTCATCAAGGACATTGCGCCACAGGCAGGTCGCAGCCTCATCCTGGATGCGCGTTACGAGTTTCGCTAGCAGCCTGTCGGGCTTTCGGGATCGTCGCGAGAATTCGTCGTGTGAGTCGTATTCTGTGCGCATTTCGACGCTGCATAGTCATTCTATGCGAGGAGGAAGCGTGCAGAAGGCGGCCACACGAGGAATCCGCAGCAGATTCCGCGAAGTCCGACAGGCTGCTAGCGCCTACAAACGTGGAGTTCTAGAACTCCAAGCCGCCGCGCGGTGCTTGCCGCGCGGCGCGCTCCAATAGCGCCGACACCTCGGCGCGCAAGGCCTGCAGTGCGGCGTTGTCGTCCATGGGCTCGCGCACGCGCGGTTGGCGATAGCCAATCTTTCGATAGGTGTAGATCGACGACAAGGTCGCCAGCGCGGCGGCTTGGCGTTGTGGGCTGAGGCTGTCCAACTGCTCGCCCAGCGCGAGTATGTCCAGGTCCATGGACAACGCCAGGTAATCCCGTGCAGCCGACACCTCGCCAGCATCAATTTGCCGGGCAACGTACAGCGACTCTGTGAGCTTGGCGATCTCGGCATCCAACGCCGGGCGCGGTGCGGCTTGGGCTGCAGTATCTGCCCAATAGTTACCGGCGGCGACGCCCGCGCCGAACAGTATCGCCATCATCAGCAGGCTCAGCAGCAGGGCCGGCAGACTCAGCCCCCGTTGGCGGAGGTGTTTCGGCATTTTGGCTGTCATTCGGCGTGCCCTCATCGGTGCCCTTGGTGGTGTTTGCGGCGGCGGCAGAAAAATCATAGTGCGCTGGCTGCGCGGCGTCATCACAGCGGAAATACTGCACGGTCACCGCCCGCTCTGGCGTCACCAGTGTTTGGGTTTCGCCGTCCAGCGTTTGCGACTGCTGGCTGATGGTCACTGTCAGCAAGGTGCCACCGGGGTCGGTTTCGATGGTGCCCAATTGTTTGACGCTTGCACCACGGTCATCGACCCCTTGGCTGCGGTACAAACCATCGGCCAGCGACCAGTTGCCGACGTAGCCATAGCTGCCTTGTGGATCGAGCACGCTGAGTTGCTCGCGGCCGTCGGCATGTAGCGTCCAAACTTCGCCGCCGCAACGGGCGTAGCTTGTGGACCAATCGCCAATCACGTCTGCAGGGTTGGCCGGCGCGCGCGCGAACAAAATCACCCAATCGTCGGGGTTGCGCTTATCAATGTCCGACTCGCGGGTCGCCAGCGCGGTGTCGAGTTCGACGCATGACTCGCGCGCCCTGGCCTCGCCGCTATTGCGAATGGCATCGCGTTGGAATTCGGCAGTGGCGTTGCGCGTAGCACGCAAGTTGCCGCGCAGTTCACGCTGTACTTCGGGCGACACTACGGGCAGGCCCATATCGGCTGCCAGCTCGATGGCGAAGCGCTCTTGCACGCGTTCCAGTTCCGGCGCATTGCGCGCCTGCCAACCCGCGAACGACACCCCCAAACCCGGCGCCGCGGTTGGCAAAACCGCCTGGCAAAAGGCGGCCAACTCTTCCATGGCATAGAAGTACGCCATCACACGGCCGGCGGCATCGGCCACGGCACTGCCGGCCTGCAACGGTACGGGCAAGGCTGTCAGCAGGGCTGCCGCCAAGCAGATGGCCGCAGGATTAGCCCGCGAGGTAGTTTTGCAGCGCTTCATCGTGCTGAATGTTACCGACAAACCACTGCAACGCGTTACCGTGATGTTCGGGCCGCCAGGCCAGATGCAGCGGGATGTCGCCGCGATTGATCGCCACCTGCCGCTGCACCAGGTGGCCCGCCTGCAGATGCTGCGCCGCCAGACATTGGGGCAGGAAGCCCACGCCCAGGCCAGCGAGTTGTGCCGCAAGTTTGTCCGCCAGGCTGGGCAGGGCGAGGATCGGTTGCTCCGGTAAAAAACCACTGCTGCGGGCGCTAAGCCGGCGCGAGGTATCGGTGACCACAATGGCGCGGTGCTCGCGCAGGCTGTCAATGCTGACTGGCTCGGGTATGTCGGCCAGTGGGTGGCCAGGCGCAACGACAAACACGAACTGCACCTCGCCCAGCGGTGCGGTGCGCAGCACCTGCCCCGACGGCACGTCGCCCGGCGCGCCCACGGCGAGGTCAGCGCGGTCATCAGCCAGCGCATCCCACGGCCCACCCAGCACCTCGCGCAGCACGCGAATGCGCGTCTGGCCGTTGTCGGCATAGAAGCGCTGGATAATGGGCAGCAGCAGGTCGATGGGAATGATGTCATCGACGGCAATGCGCAGCTCGGCCTCCCAACCGGTGGCGGCGCGGCGGGTGCTGGCTTCGAGGTCTTCGGCTGCAGCTAGCAGGTGGCGGCCGCGCTGTAGCAATTCCTGCCCGGCTGGCGTCAACGCAGCGCGGCGGCCCGAGCGGTCGAACAGCGCGACGCCCAGGTCGTCTTCAAGCTTGCGCACGGCGTAAGTCACCGCCGACGGCACGCGGAACAGGGCCTCACCAGCCGCTGCGAAGCTGCCATGGCGGTCGATTGCATCGATCACCTGCAAGGCATCGAGGGTTAATCGCATGTTCAATATTTTTGATGTTATTGCGCCAAATATTCTACTGGATTGAACTACCAGCCGGCCATACATTACTGGCCTACCGCAACGGAGCAAGCCCATGTTGGAGTACCGCCCCGCCGCCCAGCGCGGCCATGTCAGCCACGGTTGGCTGAACAGCCACCACAGTTTTTCGTTTGCCAGCTACTACAACCCGGCGCGCATGGGCGTGTCCGACCTGCGGGTGCTCAACGACGACATCATTGCCCCCGGCGGCGGTTTTCCGATGCATGGCCATCAAGACATGGAAATACTCACCTACGTGCTGGGCGGCGCGCTGGAGCACAGCGACAGCATGGGCAACCGCGATGTTGTGCGCCCCGGCGAAATCCAGTTGATGCGCGCCGGTAGCGGCGTGCGCCATAGCGAGGCCAATGCGTCTGCGACTGAGCCCGTGCATCTGCTGCAAATCTGGATTGAGCCCGCACACAGCGGCGCGACGCCCGGCTATGCCCAAACCATGCTGGACGCCGATGCGCTGCGCGAAGGTTTTGTCGAGATCGCCGGCCAGGCGCATGCCGTGCAGATTGACCAGGATGTGCGCATGCTGGCAGCGTGGCCACGGGCGGGGTCAAACCACGCCACCGGGCTGGACATCGCCCGGCAGTATTACCTGCACCTAGCCACCGGCAGCGTGGAAGCCTACGGCCAGGCGCTGGAGGCCGGCGATGCCTTGGTGTTGCGCAACGAGGCTGTGCTGCAGATCACCGCGCAGGCCGACAGCCAGGTGTTGTTGTTCGACCTACGGCCATCGGAGGCACAGTAATGATTGAGCTCGCCAACACCCTGCTGGTGCGCTACACACCGCGCACCGGCTCACGCACGGCACGGCTGGTCGATCATGCACTTGAACGGCTCGGTGGCCCCGTCGCCGAACTCGACCTCGCCGTCACCGAACCTGAGTTGTTCGACAGCCGCCGGATTGACGCCTACACCCAGCGCAACTACGGCGGGCAACCGCTGGACGCCGACCAGGCCGCCGCCATGGCACAAATGGACGCATTCACGCAGCAAGTCATTGACGCGCGGCAGGTGGTCCTGGCGTTCCCGGTGTACAACTTCTCCGTGCCGGGTGCCGTGAAGGCATGGATTGATGCGGTGGTGCAAAAAAACCGCACATGGACCATCAACGGTGGCAACTACACCGGGCTAATGCAGGGCCGCCGCGCCCTTGTCATTGCCACTGCCGGCGGGCCGCTGAGCGGTGACTTCGCCCACCTCGACCACGCTGTATCACTGGCGCGCAAACAGTTCGAGTTTATGGGTTTCGACCGCACCGACACCGTGCTAGCCGAGCGCATCAACGCCGAGCCCGACAAGGCCGATGATGCGCTGGCGGCGGCGCGGCGCAGCATCGCGGCGGTGATCGACACCTGGAACAGTGCCGATTGAATCGCCCCGCACTGGCTCGGGCGCAGCCGCGCTTGTAGGCTAGGCCACACACCCACCAAGCAAGGCTGGCCTCCGTGTCGCAGCCACCCGAATTGCCCGGCGAAGACGGCCTGGGCCTGGCGCAACTGATCCGCGATGGCCAGCTCAGCGCCACCGAGGCGCTGGACATTGCCATCGCCCGCGCCGAAGCGCTCAACCCGGCGCTGAATGCCATCATCCGGCCGATGTATGACGAAGCGCGCGCCACACTGGCGGCAGGCGTGCCAGACGGACCGTTCGCCGGCGTGCCATTTCTGATCAAGGACTTGCTCAGCGACTACAAAGGCGTGCCGACAACCTGCGGCAGCCGGCTGATGCAAGACTTTGTGCCGCAGTGGGACAGCGAACTGGTCGCCCGCTACAAGCGCGCCGGGCTGGTGATTTTTGGCAAGACCAACACGCCGGAATTCGGCCTGACCCCGTTCACCGAGCCCGAACTACACGGCCCCACGCGCAACCCCTGGAACCTTGAGAAAACCCCGGGCGGCAGCAGTGGCGGCAGCGGCGCTGCAGTGGCGGCGCGCATTGTGCACATGGCTGGCGGCGGTGATGGCGGCGGCTCGATCCGCATCCCGGCCAGTTGTTGCGGCATTGTTGGCCTCAAACCCAGCCGCGGCCGCAACCCCACCGGGCCAGTCAATGGCGACATGTGGTTTGGCGCCGTGGCCGAGCACCCGCTAACCGTCAGCGTACGCGACACCGCGGCTTTGCTGGACGCCTGCGCCGGGCCGGAAGTTGGCCCGCTGCGGCATGCCCCCGAACCCGCACAACCCTGGCTCAAAAGCCTCGACACGCCGGTGCGCCCGCTGAAGATTGCGATGACCACCGAGCCGATGCTGGGCGACACCATGCACAGCCAATGCGTCGCCGGCGCCGAGGAAACCGCACGCAAACTGCAAGACCTCGGGCATACGGTCGAGTTGGCAGCCTCGCCCATCGACAAGGCGGCGATGATGCACGCCTTTGTCGTCATGCTGGTGTGCAACACCGCGGCCGAACTGGATGCCAGCGCCGCCGCGGCCGGCCAGAAGCTCACGCGTGACAAGGTCGAGCCCAACACTTGGGCACTCGCCAAACTGGGCCGGGTTTATAGCGGCCCCGAACTGACCGCAGCACTGGCAGAACTGCAACGGCAAACCCGCAAGGTTGGCCAGTTCATGCAGGGCTACGACGCCTGGCTGACGCCAACGCTGTCGCGCCCGCCGTTCACCATCGGCGACCTGCAACTCAGCGGCGGCGATGCGGTCGGTGTTGCCGCACTCGGCCGTCTGCCGCTGGCCGGCATTGCCAAGCGCAGCGGCCTGCTCGACCAAATTGCTGCCGACAGCCTGGCGTTCATCCCCAACACGCCGGTATCGAATGTCACCGGCCAGCCGTCGATCTCGCTGCCGCTGTTCGAGAGCGCCGCGGGCCTGCCCATCGGTATGATGTTCACCGGCCAGTTCGGCGACGAAACCACGCTGCTGCAACTGGCACGGCAACTGGAACAAGCCCACCCCTGGGCCAACAAACGTCCACCGGTGGCGGGCGCGAGTCAATAACCAACAAGGAACTACTTATGGCAACTTCAATTTGCGCGCTGCTGGGCTTTGCCGCCCTCACCCTGCTGCTGCCCTTCATCGTCGTCAACGCCCGTGCATTGGAGATCGTCACCGGCAAGAACCCGGCTAACGCCTGGGGCCGCGACAAGAACACGCCGCGCCCGCCGTTCATCCTGCGGCTGGAGCACGCCCACGCCAACTGCATCGAAAACCTTGTGGTGTTCGCCGCCATCGTGCTCGCCGCTGCGGCGCTGGGCAAAAGTGCTGCCATCGATGCTGCGGCGCTCTTTGTGTTGTATGCCCGGGTCGGCCAGATTGTTACCCATGCCATCAGCACCAATCAGGTTGCGGTGCTCATCCGCGCCACGTTCTACTTTGTGCAATTGGTTCTCATGGCCTGGATGCTTTACAGCCTGATGGCAGGCTGACCGCTACCGATTTTGCGCGCGCTCATCGGCCTTTCGGCCGCGGCCTTTGCCGCCGCGGCGCTGCTGGTGATTGCCTGCAACTGGTGGGTGATCGCCAGCACAGAATCGCGGGTGACCGACCGCGCCGACGACCTGCCCGACAATGCCGTGGGCTTGGTGCTGGGCACCAGCCCATGGGCAGCCGGCGGTAGTGCCAATGCCCATTTTGCCGGCCGCATAGAAACCGCTGCGGCGCTGTATGCCAGTGGCAAGGTCAAGCACTTGCTGTTGTCAGGCGCCAACCCCAGCGAGCGCTACAACGAACCCAAAGCCATGGCCGCCGCGCTCAAACAACGTGGCGTTCCGGCCAACGCAATGACACTGGACTTCGCCGGCTTTCGCACCCTCGACTCACTGGTGCGTGCTCGCGCCGTGTTCGACCTGCAGCAACTCACCATCATCACCCAGCGCTACCACGGCTACCGCGCCATATTCATTGCCCAGCGCCGGGGCATGGATGCCGTGGCAATCGCCGCGCCGACCATCCCCGAAGTCGTGCGCTCGCGCCGCACCGAAATCCGTGAAGTGTTTGCACGGGTGAAAGTGGTGCTCGACCTGTTTTTGACGCGCAAGCAGCCGAAGTTTTTGGGGGAGGTTGAGCCAATTCGGGTTGAGGATGAATCGTAGTCGTTTGCTTTGGTTCGCGTATTGACTTGCGTTGGTTGCGCCGCTTGCCACAGCAACCACTTACCAACGTCCATAAGAAAAGGGGGCCGTTGGCCCCCTTTTCATCCCCTACCCCGCTCGATGGGGCTAGAAGCTGTACCGAATGAATGCACTCGCGTGATCGCGGTCGCTCAGCAGGTTGAACACCCCAGCACCCGAGAACTGGGTGTAGGTCAGGCCCACTTCCAGGTTGCTGAGATAACGCGCATTGAAGCCCACGTTGAGCTGCTTGCGGTCTTCAACAAAGTTAGTCAGCGGTGTTGGCGAGGTGCCATCAATATCATGCGTCCAGCGCACGAACGGCTCGACCACGAAGCGGTTGAACACGTTGTTGTAGGTCAGGCGCATGGCGGCGATGTAACCGTAGCTGGTCTCGGTTGGGTAGCCGCCTTGTTGCTGTGGCACGCCCAGAGCTGCGGCGGTACCGGCATCGCCCGGCAGGTAGGTGCCCGGGCCTTCGTAGCGTAGTTCGCTCTCTTCGGGGAAGTCCGACACCGACATGCCGGCCACTTCCAGCAAGAACAATTGCTGGTCAGAGCCCAGCCAGTTCCACGGGCCGAAGATCTTCGTCAGGCCAATATCGAACTGGGTGACGTCGTGGCGGCGGAAGCCGACAATCTCGCGCCCCAGCACCGATGCCTGCGCGGGCGCAACCTGGCTGGGTTGGCCTAGGCCGGCCAGCAACAATTCGACATCGTCGATTTGCAGCGGCTGGTCTTGCTTGACACTCACCTCGCCCTGCAGGGCAAGTTCCCAGAAGATGGAGGTGTTGAAGCTCATGCCGTAGAGCTTGATGTCTTCCGGATACGTCACGAAGAACCGAGCGGCACTCGCATTGGCAGACAGGTTCGGACGCCCGATACCCGAGAACAGCGGCAAACGGCTGTGGTAGTTGGCGCCGTAAAAGCTGACATCGGCGTCGTTGAGCCACGGCACGAAGAAGCGTAGCGCGCCACCGAACTGGCCTTCGTCATCCGGCTCGCGGTCGGGGTCACGCGGAATGGCGGCACCGAACGGCACGCACTGGCTGCCGTCCGAGCAGACGGTGAACGGTGCGGCGTTTTCAGGTGCCCGGCCAAAACCAAGCTGCGCTGCCGTGCCACCAATGGCCGCAAAGTCATTCGTCGCCAGGAAGGTGCCCGATGGGTCAGGCAGCGTCGCCCGCCACTTCCATTGGTAGAACAACTCGGCGTTGATGGTGTCGGTCAACTCAATTGACGCCCAAGCCATCGGCACTGGGCGAAACAGTTCTTCAACCAGGAAGCCAGGCACACGTGCCTGCGCCGCATCAATGGCCAGGATGCTGTTCAGGCCATTGAGCACAAACGTGCTCTCGCCCCAGTTCAGCACCTGGTTACCAACGCGGAAGCTCATGTAGCGCCCCAGCACGTCGAAGTCGCCAAACACGTAAAGGTCGAGGATGTCGCCATCGTTGCCGACGTGGTCTTCAACCGCCTCACGCTTGCGCATCAAGTCTTCGGCGTTGGCCGTACGGGTCGGTGGGCCTTGGTGGTCGGCCGGGTCGAAATACGGCTCGTCTTTCAAAATCCAGTCAATCAGATAACTGGCGCGGGCAAACAAGCCCACATTGCCGTAGTTGATGTTGAGTTCAGTCGTGGCTTTTACCGGCGCGGCAAACAGCTCGTTCTTGTCAACAAGCAGGTTGCCGTCGTCGCCATTGGTCGAGAACGCACGCCCCGGTGTGCCGTCGGCCGTGGTGTTGGCCTGGCCGATCAGGTTCGGGTCCTGGTCTTCCAGGCGAACGCCCACACCCGCCGACACGGTGGTGTCGAGTCGTATTTCAACGCCGTTGTCGAGGCTGAAGGTCTCCGCTTGCGCGGTGCCAGCCAACAAAAGGCCGCCTAAGGCCGCAAGCAATCCGCTGCGGCGCGACAGTGTATAAATCCTTGTCATCGTCGTCTCCTTGCTTGCTTATTGAGTTTTGCCGGCGGCGGCGGGCGGCGGCGGGCAGTTTTGCCCGATAGGCAAACAGGTACCGGCTGATGCCTGGAAGTTGACAATCTCGCCCTGAATCTCTGTGGTCGCTGCCAGCGAAGCCGTCGGGTCGAGAATTGAACTGTGTCCGCCTTCGGATAGCACCGTCACAGCACGCACACCGTTCATGGTGTCCACCCGTATGTCGGTCGTTACTCCCGGGGTGACCGGAATGACTTCCAGCCCCATCGCAGCGGCCAATGGATCAGTCCCTGACAGCGGGCCAGGAATAGTCACCAAGTGGTTGCGTGCGGTGGTTGGGCCAGCCGGCACATTGTTCGGCACAACCTGGTCGCCATCGACCGAGATCATGTGCATCGGATGGTTGGCCGTGGCTGCCATTGCGTAGTTGATCGGGTCGCCGTCGTCGGCCACCAGATGTGCAAAGCGCAGGAAGGTCTCGAAGGTGTCGCCACCTTCGTTGAAGCCGGCGGCTGCCAAGCCCGCTGCGACCACAGGGCCAAAGTTCAGCGAACCATCCAGCAGCTTGGGAATGCCACCGCCGGGGTTGGCCAGGCTGTATGGGCCGATGTTGGTATCAACACCCGCCAGGGTGCCGCCAACAATGCCGCCCAAGGAATGGCCTACGAAGCCCACTCGGCTGGTATCAACATCGGTGGCTGCATTGCCATCCAGGTTGAGCGCACCCAATGAAGCGTTCAACTGCAACAGGTCGGCAACCGACTGGCGCAAGTTGTCACGCGCAGTGACCAAGCTGGCCAGGTTCAGGTAGTGCGTGCCCGAGGCGTCAGGCGTGCCATCGGGGCCGGGGGCACCCGTCGCATTGTTGACATAGTCAACGTCGAAGGTGCGTTCGCTAACCATCGGCACGCGCAGGCAGCCTGCTGTTCCCACCTCGCATGGCGCTACGCCGTGCAGCGGGTGGTCGATGGCAATGGCCAGCCGCCCCGCTTGGGCCAAAGCTGGCGCTATGGCAAACAGGTTGCTGCGGTTTTGCGTGATGCCATGCTGGAAGATCGTTACCGGCCAGCCACCAGCGGGCTGCGTAGCGCCGCTGCTGGCATTGGGCACTGTGACCAGCACGGGAATGCGTTGTGTTGATTGCTCAACCGGAACCGGGAAGCAGGTGGTTGTGCTGACGCTGGGCTGCGCGGTTTGCCCGTCAGGCAGCGTGGCCCCGGTGGCGAACGCGCCGCAAGGCACTTGACCCAGGAAGCTCGCACCAAAGTCGATGTCTCCCATCTCCGTGCTCGCCTGCCAGAACGTATTCAGTGGCGCAGTGGGGTTTGCCTCGCTCGGCAGTTGCCCGTAATACGACACGTCAATGAACCCGGCATAAATGTCGGCTATCGGAGGCAGGCCCAAGCCCAAATCTCCGGTATTGAGGTTGCGCGTGCCACCCATGCCGTCCGAGGTAGGAACTGGCTGCACACCCAGGGTTGTCGGCGCAATGTTGTCGCGGATCGCGGCCAAAGTTTTACCGATGCTTTGCGTGGTAAACGGCCAAGCCAGGATTAATGATGCGGGGCTGATGCCGGCAGCCTCCAGGCCTTCCACCGTGGGGCGGATGATCTGGCTGCGCAGCGTCTCCAGCGTGGCGCGTTGGCCGGCAGTCAAGAAGTCGAGGATCGGCGCCGTCTGGTCTTCAACTGGCGTTGCGCTGGCGGCCACCTGAAACTGCTCGGATGGCAGCGCGTTCTCACCCGCGTCATTAGCCAGCGCACGGGTCAGCGCCACAACGTAGCGCGTCTCGGGCATCAACGGCTTTAGCGGTTGGATCAGTAGGCGCGTGCGCTTTTCATTAATCGGCACGCCGTCGGCGTCGTCCAGCGCCGGATAGCCCTGCACCACGTAATCGGTGCCGGGGATCAGCGGCATGCCGGTTGCCGTGTTGACGACGATGACGCCCTGGCCGTTGTTGGCAGTAGCCAAGTCAACAAAACCCACCAGGTCGGTAAAGATTGGCGCGGAGGTTGACCAGCCATCGACAAAATTGGCTTGATCGACGAACGGCGCGTTACGCGTGTTGGGCACGTTCAGCGTCGGGTCGTTGAACCCGGCGAAAAACGCGTCGAACGGCAGGGGCACGATGACGCTGGTCAGCGACGTCGGGTCGAACAGGGACACGGGCGCGGTTTGCAGTTGTTGTTGCTCGGCGCTTTCGTCAACGCTGCAAGCAGACAACAAAACCAAGCAGACCGCACCACACAGGGCACGCTTGAACATGTGAACTCCTCTATGCACAACCCCAATACGGGGGAATCGTTTCGAACTCTTACGGTTCGGATGACGTCACGATGACATAGAGTGCGTGAAGCCAGCGTGAACAAGAAGCCACTGTTTTTATTGGGATTTGCTGACCAAAAATTAGCCCGTTTTTCACGCGGCCTTTGCCGAATTCGGGGCATGCACGTAGGGCCAGCGCCCTCTGGCGTAAACGATTTGTTGCTTGCGCTCGGCCGCCGACCAGCCCAGCGCGCGGCCGGCGAGCGCTGCCGCGTCATCCAACACGGCATCATCGGGTTGCGTCATCAGCGTCAGCGGCATGCGCCGGCGGATGATGTCGTCCAGCGTAATCGCCATTTCGTCGGTGGCGGCATAGACCACCTCGGCGCGGATGAACGGTGCGTTATCGTTCAGTCGCCGGCCCAGGCTGCGATCGTTTTCGACCAGTGCCAACACAGCGGGCGTGCGGTTGCCATGGCGTTTAGCCAGCCAGTGCGCGGCGCGTTCGTCCAGGCCCAGTGCCCGCCCCCTGGCGGCTGTCACTGCCAGCCACTGGGTTTCCTCACGCGCTGGCGCCCACAACAAGCCTTGCTGGCTGCTGCGCCGGCCGCTGCGATGTGGGCCGAGCACGGCTTGCGCCTCGTCAACAATCTCTTCGGCATCGCCACGCGCGGTGGTGTATTTGCCGCCCACGGGCATCCACAAGCCGGGGTTGGGTTTGCGGATGTCGAAGTCGCGCGACACCGCCGACAGGCTCTCGCCGCCCCCGCTGACCAAGGTGCGCACACCGGCAAAGCAGCCGCAAATGTCATCGCTGCCCCAGTTCGCTGGCTGCATGGCGCGGTTGGCTTCGGCCAGCAAATACTCGGCCTCTTCCCGTGTGACGTGAATGTTGGCCGGGTCGCCGTCGAAGTCCGATTCGGTGGTGCCAACAATGGTGTGGTCGTACCACGGGATGACAAAGAACACCCGGCCGTCGCTGCGCGCCGTCAGCAAAAAGGCGTCTTGCCGCCCCGGCAACTTGGGCATCATCAAATGCACGCCCTTGATCAATTTGTAGTCGCCCTTCCGCGGGGCTTGGCGCGCCAAGGTGGGCGCCCAAGGGCCAGCGGCATTGATGGTCAGGCGAGCTTTGACGGCGACGGTTTCTTCCGCCAGCCGGTTTTCCACAACCGCGCCGGTGACACGGTCGGCGCCCGGTGCGCGTAGCAGCTCGGTGACCTTGGCGTGATTGACGACCACGGCGCCTGCGGCCTCGGCAGCGGCGACAACTTCCAAAGTCAGCCGCGCATCGTCTTCTTGGCAGTCGCCATAGGAGAAGCCGCCAATCAGGCCCTCTGTGTCGAGGTAGGGAAACGCCTCGCGCAACTCGGGCACAGTAAAACGGTCATGCCGCGCCACCGGCTGGCCGGGGCCGGCGAGGATGTCGTACAGCGCCAGGCCAATGCGCATGCGCCAGCTCGACACCCGGTCGCTCTCATACTTGGGAATGACAAAGCGCACGGGGTCAACCGCATGCGGGGCAATGCGCGTGAGCGTGGCGCGCTCGGCCAGACCATGTTTAACCAGGCCGAAGTTGAAATATTCAAGGTAGCGCAGCCCGCCGTGTATCAGCTTGCTACTGGCTGACGAGGTGCCCGAAGCCCAGTCAGTCTTTTCGACCAGCGCAACCTTGTAGCCCTTGAGCGACGCATCGTAAGCCGTCCACGCGCCATAAATGCCGCCGCCGATGACGAGCAGATCGAATGGGCCGTGGTGTAGCTTTGAAAAGTCGCGTTGCATCCGTGCAAAAAAGTCCAAAAAGTCACGTCATTGCGAGCGTAGCGAAGCGATCTCGCCATGCTGGCGGCACATGACGAGATTGCCGCGGCGCTACGCGCCTCGCAATGACAGGCGAGCGCTTACTCGGCGGGCTCAGTTTCCTCGGCTTTTTTCTTCGCCGGGGTGCGCTTGCGGGTTGATGCAGCTTTGGTGCCAGTTGCCCCGCCGGGCTTTTTCGCCGCCGGCTTCTTGGCCGCTGGTTTTTTTGCTGGCGCTTTGCGGCGCGTGGTCGTTGTGGCCTTCTTCGCCGCTGGCTTGCTGGCTGGCGCCTTGCGGCCACCAGGCTTGGACGGTGGGCCTGCCTGCAAATCTTCGCTGGCAAAGTCGTCAACGGCCGCAACCTCGAACACCAGGTCGAACAACTCGATCAGCGCGGCATGCTCTTCCTGGGTGATGATCTCAGCATCCAGCGCCTCGCCAATGCGCCCGCGCGGATGCGGGTGCGTGAGTTGGCCTTTCTTGTAGGCCTTGAGCATTTTCAGCTCCAGGGCTTCGTGCTCAATGGTTTTTTCCAGCGCCATGTTGAGCACGCCCATGGGGTGCTCGAGCTGCCGCGGCTGGTAGATGGGGCCAGCCAGGCGGTCACGCTGCGGCCCGGGGCGCATCATGATTTGCGACACTTTGGCGTTGAGCGCATCAGCCGGCTTGCGGGCACGGCGGCCTAGCGGAAAGATCACCGGCCGCATCATCCAACCGGGAATCGGCAACTCGCGGATCACGCCATCCAGGCGGTCTTCAATCGTCGCGGCGATATCGGCCATGGCCCAATCGATGATCGGCAGGTCTTCCACCGGCCGGCCGTCCTGCTCGTGCGTCTTGAGCACACAGGCGCCGAAGTACAGGCCCGACAACACATCACCCAAGCGCGCCGAGATGCTCTCGCGGAATTTCAGGCTGCCGCCCAGGCTGGCCATGGCCAGGTCGGACAGATACGCCAGGTTGGCGCTATAACGCGCCAGCGTGCGGTAGTGCTTGGCCGTCGGGCCATCGACTGGCGCGCTGGCAAGCCGGGCGCCGGTCAGACCCAGCACAAAGCTGCGCGCCTTGGCGCTGGCCACATGGCCAACATGGCCCATGAAGGCGGCATCGAAGTTATCCAGGCCGCGGTCGGCGTTGTCGTCAGCAACCGCGTCCATCTCCTGCAGCACATACGGGTGGCAGCGAATCGCGCCCTGGCCGAAGATCATCATCGAGCGCGTCAGAATGTTGGCGCCTTCCACGGTGGTGCCCACCGGTGCGCCTTGATAGCCGCGGCCGATGAGGTTGCGCGGCCCCAGGCACACGGCCTTGCCGCCGTGAACGTCCATGGCATCGACCGAAATCTTTTGCGCCAAGTCAGTCACGTGCATCTTGGCAATGGCCGAGGGCACGCTGGGCTTTTCGCCCAGGTCAACGGCGAAGCTGGTTTGCTTGCGCACGGCATCGCTCATGTAAGCACGGGCACCGATGCGGCCCATGGCTTCCTGAATGCCCTCGAAG
Source organism: bacterium (assembly GCA_018222345.1). Classification (GTDB taxonomy): domain Bacteria; phylum Pseudomonadota; class Gammaproteobacteria; order Nevskiales; family OUC007; genus JAAFAL01. The sequence continues at coordinate 21,110 of JAAFAL010000009.1, forward strand.
TCGCCGATGGACACATTGAACTGCTTGCGCACCTTGGCGTAGGCGCCGGTGGCGTAGGCCGCCATCAGCGAGCCGCCAGTAGCGCCGGATGGCAGCGAAATACTACGGCCCACACTCAGGCATTCCATCAGCATGCGCCAGCCTTGGCCGGCCATGTCGGCGCCGCCGATGATGTAGTCCAGTGGCACGAACACGTCGGTGCCGCGGATCGGGCCATTCATGAACGGCGCATTCACCGGGAAGTGGCGGCGGCCAATCTCCACGCCCTTGGTGTCGCGCGGGATCAGCGCGCAGGTAATGCCAAGGTCTTCCTTGTCGCCCAACAAGCCGTCGGGGTCATACATCTTGAATGCCAGGCCAATGACTGTGGCCACCGGTGCCAGCGTGATGTAGCGCTTGTCGAAGGTGAGCTTCATGCCCAGCACGGTCTTGCCACCGAACTTGCCTTTGCACACCACACCGCGGTCGGGGATGGCGCCGGCATCCGAGCCAGCCAGCGGGCTGGTCAGGCCAAAGCAGGGCACTTCGTCACCCACCGCCAGGCGCGGCAGGTAGTGATCTTTTTGCGCTTTGGTGCCGTAGTGCAGCAGCAACTCGGCGGGGCCGAGCGAGTTGGGCACCGCGACAATCGAGTTGGCGGTGACGCCTCCGGCGCTGGCGACCTTGGCCAAGATGGTGGAATGCGCATAGCCGGAGAATTCCAGCCCGCCATAGGCCTTGGGGATGATCATGCCGAAGAATTTATTCTTCTTGATGAAGTCCCAACTGGCTTGATTGAGGTCGGCTTTTTCGTGGGTAATTTCCCACTCGTTGAGCATGCCGCACAGCTCTTCAACCGGGCCGTCGAGGAAGGCCTGCTCTTCGGCCGACAGTTGCGGCTTGGGAATCGCCAACCACTTGTGCCAATTGGGCCGGCCCGAGAACAGGTCGGCCTCGAACCACGTCGTGCCAGCTTCAAGCGCCGTGCGCTCGGTGTCCGACATCTCCGGCAGCACGCCCTTGAAAAACTTGAACGCCGGCCCGCTGATCAGGCCCTTGCGAATGCCATCGACATTGAACAGCACCGCCACGGCGCCAAACAGCAGCCAAAGCGCCACCGCCCAGCCGGTCGCAATGCCGGAAAACACCGTGATGATGGCCAATCCCGCGCCCAGCACCGCAGTGCTGCGGCCAATGCTGGCCTTGCGATAGGCCAAAGCGGTGATGACAACTAGGGCGAATAAAATCCAGAGAATCGTGGACACGGCAGCCTCCCGGCGCGCAGGTCAAATATCACGGAGCAGCATAGGCGCAGCCGCTGCGCGGTTGCAACGCGCAGCGGCTGGCGTTGGGGACGGCGCTGGCTTATTTGCTCGACTGCAACAAGGTGTTGGTCGAGCCTTTGGTGTCGCTGACCTTGCCCGATACCGCTCGCTCACCCAGGCGGCGCATGATTTCGTCAGGCAGCGCTTGCTGGCGGTCTTGCAAGATCAATGCGGCGACGCCGGCCACATGCGGCGCGGCCATCGAAGTGCCGCTGATCGTCTTGGTGGCGAAGTTGCTGGTGTGCCAGGCGCTGGTGATGTCCTTGCCCGGTGCAAAAATGTCCAGGCAACTGCCCCAGTTGGAGAAGCTTGCGCGGCGGTCATCGCGATCGGTGGCACCGACTGTGTAAGCGCTTTCTTCCCGCGCCGGGCTGCTATTGCAGGCGTCGGCGTCTTCATTGCCTGCGGCCACCACCATGGTGATGCCCAGGGCACTGGCTTCGCGCACGGCTTCGTCCAGCGAATCGCTGGCGCCGCCGCCCAGGCTGAGGTTGGCCACGGCGGGTTTTACGAAGTTGTCGGCAGTCCAATCAATGCCGGCAATCACACCTGACGTGGTGCCACTACCGTTGCAGTCCAGCACGCGCACCGGGTGCAGGGTGACGCTTTTGGCCACGCCGTAGTCGCTGCCGCCAACGGTACCGGCCACATGCGTGCCGTGGCCGTTGCAGTCTTCGGTGGACGGCTCGCCGTCGTCGCCGCCATCATCGCCACCACCGCCGATGATGCCTTCAAGCACGCCGCCAACCAGCGGGATACCACTGCCGCCGCCGGGGCCGCCTTCAATGGCCGAAAAGCCCTCGCCCATGCGGCCCTTGAATTGCGCGTGGTCGCTGAGGATGCCGGTGTCGATGATGTAGGTATGCACATCCTTGCCTTCGTTGCCAAAGGTGTAGCTGTTGTCCAGCGGCAGGTCAGGCTGGTCAACGCGGTCCAGGCCCCATGTCACAGGCGACTGGGTTTCAACCAGGCCGACGATGCCATCCTGCTCGACAAAACGCACCAGCGGGTCGGCCGCCAGCGCCTTGGCTGCGCCTTCGTCCATCGCCACGGAGTAGCCAAACAGCACTTTCGAGAACAAGAAGTCGGGCTCGCCGCCATATTTGCTCACCAGCACCTTGACGCTATCGAGCAGGGCATTGACGTTGCCCAGCTTGCCGTCGCGTTTGAGCGCGACGATGTAGCGCCCGGGCACGGGATTACTGTTTTTCTTGATCTTGCCGATTTTCTTCGGCGCCGTGACCGATTTGGTGGCGTCGAGAATGCTTTGTGAATGCGCGGCGGGCGCAGCAAACAGAGTCAGCGCGGCGCAGATCGCCCCGCTCAGCAGGGGTTTGGTGTTCATCGTTCCATCCTTGGGGTGAACCAATCTTGTTGTCATGCCGCGATTGCGGCGGTTTGAACGCTAGCAATCAGACAACCGGAGCGCAAATCCTGTTCCGCATGCGGCAAAATAGGCACATGAAAGCACTTGTTTACAAGCGTTTCGGCTCGCCGGACGTGCTCGAATGGAGTGACGGCTGGCCACAGCCGGACATTGGCACCAACGACGTTCTGGTCAAATTTGCCGCCGGCAGCGTCAACCCCAAAGACATTTTATTGCGCAAGGGCAAGTTCGGCCTGCTCGCACGCGAACCCTTGCCGCGCGTGACCGGCCACGACATTGCTGGTGTGGTGGTCGAGCACGGTGCCGGTGTCAATGGCCTGAACCCGGGCGACGCCGTGTATGGCATGAGCCCGCTGATGCACGGCGGCATCATCTCGGAATATGCCCTGCTCACCGGCGACACCGTGGCGCGCGCGCCGAAGAATCTGTCGCATGCCGAAGCGGCCGCCGTCCCGTTGGCGGCGCTGACCGCTTTGCAAGCATTGCGCGACCTCGGCCACGTGTCGGCCGGCAGCCGGGTGCTGATCAATGGCGCCACCGGCGGCGTCGGCCACTTTGCAGTGCAGATCGCCAAGGCATTGGGCGCACGCGTGACCGGCACGTGCAGCGCCAAGAACCTGGAGTTTTTGACCGAGCTGGGCGCGGATGAGGCAGTTGATTACAAGCTGTGCCCAGCGCCCCGTATCAAGCAAAGCTTTGATGTGGTGTTCGACGTGTTCGGAAAATACAGCGCGGGCGATTTCAAGGCGTCATTGGGCAGGCAAGGCATTTACATCAATACGATTCCCAGCGGCCCACGCACCTTGCTGGGCGAAGGTTTAGCGCGCCTGGGTGGCGGCCGCCGCAATCGGCTGGTCATCGTGCAGTCGCGCCGCACCGACATGGTCACGCTGCGCGGCTGGATTGAAGCCGGCCAACTCAAACCACATCTCGACAAGGTGGTTGCGATTGAAAACGCCGCCGAGGCGCACCGGCACGTCGAGACCAAGCACACGCGCGGCAAGGTGGTGATTGCACTGGACGCACCGTGAGTGCAACCGACATCCACGCCAACGGACGCCCGCGCTGCCCGTGGCTGGACCTGAGCAAACCCGACTACGTGGCCTACCACGACGACGAATGGGGCGTGCCAGTGCGAGACGACCGCACGCAGTTCGAGTTCCTGACGCTGGAATCGGCCCAGGCTGGCCTGAGCTGGTACACGGTGCTGAAAAAACGCGACAACTACCGCCGCGCCTTTGCCGGCTTCGATGTGCAAAAAGTCGCCGCATTTGGCGAGGCCGACATCGCCCGCCTGCTGGCCGACGCCGGCATCATCCGCAACAAGCTCAAGGTGCGGGCCGCCATCACCAACGCCCAGCAATTCATCAAGCTGCAGGACGCGTTCGGCAGCTTTAGCGACTACATCTGGGGCTTTGTCGATGGCAAAACCATTGCCAATGCACCAAAGACATTTGATGACTACGCCGCCACCAGCCCCGAATCCGATGCGCTGTCCAAGGATCTGAAACAGCGCGGCTTCAAATTTGTGGGCAGCACCATTGTTTATGCGCACATGCAGGCTGCAGGGCTGGTAAACGACCACAGCGCCGATTGCTTCAGACGAACCCAAGTTTGACTAGAACGCCCTTGCTGATTGCCGTCGCCTGCTCCGGCGCCGGCGCGCTGATGTTCGAAACCCTGTGGCTGCGTAGCGCCGCGTGGCTGGTGGGCAGCAGCGCCGTGGCCGCAGCAACCGTGCTGGCGGCGATGATGGCCGGCCTGGCCTTGGGCGGCTGGCTGGCCGCGCGTACCGCCCATGCAGCCCGCAACCCGGCGCGGCGTTACGCAGCAGTAGAACTGTTAGCCGCCGCGGGCGGGCTCACCGTCGTGCTTGGCCTGCCCGCACTGGTACCGCTGGCGGCACCAAACTTGGCAACGCTCGGCCAACACCCCGCCGTTTTGACACTACAGCGGCTGCTACTGACTTTCGGACTACTGGCACTGCCCGCAGCGGCCATGGGTTACACCCTGCCGCTGATTACCCGCGCCTGGGCTGAAGACCCCAGCTTGGGACGCGTACTCGGGCGCCTGTATGCGCTCAACACGGCCGGCGCTGTGGCGGGCACTTTGGCAACCGCTTTTTGGCTGGTGCCCACGCTCGGCGTGCGCGGCACCGCCTTTGTGGCAGCCGGCCTGATGGTGTTTGCCGCCGCATGTGCGTTGAGTGCGCAGCCACCAAACGCGCAGGCCGCAACTCGCCCATCTCAGGCTGTTTCGGTCGTTTGGTTGTTGCTGGCTGCCGTGGCTGGCGGCCTGGCGCTGACCGCAGAAGTGCTATGGCTACGCACGCTGGCTTTGCAAATCGCAGGTACGGCCGAGGCCTTTGCCGCCGTTCTGGCGTGGGCTTTAGCCGGCCTAGCCTTGGGCGGAATCGTGGGGATGCGCTTGGCACCGCGTGCCAACAGCGCCCTGCCCTGGCTGGCACTGGCCGGTGGCGCAAGCCTGATCGTTGGTGTCGCCGTGGCGCGGGCCGGCTGGTTGTTGCCCGGCGATGGATGGCGGCTGTTCGCCATTGGCGGCGTCGGCGTGGCGCCCATGTTTGTGTGCTCAGGCGCATTGTTTACCTTGCTGGCACAGTGCGCCGGCCGTGGCCAACAACATGCGGCAGCGGCCGGCGCCGTGAGCATGGCCAATTTGCTGGGTAGCGCGGCTGGCGCCTGGTTGTGCGGCCTGTGGTTGTTGCCCACCGTGGGTTTGAGCAACGCCTGGATGGTGGTTGTCGTCGGCTATTGTGGGCTGGCTGCGGCGCTGACCCTGCGTTTTCGTGCTGGCACCTTTGCCTGGGCTGGCAGCGCGATGCTTGTGCTTGCCAGCGGCGTGATGGTGCCCACAATCCAGTCGCAGCTCGCTGCGGCTCGCGCCCCGTGGATGGAAATTGACGACGCCCAACTGGCTGCCGTGCGCCATGGCCGCGTGGAAACCGCGCAATTGCTGCGTCAGGATCTGGCCGGCCAGCCGGTGGCTTGGCGGTTGCTGACCAACCGCTATTCCATGAGCAGTACGGCTGCCGATTCGCGGCGCTACATGGCCGCGTTTGCGTGGTGGCCCTTGGCCCTGGCCGAGCAACCGCGCGATGCGCTGCTGATCAGCTATGGGCTCGGCACTACAGCCGCTGCCTTGCTCAGCAGCAATCAAATCGAGCGACTGGATATTGTCGATATTTCGCCGCAAACCTTGGCGTTGTCGCGGCCGGTGCGCGCCAGCGAAACCTTGGGCGACCCGCTAGCTGACCCGCGCAGCCGCGCCTATATCGAAGACGGGCGCTTCTGGCTCAGCAGCCAACCGCGACAATACGACATCATCACCGGCGAGCCGCCACCGCCGCGGCTGGCCGGCATCGTCAACCTCTATACCGCCGAATACTTTGCGCAAATGCGCCAGCGCCTGCGGCCCGGCGGCGCCGCCAGTTACTGGCTGCCGGTTGATCAACTCACGCCGCAGTCCGCCAAGGCCATTACGGCCGGATTTTGCGCAGCGTTTGAACACTGCCTGCTGGCCGCGGGCAGCAACTACAACTGGATCTTGATCGGCTTGACCGCGGCGCCGCATATCGACGACAAGCTGGACGCCCTGTGGCAACAACCGCGCAGCCAGTATGCGCTACGCACCAGCGGCTTCGACCAGCCAGGCAACCTACTGGCCAGCCTGATTGCCGACGATGCAGCGCTACGCACTTGGGCTGATGCGCCGCCGCTACGCGACAACTTCCCCGGCCGGCTGCAAGCCGGCGGCGCTGGCACGTCGGCGCTGCAGGCCTATACCCGGTGGGCACAAGCTTCGGCCGCTAATGCGCGCGATTCGGCTTGGATTCCGCCGATGCGCAAGCGCGCTACCCATCGCGCAGCCGACCTGCAATTGCTGCTCAACGGCGACCTGCCCGCCCCGCAACCGGAACTAGCCAGCCTGGCGCTAGGACGCGGGCAGATCAGTGCTTACTTGCAGGCCATGGGCAGCAGTTGGCAGGCACAGCAAATTGTTGCGACCAGCGATTCGGCCGCACCCGACATTGCCTTCCATCGTGGTATTGGCTTGTTGGCCGCAGGCGATGACGAGGCCGCACTGGACAACCTATTGATCGCCCTGCGCGATGATGTGCGTGGTGCGCGCGCAGGCGCAGTATTGGCGGCGTGCAGCTTGGGCCGAGGCGAACAGGCGGCGGCAATTCTGGGGCTGCCTGGGCAGGTGATGGACTGCGGCCAGGAGCGGCACAACCCCTCACCCTAGCCCTCTCCCCCAGGGAGAGGGGAACTACTCCTTCTCCCTGGGGGAGAAGGTGCCCGCAGGGCGGATGAGGGAAGGCTGGAGTCGCTAGACCTCCCCCCGCGTCACGCGATACAACGCCGACACATCTTCATCGCCAAATCCTGCGTCCATGAGCTTGCCAAAGTCTTGCAGCACGGCATCCGACAAGGCCAGCTTGGCACCAGCCTGTGCGGCCATGGCCTGACAAATGCGCAAGTCCTTGGCATGCAGCGCCACCTTGAAGCCCAGCGGGTATTCGCCGCGCAGCATGGTTTTGCCGCGGTGATTGATGAACCAGTTGCCGCTGGCGCCTGCGCCAACGACATCGACGACCTTGTCCATCGGCAAGCCCAGTGATTCGCCAAAGGCCAGCGCTTCATTGACGGCGCGATTGATACCGGCGCCCAAGACCTGATTGACTGCCTTGGTGGCTTGCCCGGCGCCGGCCGGGCCCATGTGGTTGATGTTGGCGCCCATGGCTTGCAACGCAGGTTGCGCGGCGGCAAACGCGTCGTCGCTGCCACCACACATGATGCTCAAGCTGCCGTTTATGGCGCCTTCGGTGCCGCCGGACACGGGCGCGTCCAGCCACAACACATCGTGCTCGGCGCAGCGGGCGGCCATGGCCTCGGCGGTGCCGCTGGCAACGGTCGAGCAATCGATCAACAAACTGCCGCTGGCCATGTGCGGCAAGACAGCCTCGACCACCGCGCGCAAATCGTCATCAGCCGACACGCAGACCACCAGCACCGAACTTGTCGCCGCGATGTCGGCCAAGTCGTCACAGACCGTAACGCCGTCATGCGCGGCAGCAAATTCTGCTGCGCGGCTGGCAGTGCGGTTCCACACTGCGCCTAGCAGGCCCGCTGCGTGCAAGTTGCTGGCCATGGGCGCGCCCATGGCGCCGAGGCCGATGAAGCCGGTGTTTGCGGTGTCGGTCATGCCTGTCCTTTGGTGTGATCAGCACTGGGCTGCAGGTAGGTGTAGCCGGCCAGGGCGGCGGCCAGTTCGTTGCTGATTGCCGCTTGCTCGGCGCCATCCAGCTGCGTTTGTCCCAGGCGGCTTGTCAGCCTGCCGAGCAGTTGTTCGGGGTCGTGATGGACGATGCGCAGCAACTCGTCGGCGGTGTCGCCCTGTTCGATGTCGTGCAGGGTCCAACCGCCCTGCCCATCGGCTTCGACATTGACGGTATCGGTGTCGCCGAACAGATTGTGCAGGTCGCCCAGGGTTTCCTGATACGCGCCCACCAGGCACACGGCCAAGCGGTATGGCTGACCATCCAAGGCGTGTACCGGCAAGCTGGGCATCACGCCGGCGCGCTGCACGTAATGGTCGATGCGGCCATCCGAATCGCAGGTGAGGTCGCACACTGTCACTTGCTGCGCAGGCTGCTCATGGAGGCGCTGGATGGGCACGATGGGGAACACCTGATCAATGCCCCAGACATCGGGCAACGACTGAAACACCGACAGGTTCAAAAAATATTTGCCGGCCATACGTGCGGCCAATTCGTCGCGCGCTTCGCGCTCGGCGTTGATTTCGGGGTCGAGCCGGTTCAGCAGCGCAAGCTTGATGGCGCGCGCCAGTTGCTCGGCCTGTGCGCGCTGCGCCAAGGTCAGGCTGCCGTGCACAAAGGCGGCGTGGGCGTCGTCCAGCCATTGCGCGCAGTCGTGATAGACCTCCAATGGCGCCAGTTGCTCCAATGCCTGCAGGCTAGCCCACAAATCGTGCAGCAGCGCCGGCGCTTCTTCGGCAGGCGCTTGCGGCGCGGGCGGTGCGGTGGCGTCGGTATCGACAACGTCGGTGATCAGCACGGCGTGATGCGCGGTCAGCGCGCGGCCCGATTCGCTGATCAGGTCGGGTTGCGGCACGCCGGCCTGCGTACACACTTCGGCCAGGCTACGGACGATATTGCTGGCATATTCGGCCAGCGAATAATTCATTGAGCAGGCGCCGCGCGAGCGCGTGCCGTCGTAGTCGATGCCCAGGCCGCCGCCGACATCCACGCAATCCAGCGGCACACCGAGTTGCCGCAACTCGGCATACACCCGCGCGGTTTCCAGCATGCCGCGGTGGATGTCACGCACGTTGGCAATCTGCGAGCCCAAATGCACATGCAGCATGTGCAGGCAATCCAGTTGCCCGGCGCTGCGCAGCGTGTCGATAGCTTCCAGCACCTGGCTGGCGGTGAGGCCGAACTTGGATTTCTCGCCGCCGGTGTTTTGCCAATTGCCGGTGCCAATGCTGGCCAAGCGCAGGCGTAGGCCCAGCTTCGGCGTAACACCGAGGGCCGTTGCCTCGCGCAGGATCAGCGGCAGTTCGGAGAGTTTTTCGATCACCAGCGTGACCGCACTACCCAACTGCTGGCCGCGCAGGGCCAAGCGCACGTACTCAGCGTCCTTGTAGCCGTTGCACACAATCACACGGCCCGGCTCGCTGAGCGCCAGCACCGCCAGCAACTCGGGCTTGCTGCCGGCCTCCAGGCCAACACGCTCGCCACCGTGGGCCGCAATTTCCTCGACCACGCTGCGCTGCTGGTTGACCTTGATGGGATACACCGCGGTGTAGGCGCCGGCGTAGTCATGTTGCTTGCAGGCGACATCGAACGCCGCGCACAGCGCATCGACGCGGTGGCGCAAAATGCCCGGGAAGCGCAGCAATGCCGGTAAGCGCACACCGGCCTCTGGCAATGCGTCGGCCAAGGCGTGCACATTGACGCCATCGACGAGCAGGTCGCCGGCTGCGCTCACGTCGAAGTAATCCGCGCCCCAGGCGGGCAAGTTGTACAGGGCTCGGCTATCGCTGGCAGACCACATACACTGGCGCCTTCAAGTCAATCAAAAAGAGGACACGCATGGTAGCGCGCGACAGCGGCTGGTTTACAGAATTGGATGAACGCGGCGGCACCGGGTTTTCGCTACGGCTGGGTAGCGGCGGCCATGTGCACAGCGAGCAGACACCGTTTCAACGCATCGACATTTACGACACCGACAGCTTCGGCAAGCTCATGGTCATCGATGGGTGCACCATGGTGTCCACGCGCGACAACTTTCTCTACCACGAGATGATGAGCCACCCGGTGCTGGCCCATCACCCCGAGCCGAAGACCGTGGTGGTCATCGGCGGCGGCGACTGCGGCACTTTGCGCGAAGTATTGCGCCACCCAACCGTCGAGCGCGCCGTGCAGGTCGAGATTGACCAACGCGTGACGCGCTTGGCTGAAGAACATTTCCCGGAGTTGTGCGAAGCCAACAATGACCCACGCGCGGAGTTGCTGTTCGACGATGGCATTGCCTGGATGGCCAACGCGCCTGCCGGCTCGGTGGATGTGATCATCGTCGATTCCACTGATCCAGTCGGCCCGGCCGAAGGCTTGTTCAACAAAGGCTTCTACCAAAGCTGCCTGCGCGCGCTGGGCGACGACGGGCTACTGATCCAGCAGTCCGAATCACCACTGACGCATGTGCAATTGATGGCCGACATGCACATCGCCATGCGCGGCGCCGGCTTTGCGACGGTGACGCCCATCCTGTTTCCGCAGCCCATTTACCCGAGTGGGTGGTGGAGTGGCAGCATTGCCAGCAAAGCGGCGTTGGGTGGCTTTCGCGCCGACGCCACCAACGGCTTTGCGGATGCGCTGCAGTACTACACGCCAGATATGCACCGTGGCGCGCTGGTTGTGCCACCGTACTTACGGCGGCAGTTGGGGCAGGCCGGGGCTTAGAACCCCGACGGCGAAATCGGTACAGCTTCGGCGTCTTCGGGCACGGTTAATTTTGGCGGCACTGCCGTGGCCTCGCGCCACAGGCGCTCAGTTGCACCGCGGGCACAGTAGCGGTCGCGGTTGCTGCGTAGCTCGGCCAGCACTCGCTGGCGTTGGTTTTCGGGCAGTGCGTATTCGACGCCAGTATCGGTTTTTTCGATCACTACGCCGGACTGCTCGTATAGCGCCAGGCGCTCTTTGGCATCCGCGCACTGTCGTGCGACCGACTGGCGAAAACTCGGCGCGATCTGCAGCGGCGCCCGCGGCGGGATGGGGTTGCTCTTGAGCAGTTCGGGGTTGACGCGTTTGGCCGCGGGCACGGGTTTGTCGGAGTAATGCTTGGTGCCGTCGGAATCTGTCCACTGATACACGGACTCGGCCTGGACCAAACCGGGGGCACCGCACAGCGCAGCAGCAACAAGCGTGAGGGTGACGCAGCGCATCATGCCGCAGGCTCCCCGCAGGCATCGGCCACCTTGGCCTGGCTTTGCTCGATGAGTGCCACGCGTTCGCTGGGCAACAATTCGATGTCAGTGCCGTCCGGCCCTTGGCGCACCAGAGTTACGGCGCGGCGATAGGTATCGAGTTGTGCACGCGCCGCGCCGCAGCGCGCGGCAACGGCCTCGGCCTCGCGCGCCTCGGCGTCGGCTTGCTGGCGTTTGGCACTGGCGGCTGCGGTGCCGGGGGCAAACTGCAGCGTTTCGGCGTTGCTGGCCGGGCGCTCGTTCTGATTCGGTTTCTTGTCGCTGTAGTGCACCTGGCCGTTGTCATCCACCCAGCGGTACAACTCGGCTTGGGCCGGCGCCGCCAACATCAGCAATGCAAGCGCCGCCATGGCTGGCAGGCGTCGTGCTGTGATGTTGCGGTGTGGTGTCATCCAAACGTCCTCACCCGAAAGCTAAACCGGCGACGCAGCGAATGCGAGCACCGCCCGCCCTGTGGCTGGCGCCGGGCGCTAAACGGCGTCGGCACCGGCCTCGCCCGTACGAATGCGGATGACCTGCTCCAAGGAACTGACGAAAATCTTGCCATCGCCAATCTGGCCGGTTTTGGCCACCGTGGTAATGGCTTCGACCGCGCGCTCGACGTCGCCGTCATCAACCGCTGCTTCGATCTTGATCTTGGGCAGAAAATCAACAACGTATTCGGCGCCACGATACAGCTCGGTGTGGCCTTTTTGCCGTCCGAAGCCCTTGACCTCGGTCACGGTCAAGCCTTGCACGCCCACCTCGGCCAGCGCCTGGCGCACGTCGTCGAGTTTGAAGGGCTTGATGATGGCAGTGACCATTTTCATGGGGTCGTCCTCGCGGGTTCGTTATGAATCTAGGGCTTTGAGTATAAACAGGGCCAAAAGAAAAAGGGCGAGCCAACTGGCCCGCCCTCTTCGTTTTTTGCTTTTCTTGACCGAAGCGCTGCCCACCATTGGCGGTGGGCAGCCGGTTCGACTGGCTTATTTGCCGGTCGAGACGAACTCCGGATAGGCTTCCATGCCGCATTCCGAGAGATCGACGCCATCGGCCTCTTCCTCTTCGGTAACGCGGATGCCCATCACCGTCTTGATCACGAACCAGACAATAAAGCTGGTGATGAAGACCCAGAAGAAGATGGTTGCAGCGCCGACCAACTGGCCGACCACGCTAGCGCCGCCGGTCACACAGACCGCCATGACACCGAAGAAGCCGACCACACCGTGCACCGAGATGGCGCCAACCGGGTCGTCGATCTTCAGCTTGTCGAGGCCGATGATGGAGAACACCACGATCACGCCACCGATGGCACCAACAATGGTGGCCAGCAGCGGTGACGGTGAAGCTGGGTCAGCGGTAATCGCAACCAGGCCTGCCAGCGCGCCGTTGAGCGCCATGGTCAGGTCGGCCTTGCCGAACAGGATCTTCGCCATCAGCAGTGCAGCGATGAGGCCACCGGCCGCAGCAGCATTGGTGTTCAGGAACACGTTGGCCACTTCGTTGGCAACGGCAATGCCGCCCAGCTTGAGCGTGGAACCACCGTTGAAGCCAAACCAGCCCATCCACAGGATGAAGGTACCCAACGTTGCCAGTGGCATGTTCGCACCCGGGATGGCGCGGGCCTTGCCGTCGGCGGTGTACTTGCCTTTACGTGGGCCAAGCAACAACACGCCAGCCAAAGCCGCAGCGGCACCAGCCATATGCACAATGCCGGAACCGGCGTAGTCGGCGTAGTCGAGTTCGTACAGGCCAAACACGGCGTCGCCGTTCCAGGTCCAAGAGCCTTCCATCGGGTAGATGAAGCCCGTCATGACAACGGCAAAGGCCAGGAACGCGAACAGCTTCATCCGCTCAGCCACGGCACCCGAGACGATGGACATGGCCGTGGCCACGAACACAACCTGGAAGAAAAAGTCCGACGCGCCGGAGTACACCGCATCGCCGTCAAAAGTGGCTTCGGCCGATTCAGCCAGCACGGCAGCCACGGCACCGTCTGCGCCCATTTCGGCCACAGTGGTAATGCCGGACAAGAAGATGCCGCCGTCGTACATCAGTTGATAACCGATGATTAGATACATGGTGCAAGAGATCGCGTACAGCGCGACGTTCTTGGTCAGGATCTCGGTGGTGTTCTTGGCACGCACCAGGCCGGCCTCGAGCATCGAGAAGCCAGCAGCCATCCACATCACCAGCGCGCCACAGATCAAGAAGTAGAACGTGTCGATGGCGTACTGGAGCTCAAAAATTTGATTTTCCATTACGGTTTCCTATGAATTGAGGGAATCTGAACGAGGCGGCTCAGAGCGCGTCGTTGTCGGTTTCGCCGGTGCGAATGCGGATCGCCTGTTCGAGCGGCATGACAAAAATCTTGCCGTCGCCGATCTTTCCGGTGTGTGCACTCTTGGTCACCGCCTCGATGGCGGCGTCGAGCTGGTCATCGGCAACGCCCACTTCAAGTTTCACCTTGGGCAGGAAGTCAACGACGTATTCGGCACCGCGATACAGTTCCGTGTGGCCTTTTTGTCGACCAAATCCCTTCACCTCTGTCACCGTGATGCCCTGAACCCCAATCTCAGACAGGGACTCGCGCACCTCGTCGAGCTTGAAGGGCTTGATGACTGCGACAAGTAGTTTCATTTGCGCTTGCTCCTTAAGCAGTAGTTGGCGGGGCGAGACAAGCGCTCGACCCGAGTTAGCGCAGTGTTCCTCGCAACCGGCGTGCCAAGTTGGGGCAAACTTGTAAAACAGTTGTGCGCTGCGGCATTTGCGGGCCATTCAACTTTCCTGGTTCCGCCAATGCGCTACACTGTCTAAAAACACAGCCCCGCCACCCATGCCTGACAACGCCCCACCCTCGCTCGACCAAATCGCCCAACGCTTGGGCCAAGTGCTGCCACCTGGCCTGCAAGCGGTGCGCAAGGAACTCGAAGACAACTTTCGCGCCGTGCTGGCCAGCCAATTGGACAAGGCCGGCATGGTCAGTCGGGATCAGTTCGAGGCGCAAAAAGCATTGCTGGCGGCCTCGGCCGAGCGGCTTGCCGAGCTTGAAGCGCGCATTCAGGCGCTGGAAAGCGCTCAGCGCAAAGCCGGCTAAAGGTCTCGGCTCATGGCCCTGGCCACCGTCCACAGCCGCGCACTGGACGGTTTGCACGCCACCGCAGTGGCTGTCGAGGTCAACCTGTCACCCGGCCTGCCGGGTATGACCATTGTTGGCCTGCCCGAGGCCGCGGTGCGCGAGGCCAAGGATCGCGTACGCGCTGCCGTGCAAAACAGCGGCTTTGAATTCCCGGCTCGGCGCATCACCGTCAATCTGGCCCCAGCCGATCTGCCCAAGGAAGGTGGCCGCTTCGATCTGGCCATCGCCGTGGGCATTCTGGTGGCCAATGGGCAGGCGCCGGGCGAATGGCTCGACAACCACGAATTTATTGGTGAGTTATCGCTATCTGGTGCGCTACGCCCGGTACGCGGATGCCTGCCTGCAGCCTTGCAGGCGGTGAAAGCAAATCGCGGCTTGATTGTGGCGCCAGACAACGGGGCCGAAGCCGCCCTGGCCCGCCAGGCCAAGGTTTCGCTTGCACCGCATCTACTGGATGTCGCCCGTGCCATGCGCGGCGAAGGCGAACTCGAGCCCGCTACCGCATTGCCGGGCAAGGCGGTGGCTTCGATACCTGACCTGGCTGACGTACAGGGCCAGCACCAGGCGCGCCGGGCCTTGGAAATTGCCGCAGCAGGCGGGCATTCGCTGTTGATGTTTGGCCCGCCCGGCAGTGGCAAATCGATGCTGGCCGCGCGGCTACCAGGCATTTTGCCGCCGCTCACCGACGCCGAGGCCCTGGAGGTTGCTGCCGTGCAGTCCATCTCGCGCGAGGGCTTTGACGCGGCGCGCTGGGGCCAACGCCCGTATCGCGGGCCGCATCACACCGCATCGGGTGTTGCGCTGGTCGGCGGCGGCGGAAATCCCGCGCCAGGCGAAATCACCCTGGCTCATCAAGGGGTTCTTTTTTTGGACGAATTGCCGGAGTTCGACCGCCGTGCGCTGGAGGTGCTGCGCGAACCGTTGGAAAACGGCCGCATCACCATCTCCCGCGCCGCACGGCAGGTCGATTTCCCGGCCAAGTTTCAACTTGTTGCCGCCATGAACCCCTGCCCCTGCGGGTATTTGGGTGATGCCAGTGGCCGTTGCCATTGTTCGCCCGATCAAGTCGCGCGCTACCGCGGGCGCGTGTCCGGGCCTTTGCTGGATCGCATCGACCTGCGGATCGAGGTACCCCGCGTGCCAGCCGAAGCCTTGAGCGGCGGCACGCCGGGCGAGACATCGGAACTGGTCGCAAAGCGCGTCGCAGTGGCGAGAGACGCCCAATCTGCCCGCGGCTGCCTGAACGCCGCACTGCCCGGCGCTGAATTGGAAGCCGCCTGTGGCCTGGACGATGCCGGCCGGCAATTTGTCACGCAGGCCAGCGAGCGCATCGGCCTGTCGGCGCGTGGCTACCACCGTGTGCTACGCGTTGCACGAACGATTGCCGATTTGCAGTGCACCAATGTGGTGCAGAACGCGCACTTGGCCGAGGCAATTGGGTATCGGCGGTAGTGGGCGCGCATGAATGGCTTACGCGCACAAGTGTCACGGCTAGTAACCGCCGCCATACCGGATTGGCACACGACGCCTCATTGCACCAAGGAAATACTGCTTGCGACAAAGGGGCAGGACGCCCGCCCAACGTGCGCCTTTGGCGCAGCCGGCGCGCGCAGCGTATTTCGGGCCCCGAACAATTTTTTGGAGCGAGGACGTGTTTGAGCGACCGCAGGGAGCGAGTTCCGCAGCGCCCGAAATGCGTGAGCACGACGGGCAGTCGAAATACAGGGATGTATTTCGACCAAGCCTCAGGCGCACACGCTTTTGCCTACTTTTGGCAAGACAAAAGTGGGTCGCCGCAGCCAGCGGCGAAACCTGACAGTGCGATTGGCGTGGCAACTCAAGCAACCTGAGCGCACAACGCAGTCTTGTCGCAGGCAAGCACAGGTAGCGGTGCCACAACTCCTAACTGGATTCCCGCTACGCGCAGTTGCTACGCAACCCTGTGCGGGAATGACGGGAGTATTTCCGTTGTGACTGGAGCGGTTTCCCGCCGATCTGCGATGAACCACAAAAAAGGCCCGCCGATTAGGCGGGCCTCTTCAAACTAAGTCGGAAGACTTCGTTTAGTCGATCGGCAGCGACCAGCTATAGCCGGCGATGATCGAAGGGTTGTCAGATGCGTTGAACGGCTGAGCACCGTAGAAGTTCGCACTGGCGTTGCTTTCTTCAGCGTAAGTCGTGGCGATGAAGAAATCACCAACGTTCAGGCTGATGCCAAAGTCGAAGAACGCATCGTCCGTGTCTTGCGTGCCGGTGGCAGCAGTGTCATAGGCGTCACCTTGTGGCAGGTAAGCACCAACGTGCGTGCCAATCGACATGGTGTCGGACAGCGGAATGTCGTAGTTCAGGTCGAGGTATGCGTACTCGTCATCCTGAACACCTTCGAAACCGCCCGGGGCAATCCAGAGGTAACCGCTGAAGTTGCCAGCCGACAGGCCAGCATAGACTTCGGTCGCGTTCAGGTTGCTACCTGCCGACGATTCTTGGGACGGGAACAGGTAATACAACACACCAAAGTCGAGGCCAACGGCGCCGGCTTCGAGTGCGTAACCACCGTAGATGTCAACTTCTTCCAAGCCACCGGCATTGGAAATCCAGGTGCCTGCATACAGGCCGCTATCGGCCGACCAGTCCAGGGCGCCCCAAACTTGTGGCGAATCGACTTCGAGACCACGGAAAACGTATTCGGTCGAAACACCAACTGATGCTTCTACCTCGGCGGCAGCCGGCATCGATGCCAACGTACCCAAACCAATCAGCGAACCAGCCGCAATGGCTTTGAAGTTACGCATGTCTTTTCTCCTTGAAAAAAACTTCTTTGAAAATCGCCGAATCGGCGTGTAACGTCCGCGCCGCGCGCCCTGAGAGTTTATCCTGCAGTTAACGCCGCACTGATGCTGCGGTGCACAAATTACATCCGCCCCCAAGCAAATGCAAGCCCCATGCCGACTTTAAACAAACCGCAACAAAAGGCGGTTTCACACACGCATGGGCCCTTGCTGGTGCTGGCTGGCGCAGGCAGTGGCAAAACCCGCGTCATCACCGAGAAGATTGCCTGGCTATTGCGGCAAGCAGGTTACACGCCCGAGAAGATTGTCGCCGTCACCTTCACCAACAAGGCCGCACGCGAGATGGCCAGCCGCGTGCGCAGCGTGGTGGATGCACGCGATGCCGCCAAGCTGCAAATCAGCACCTTCCACCGCTTGGGGCTGCGCATCCTCATCGAGGAATCAGCCAATGTCGGCCTGCGCGCCAATCTGTCGATTTTTGATGCCGAGGATTGCGCCAAGCTGATCCGCGACCTGGGCGTGGCCGAGCCCGACCGCATCAAACTGGTCAAAAAGCTGATCTCGGACTGCAAGCAAGCGCTGATTACGCCCGAGCAAGCCGCCGAGGCCGCCAGCAATGACGGCGACGCCACGGTGGCGCGCATCTACGGCGCTTACGAGCAACACTTGCGCGGCTACAACGCCGTGGATTTTGACGATTTGCTGGTGCTGCCAACCCGGCTGCTGGAGGACAATGAAGAGGCGCGCACTCGCTGGCAACAACGGGTGCATTACTTGTTGGTTGACGAATATCAGGACACCAACCCCGTGCAATACCGCATGATGCGGGCGCTAGTTGGCCAGCGCGCGCGGTTCACCGTAGTGGGCGACGATGACCAGTCGATCTACCGCTTCCGCGGTGCGCGGCCGGAAAACCTCGGCGATTTGTCCACCGACTTCCCCGACCTCGACGTCATCAAGCTGGAACAAAACTACCGCAGCGCCCA
This sequence comes from bacterium, assembly GCA_018222345.1. GTDB lineage: Bacteria > Pseudomonadota > Gammaproteobacteria > Nevskiales > OUC007 > JAAFAL01. Next base: position 39,226 of record JAAFAL010000009.1, read on the forward strand.
GCGCATCCTGCGCGTGGCCAATGCGGTGATTGGCGGCAACCAGCGGTTGTACGAAAAAACCTTGTGGAGCACCCTGGGCGAAGGCGAGCCGATTCGCTACATCGCTGCGCCCGACGAGCAGGCCGAGGCCGAGCGCATCGTTACCGACATTGCTGCGCGGCGCATTAGCGGCCAAGCCAAGCTGCGTGACTTTGCAGTGCTGTACCGCAGCAACTACCAGGCGCGTGCGCTGGAGCAAGCGCTGCGCAGCGCTGGCATGCCCTACCGCATGACTGGCGGCCGCAGCTTTTTTGACCACGCCGAGATCAAGGATTTGCTGGCCTACCTGCGGCTGCTGAGCAACCCGGACGACGACCGCGCCTTCTTGCGCATCATCAACACGCCGCGGCGCGAACTGGGCTCGGCCACGCTGCAAAAACTTGGCGCACTGGCAGCCGAGCGTGAGTGCAGCCTGTTTGACGCCGCCTGTGCCGCCGCCGACTTTGGCAGCCTGCCCGGCCGCCAAGCGCGCGAGCTGACCCACTTCTGCGACTGGATGCAAGCCACTGGCGAAGCCTCGCAAGGCATTGATGTGCACGAACTGATGAAGCGCATCATCGACGAGTTGGACTTTAACGACTGGCTACGCAGCAGCACACCCGACAAACAACGCGCTGAACGCCGCATCAAAAATGTGCAGGAACTGGCCGACTGGATGAAGCGCCTGGCCGACGATGGCAAGACACTGGACAAGGCGGTGCACTATTTCGGCCTGCTGGACATGCTGGACAAAGCCGATGGCAGCGACGACGAAGACTTGGTGCAGCTGGCCACCCTGCATGCGTCCAAGGGCCTGGAGTTCCCGCACGTGACCATTGCCGGTTGCTTTGCCGGCAGCATCCCGCATGAAAACGCCGAAGACCTGGAAGAAGAACGGCGCTTGTTCTACGTGGGCATTACCCGCGCCCAGCAAAGCCTGTTGCTGACCGCCCCGCAGCGCGTGCGCCGCGGTGGCGAGACCGCCATAACCAAGCCGTCGCGGTTTATCAGCGAGATACCCGCCGAAGATTTGGAGCGCACCGACACCCAACGCAGCCCCAGCGAGCGCCGTGCCAACAGCCAGGCGAAGATGCGTGACTTGCGGGCATTGCTGGAAGAATGATTGGAATTACGCCAGTGTGGCGTGCCTGCGCGGTCTTGAATTGAACCGCGAAGATTGGCGCGAGTAAGGGTTCTCCCCTCACCCGCCAGCGCTACGCGCTAACGACCTCTCCCCATAGACAGTGCGAAGCACATCACACCTTCTCCAGCTTGCGGGAGAAGGTGGCGCGAAGCGCCGGATGAGGGTCGGGGGAAGAGCCTGCCCCTAGCTTGAACAGGGGTGCCCGAAGGGCGGATGGGGGTGCGCGAATGAGGGACCGCCGACGCGGCCAGTGGCTACTGCCCCAAGCCTGCGTTCTTGAGCATCAGCTTCACTGACGCGGCAATTTGATCTTCGCTCAGGCTGGGGTCGCCGGCTTTGGCGGCCATTTGGCCACGGCCGTTGACCACACTGGCAATCAACCCATCGACACCGCGCTCGTTCAAACGGGGTTGCCAGGCGGCTTTGTCGCCCGACTTGGGCGCGCCGAGCACGCCGCCGGTGTGGCAACCGGCGCACAGGCCGCCAACAATCTCTTCTGCGCTGCGGTCGTCTTCTTCGCTGGCTGCCGCCACCTTGAGCATGCTCGGGTCGGTGACCACTTGGCCCACCGGCGCAATGCGCTCGGTGATATTGGCATTTTGCAGCGCGACAACTTCATCGCTGGGCTCGCCGCTGGTAATCATGCCCGACACGACGATGATGAATATGGTCAGTGCCACCAAAAAACCCAGGACGCCCAGGAAGGTCATCAGGAAGACTCGGTCGTGCTGTGTGCTGTCCACGCGATTGCCTCGATGCGGCCGACAGGCGACGCTGCCAGCGATGTATTCAGTTGGAATGGCGCCGGGCGGCAACCACTGCCACCCATTTTAGCATTGCACGCCGCGGGGTGTGGCGGCTGCGCAACCCGTATCTGTAGCCGTTTAGTGCTTGTCGCGCTCTGCCAGCTTGCGGGTCAGGGTGTTGCGGCCCCAACCCAGGCGCTTCGCGGCCTCTTGCTTGTGCCCGTTGGTGACCCGCAGGGCCACGTCAATCATGGCGTTCTCCAGCAAGGCCACGGCGCGGTCAACCACTGCAGGCGCATCGCGCTGCAACTCGGCTTCGGTCCAGCGCGCCGCCGCATCCGGCCAGGCGTCCGATGCAGGTTCAGCATGCGTGGTCGCGTTTGCGCCGGGCCGCTGAACTTCGGGCGGCAGGTCTTCAACGTGTACGTCGGCACCCGGCGCCATCACTGTCATCCACCGGCAAACATTCTCAAGTTGGCGCACATTGCCCGGCCAATCGAAGCGCTGCAGGATTTCCACCGCGTCGGGCAAAATACGCTTGGCTTCCACGTCCAGCTCCACCGAGGCGCGGGCGAGAAAATGGGTTAGCAGTAACGGCACGTCGCTCAGCCGCTCGCGCAGCGGCGGGATGCGGATGCGGATGACATTCAGCCGGTGATACAGATCCTCACGAAACCTGCCTTCGCTCACCGCGGTTTCCAACTCCTGGTTGGTGGCGGCAATCACGCGCACATCCACCTGTACCGGTACATGGCCGCCGACGCGGTAGAACTGACCGTCGGACAACACCCGCAGCAGCCGTGTTTGCAGGTCGGCCGGCATGTCGCCGATCTCGTCCAGGAACAAGGTGCCGCCGTTGGCTTGCTCGAAGCGCCCGCGGCGCTGCGCGGTGGCGCCTGTGAATGCGCCCTTCTCGTGGCCGAAAAACTCCGATTCCATGAGGTCGCGCGGTATCGCAGCGGTGTTCACTGCAATAAAGGGCTTACCGCCGCGGGGGCTGTGCTCATGCAAAGCCTGTGCGACCAGTTCTTTGCCAGTCCCAGATTCTCCGGTCACCATCACAGAAATATTTGACCGAGACAGACGGCCAATTGCCCTGAAGACTTCTTGCATTGAAGGCGCTTCGCCCACAATGATTGCATGCTGTTTTTCTGGGCGTATGGTGTTTTCTTCGCGCTCATTCGATCGTGCGGCGCGAATCACCAGTTCAATCGCCACATCCAGGTCGAAGGGCTTGGGCAGATACTCAAAGGCACCGGTCTGATAAGCAGCAACGGCACTGTCCAGGTCGCTGTGGGCGGTCATGATGATGATCGGCAGCGTCGGGTGCGCCTCGCGCACGCGGTCGATCAACTTGTGGCCGTCCATGCCCGGCATGCGCACATCGGTGACCAGCACATTGGGCGGGGCGGGCGCCTCGGCTAGCGCATCGAGCGCCTCCACCCCGCCTTCGAAGCTGCGCGCGGTCACATCGGCGTCTTCCAGCGCTTGCTGGAACACCCAGCGGATCGATTCGTCGTCATCAACGATCCAGACTTCCATGTCAGGAACCTCCATCACAGGCGATCGGCAAGAACACCGAGAACACGGTGTTGCCCGGCTGGCTTTCGCATTCGATCAGGCCGCCGTGGCTGCGCACCAATGTTTGTGCGATGGACAAACCAAGACCCGTGCCATCCGCGCGCGTGGTGACCATGGGGTAGAAGATTTTTGCCTGCATCTCCGCGCTGATGCCGGGGCCTGTGTCGCAGATGTCAATTTGCGCTACCAGCTTGTGGCGCACAGCACCGATGGTGACCTGCCGCTTGGCGCGTGTACGCAGCAGCAATTCGCCTTGGCCGTCCATGGCATCCAGCGCGTTGCCGGCGATGTTCAGAAATGCCTGCACCAACTGTTCTCGGTCGGCAAGAATGTCCGGCAGGCTGGGGTCGTAATCGCGGTCGATGACAATGCCAGGCGGCAAATCGACCGCCAACAACTCCCGAACATGCTCAAGCGCGGCGTGAACGTTAAGGCTGCTGATTTCGGGCCGGCGGTTAGGCCCCAGCATGCGATCGACCAAACGCTGCAGGCGGTCAGCCTCGCGGATGATGATTTCGGTGAGTTTTTTTGCGCTGTCGTCGCTGCTTTTACGCTGCAGCAACTGTGCTGCGCCGCGCAGGCCACCCAGGGGATTCTTGACCTCGTGCGCCAAGCCCCGCACAACCTCGCGCGACAGTTGGTGTTGCGCCAACAATTGGTCTTCACGGGTGATGCGCAAGTGGCGATCCAGCGGCAGGAACTCCAATACCAACTGCACTTTGCCGCGGCGGTCGGTAATCGGCGTAAATGTACCGGACACCACCTTGGGCTCGTCGCCGTTCTTGCGCAGGCGCATCTCGCGGTGCGACAGCGGCACGCCAGTCGCAATGCATTCGCGGAACCGCCCAGTGCGCTCACGCAGATGCGCAATGGCCTGATCGACCGGTTCGCCCATGATTTGCCTAGCGCTCACGGCAAACAGCATCTCGGACGCAGCATTGGCGTAAGTGACGTTCAGCGCTTCATCCAGGCACACCACGGCAGTGACCATGCCGTCGAGCACGTGACCGGGTTTTGGGATGACGCTACGCATGCGCTTCATGCGCAATCCATCGCACAGACCGCGCCAAGTTCTACAGGCGCACCAGTTTAGTGCATATTCGCGGCGGCTGGGGGCATACTAGCGTGCGCGCGGCGGCTTCATGAACACCGTAACGGCCTCGGCAGTGCCGACAACGTTGCCTTGCGCGTTGACAATTTCAGCGCTGACAGTATGTGCGCCGCGGTAAACCTCGCGCATGACCAGCGTGTTGGAATTGAGCGGCTCGCTATTCACCGCATCCCCATCCAGGAAGAAGCGAACGCCGTGCCCCAACTTGGTGCGCAACGCGGGCTCACTTTGCACCACAACGGTGAGTGTGTGCGTCGCATCGCGAATGGTTTGCTCATTTTGCGGTTGCGCAATCGCGACCTGGGCGTACGACTGCGAGCCGCCACGATCAGCCGTTTTTGCGGATCGCTGCGTGCGAGACACGTCTATCTGCGTCGGCGCATCGAGCTCTATCGTGGGCACCGGCTCCAACTCAACCGCTTCGGCGGCGTCCTTATACTCAGCCGGCGGCTCATCGGTGTAATGCACGCTGCCATCGTCATCGACATAGCGATAGATTTCCGCCGCCGCAGCAGCAGATGCGAAAAGTAGAACGATGGCGAGCAATTGCTTCATGCGGGTTCGACATTACGTATTGATTGCGGGTTCTGCAATACATACGACCGGAAACCGAAGGGGTTCTGGACAGACTAGCGTGAACGGGGCTAAGCGCAACCTACATACGCGGGTCGTGGTTGTTTGCAGGAACAGGCCTGCCTGCGACAAGACTGCGGTGCGCTCTCAGGTTGCTTGCGTTGCCGCGCCAATCGCACCGTCAGGTTTCGCCGCTGGCTGCGGCGACTGGCTTTTGTCTTGGCAAAAGCCACCAAAACCGTGTGCGCCTGAGGCTTGGTCGAAATACATCCTTGTACTTCGACTGCCCGTCGTGCTCACGCATTTCGGGCGCTGCGGAACTCGCTCCTTTCA
>JAAFAL010000135.1 GCA_018222345.1 bacterium
CGTCTTGACCCTGGTAGCTCACCGATAAGCCAGGCGCATAACCCAGGAACACGGTGTATGGCGGCACGCCTTCAAGCTGGCGGCTTTGCCCGCCCTGCACCAGGCCATTGAGCAGGCGTTGGCCGGTGTCGTCTTCGACACGCACCCAGGAGTCGTCACCAAAATCCAGCACCAGATTGTCAGGCTCACCGGCCGCTGCTGCGCTGGCCGCTTGCGTGGCTGGCTCGGGCTCGTCGGCGGTTTGCTGCGGCGCCGATGAAAGCTGCGGGGTCGATTCAGCAGCAGTGACTTGCTCAGGCTCTGGCTCGGCAACGACGGCTTCGGCTTGACGCGTGGCAGTCGCTGGTGGGCGCGTTGCCGTGCCCGCTTGCTTGTTTGTGCCGCGTTCGCGGTCGCTCAAATTGGCAGCCGGCGCGACGGTTGATTCAGTAGCCGCGTCGTCGCGCGACAAATACCAGTTGGCTGCCGCCGCAATCCCCGCTAGCAGCACAACCACGCCAATAAGGATCGGCCAGCGTGCGCTCGGGCGCGGGTCTTCGGGCACCAGCAGGGAAACCTCGGGCTTGCGCGTCACCGCGCCGCCGTGGGCCTCGTAGCCGGCCAGGATGGGCGCCTCTTCCAAACCCAGCGCACGCGCGTACTTGCGGTAGTAACCGCGCACATACACCGGCTCATTCAATGTCCGGAAGTCGTCAGCTTCCATCGCCTGCAGCACCGACAGTGGCAATTTGGTCTGCACCACCAGTTCGTCCAGACTAAGGCTTTTGTTGCTGCGTGCTTCACGCAGGGCAGCGCCGGGCGCTGGCGCGGCGGGCGGCGGCGCAACGGTTTCCGCTGCGGGTGTGTCGTGTTCGTCAGCCATTGTTTTCCAGTCGAAGTAGCTGGTAGGTCTCGTCGGACCTTGGGAAGTTTTGTTTGAGCTGCGCAGCGTAATCGGCGGCCGCATCCCGGTCGCCCAATGCACGCTCGGTGCGCACCGCAACCCACAATACGCCGGGGCTTAGCGGTGCAGCGGCATCATACCGTTGCACAAAGGCGCGCGCGGTCAGATAGTCACCGCGGTCGTAAGCCAGCAGCGCCAATTGCGCCAAGGCATCGGGATAGTTGTTGTTGCTGCGCAACGCACCGCGGAAGGCCTGCTCGGCGGCGGCCAAATCATTCAGCTTGCGGTGGCAGATACCGGAGTTGGTCAGGGTGACTTCGCGCAAGCGGTAGCCGGGCACCTCCAGCGCGGCGTCGAACTGCTGCTGCGCAGCCTCGCCATCACCCTGCGCGCACAGAAATACACCGTAGGCATTGCGGTAGTTGGGATTATTGGGCGCCAGCGACACTGCCTTGCGGTACTCCCGCCGCGACTGCTCGGCCAAGCCCAGGCGCTGATACACAAACGCCAAGTTGGCACGCGCATCGGCCAGGCCGGGGTCGAACTTGACCGCGGTTTCGAGCTTTTCGCGTGCCAGCTCCAATTGGCCATCGCGCATGTAGCGGTTGCCCAGCGCGCTATTGACACGCGCGGCCTCGTCGGGGTCAGCCTTGCCTTGGCCAGTCCAGCCGTCGGGCTGTACGGTGACACAGGCCGACAGCGTCAGCGCCACAAGCACGAACAGCACCCGCATCACGGCGCGACCTGCACAGGGATATTCGACAAGCGATTGCGCTGGCGATTGGCCACGCGGCCAACCAACTGCCCGCAGGCGGCGTCAATGTCGTCGCCGCGGGTGCGCCGCGTGGTGGTGAGCACGCCCTGCGCCCGCAGCACGTCCGAAAATCGCTTGATCCGATCTGCCGGCGAGCGTGCGAAACGCGTGTCGGGGAATGGGTTGAACGGAATCAGGTTGACCTTGGCCGGGCGGTTTTTCAGCAGCCGCGCCAGTGCCCGCGCTTGTTCAATGCCGTCATTGACGCCGTCGAGCATCACGTATTCGTACGTCACATGCATTTTGCGGTCGCGCTGCACATAGCGGTCGCAGGCGGCCATCAGCTCGGCAATCGGGTATTTGCGGTTGATCGGCACCAATTCGTCACGCAAGGGATCGGTGGGCGCGTGCAGTGACACGGCAAGAGCAATATCAACATCACTGGCCAGGCGATCCATGAACGGCACCAGGCCCGAGGTGCTGACGGTGACGCGGCGCTTGGACAAGCCAAAGCCGAGGTCGTCCTGCAGCACGCGAATGGCCGTGACGACTTCGGCGTAGTTCGCCAGCGGCTCGCCCATGCCCATGAACACGACATTGGAAATGCGTGCATCGCCCAAAGTACGCTGTGCAAACCAAACTTGGCTGACAATTTCCGCTGCCGTCAGGTTGCGCTGCAAGCCCTGCTGGGCGGTGGAGCAAAACGCGCAATCCAGCGCACAACCCACCTGCGAGCTAATGCACAAAGTGCCGCGATTCGCCTCGGGGATATACACCGTCTCGATGGCGCCACCGACCTTGCTGGCCGGGCCATCACCGCCAGCATCCAGCCGCAGCACCCACTTGCGCGTGCCGTCGGCCGAGGTTTGCTCGGCTTCCAGAGTCGGCAGCCGCACTTGCGCAATTTCAGGCAGCCGTGCGCGGAACACCTTGCTGATGTCGGTCATGTCGGCAAAGTTGGTGACCTGCTTGCGGTACAACCAGGTCATCAACTGCTTGGCGCGAAACGCAGGCTCGCCTGCCTGCACTGCGAACGCCTCCAGGCCCGCCCGGTCTAGGCCGAACAGGTTTTGGCGAATGGCAGCAGGCGCGTCAGTCATTGTTGCCTAGCGCGGGGTCAGCTCGGTGGTCGAAAAGAAATAAGCAATCTCGACGGCGGCGGTTTCCGGCGCGTCCGAGCCATGCACTGCGTTGGCGTCGATGCTGTCAGCAAAGTCAGCGCGGATGGTGCCGGCCGCGGCTTCTTTCGGGTTGGTCGCGCCCATCAGCTCGCGATTCTTGGCGATGGCGTTGTCGCCAGCCAGCACCTGCACCATGACCGGGCCACTGATCATGAATTCGACAAGGTCATTGAAAAACGGGCGCTCGGCATGCACGGCATAAAAGCCTTCGGCTTCGGCGCGCGACAATTGCTTCATCTTGGCGCCGACAATCTTGAGGCCAGCAGCCTCAAAACGCTTGTAGATCTCGCCAATCACGTTCTTGGCCACTGCATCGGGCTTGATGATCGACAAGGTTTGCTCTAAAGCCATGGGAATCCTTTGAATGGGGGTTTGGGGAAATGTGTTTCGGACAAACGAAAGCGCCGTCGCAAGCGACGGCGAAACCCTACTATTGTAGCCGTTTACGGGGCTTTACGGCAATGCGCTGTGGCCAGCATTGCCTTTTGAAGCAAGGCCTCAGGCAGCCTTGACGGTGAAGCTCTCGCCGCAGCCGCAAGCGTCTTCCACGTTGGGATTATCAAACGTGAACATGCGGTTGAGGCCATCACGGGTGTAATCCACCGTGGTGCCGCTGAGGAAGTCGAGGTGATCCCCGTGCACAACCACCGTTGCACCACGCGATTCAAAGGTTCGCTCGCCATCACCGACGGATTCGGCAAGTTCCATGGTGTAGGCAAAGCCCGAACAGCCCGATTTGCGAACACCTACCCGCAAGCCCAAGCCATGGCCACGTTCGGCCAGTTGTTCGGCAATGCGGCGAGCAGCGGAATCAGTGACGTTAATCATATGGCCTATTGTGGTGGTAAACACTCAGAAATCAAGCGCGCTATCAAGCAGATCGGGCCAAATGGCCGGCCTGCTCCCAGGCTGCGTGCAAGGCATCATGGGCTTGCAGCACGGCCGGCGTGGCGAGGCGGTCCAGGCCCAACGTGGCCAGCACATCGGCGGGCGACTGCGCCAAGGCTGCCTCCACATCCAGGGTGGCGACTGCCTCGCAGACGGCATCGGCCACCGCCAACGTGGCAGGGTTGCCCAAGGCACGAAACCGCGCCTGCCAGACCGCGCCTGCCTGCCGCAAGTAAATAGCCACTGCCGCATCATTGGCAGGTGTCGTGGCATGGCCGCAGGCGTCGCCAGGGTCAATTGCGCAGGCTGCATGCTGGCAATGCTGCACGCGTGATGCCAGTGGGTCGTTGCCCGGCGCAACCAATGTGCTTGCGTCGCCAAGCAGCGCGCCGCCGTTGTCGGGGCGTAGGCTGCGCAGCCGCGCAACCACGGCGGCAATGCGCGCCACCGCAGTCTCGACATGTTCGGCTGTGCTGCCCCAACCAAAACTTAGCCTGAGGCTGGCCTCGGCCAGCGCATCGCTACGCCCCAGTGCGCGCAACACGTATGACGGCGTGGGGCTGGCCGACGAACACGCCGACCCGGTCGAAAGTGCAAGATCAGACAAGCCATACACCAAGGCCTCGCCGTTGACGCCCGGCACGCTGAAATTCAGCACATGCGGGGTGGCGGCATCTACCGCACCATTGCGCAGCACGCCCGGCACAGCTTGTTGCAGGCCAGCCCATGCGGCGTCGCGCAGGGTGGCGACGCGCAGGCATTCATCGTTGCGTGTCTCGACGACGCGCTGGGCAGCGGCGGCAAGCCCGACGAGCTGATGCACGGCCAAAGTGCCTGGCCGCAAGCCGCGCTCCTGCCCACCGCCAAAACTTCGGGCCTGCAAGCGCAGCGGCGGTTTACCACGCGCAAATAGCGCGCCGCTGCCTTTCGGCCCGGCAATCTTTTGCCCGGCGATACTCAGCAAATCGACCTGCGCAGCATGCACATCAATGTCCAACCAAGCCAAGGCCTGCGCGGCATCGACGTGCAGCAGCGTGTTGTTGGCGCGGCACAAGGCTCCTATGGCGGGGATGTCAGTCTCCGTGCCCAACTCGTTGTTCACCCACATCAGGCTCACCAGTGCGGTGTCCTGCTGCAGCGCTGCCGCCACGGCGTCGGCGTGGATCACGCCGTCGGTGTCCGGCTCTAGCCAGGTGACGCGCCACCCTTGCGTCGCCAACTGGCGAATCGGGTCGAGTACAGCCTTGTGCTCGATGCGCGACGACACGATGTGCGCCGGCGCCCGCCCGGCCAGTGCGCCAAGAATCGCGAGGTTGTTGGATTCGGTGGCGCCGGATGTCCAGATGATCTCGTCGGGCTGCGCGCCAACCCAATCGGCAACAATTGCTCGCGCGTGCTCCACGGCGATGGCGGCTGCGCGCCCTGGCGCGTGACTCGACGACGGATTGGCACAGTCCAACCACGGCAACATCGCGGCGCGCACATCCGGATGTAGCGGCACGCAGGCTGCGTAATCCAGATACAGCGTGTCATGCAGGATTGTCATTGCGCCACCGAGCGCATCAGCCGACTGTTGACCGGGTTGAGCTGCGATAGCGCGGCCAGCAGCGCCTGCACATCGTCATCGGTGTTGTGTTTGCCAAAGCTCACCCGCACCGCGCCCTTGGCGGTGTCGGCGTCCAGGCCCATGCCCAACAACACGTGGCTGGGCTCGCCTTTGCCGCTGTCGCAGGCCGATCCGCTGGACACGGCAATGCCGGCCATCTGGTCCAGCGCCATCAGCAGCGCCTCACCGTCGAAACCCGCCATGGCGAACTGTAAGGTGTTCGGCAGGCGCTGAGCGTCGGCAGCAAAGATCTGCACGCCGGGCATCGCCTGCAACTGCATTTGCAATGGGTCACGCAAGCCGCGCGCGTGCTCGGCGCGCTCGGCCAGCTTGGCTTTGGCCGCTGCGGCCGCCGCGCCAAAGCCGACGATGGCCGCGACATTTTCGGTGCCGCCGCGCAGACCGTCTTCCTGCCCGCCGCCAACAATCTGTGGCAACAAGTCGGTGTCGCCGAGCACAATCAATGCGCCGACACCCTTGGGGCCGTAAATCTTGTGCGCTGAGAGGCTGACCAGATCAGCGCCCAACTCGGTCACGTCCAGTGCAATCTTGCCGGCGGCCTGCACCGCGTCGCAATGCGTGGTTACGCCGGCCGCTCTTGCCGCAGCAAACAATGGCGTCACGTCCGATATCACGCCTGTCTCGTTGTTGGCGCGCATGGCGCTAATCAAGCGCACATCACCGTCACCCAAGCGGTGTTCCGCCCACGGCAGATCAAGCTGACCCTGCGCATCAGCCGGGATGGTCTCGACTTGCCAACCACGCTGCGCCAGCGCCTGCATGGGCTCAAGTACCGCGGAATGTTCGGTGGCGCCGTAGAGCACAGCGCCCGGCGCACCACGCTCGGCAATGCCGCGAATGGCCAAATTGTTGGACTCGGTACCGCCCGAGGTGAACACCACTTGCTCGGCACGGGCGCCGACCAGCGCCGCAACCTGGCTGCGTGCACGATCGACTGCGTCGCGTGCCGCGCGGCCATAGCGGTGCAGGCTCGATGCATTGGCGTACGGGCCGCCAAAGTACGGCAGCATCGCGTCGAGCACTTCGGCATCTACGGGCGTCGTCGCGTTGTTGTCGAGATACACCGGCATCAGGCGGCCTCGAACTGAATGACTTGCGTACCGCTGTTTGCCAAGGCGACATCCGCCAGCGATTTGCCACGCAAGTAGCCGCGCACATGCTCACTCAGCCCCAGCCAAAAATCATGGGTGTCGCATTGCTCGCCGTCGCGGCAATCGGCACGGCCGGCGCAGGCCGTGGCATCAAACGTCTCGCCCATGGCTTCGACAATGCTCAGCACACTGATGTCGGCCGCCGAGCGGCACAGCGTGTAGCCACCACCCCGCCCACGCGCGCCGCACACTAGCCCGGCACTGCGCAGCGGCTGGAAAACCTGTTCGAGATAGGCCGTGGACAAGCCCTGCGCCTGGGCGATGTCGGCCAGGCACACGCAGGCGCCATCGCCGCGGCGTGCCAGTTCGGCCAACGCCGACACCGCATAACGGCCACGAGTGGTTAGTTTCATGGCTTTTTGGTTTCAGTGTCGGCCTGAGAGTCGGCTTGGGAGTCCGGTTGAGCCGCGCGTTTTTGCTGCGCCTCGACGATGGACTCGGCCGCCTGCGCAGCTTCGTCCTGCGCGAACTCCGGCACATCCAACTTGGGCAATTCGCTGTCATCGACATGGTCGCGCAGCGCCTCGCACAGCCGCTCGACCCGGCCGTCCAGGGTGTGGATGTGATGCAACATGGCGCCAATGGCTTTGGCCACCGGGTCAGTCACGTCGCGGCTCATGCCGTAGGCGTCGAAGCCATATTTTTCGGCAATCTCCACGACTTCGCGCGACGGCTTGCGGGTGGATTGCTCGACCACCCTGCCCGGCACGCCGACTACCGTAGCGCCCTCCGGCACCTCGGAGACAACAACTGCATTTGAGCCGATGCGCGCGCCGTCATTGACGGTGATGGGGCCAAGCACCTTGGCGCCGGCACCGATGACGACGTCGTTACCCAGGGTCGGGTGGCGCTTGACCGCCTCCCAGCTTGTGCCGCCCAAGGTGACACCGTGATACCTTTCTCTTATACCCCTCTGACTCTGCCGCCGATATGCAGTTTGTAGATCTCTG
>JAAFAL010000136.1 GCA_018222345.1 bacterium
ATCATCGCTGGGGGCCGCGCCCGCAGCAATCGCATCGACCTCGAGCGCTTGGCCGGAGCGCCGCTGGAGCGGACCGTGCTCTCGGACCGTGTCGGCACAGCCACACAGGAGTACGATCATTAACACTTAGCCCTTTAAGAGACCGAGTCGCACGTTGCTAGCCTGCACCGCGTTGATCGCGCTGGTTGCCTGCTCATCAGAGCCGGGTGGCCACGCTGACGCCGAATACGACGACCGCAGTGGGGAACATGCTGGCGAGATCGAAGCGCGCGGTCCGAACGGCGGGAAATTGCTTCGCGAAGGCTCGCTAGCCATTGAGATTACGATCTTCGAGCGCGGCGTACCGCCGGAATACCGGCTTTATCCCTATTGGGACGGCGAGCCGATAGCGCCCGATCAACTCGATGCCGTCAACGCCGAAGTGGTGCTGACGCGGCTGGACGGCGAGACCAACCGGTTTGCGTTCACGCCGCAGGGCGATTTCCTGCGGGGTGACGGCGTGGTGACCGAGCCGCACTCATTCGACGTGGCCGTCAGCGCGGCCTACCGAGGGACGCAAGCGCAGTGGGGCTACGACTCGCACGAAGGCCGGGTGCAAATCGCCGCCGGCATGGCTCAGCGCAGCGGCATCAGCACGCAAACTGCCGGGCCGGGCACTGTCCACGAAACGCTCACGCTCTATGGCCGCATCACACCGGACCCGGCGCGGGTTGCCGCCGTGCGAGCGCGGTTTCCCGGCCTGATCCGCTCGGTGTCGAAGTCGGTAGGTGACGCAGTCACGCGCGGCGAAGCGCTGGTCAGCGTCGAAGCCGATGACAGCCTGCGTCGCTACACGCTGGCGGCCCCGATCGACGGCGTCATCGTCGAGCGCATGGCCAGCGCCGCTGAAGTGGCGGGCAGCGATCCGCTGCTGACGATTGCTGACTACAGCACTGTCTGGGCCCAGTTGGCGGTGTTTCCCAAGCAGTTTGGTGCGGTCAAGGTCGGCCAGCGCGTCACCGTTTACGGCGACGACGTGCAGACGCAAGGCGTCATCGACTGGTTGACACCGGCCGGCCACAACGGCCCGTCTCGCGACGCCCGCGTCGTGCTCGACAACCCGGACGGCCGTTGGGCACCGGGCACCACCGTGCGAGCCGAGGTGGTCACCGATTCGGTGGACGCCGATCTGGTCGTGCAAAACAGCGCCCTGCAGGCGTTCCGTGATTTCACCGTGGTGTTCGCCAAGGTGGGCGACACCTATGAGGTGCGCATGCTCGACCTGGGCCGCAGCGACGGCGAGGTGACCCAGGTGCTGGGCGGGCTCAAGCCCGGCACCGAGTACGTCACCGGCAACAGCTACCTCATCAAGGCGGACATCGAGAAGTCCGGCGCGTCGCACGACCATTAGAGGATCAAACCATGATCAATTCCATACTCAAAACCGCTGTCGAGCGGCGCTGGTTGGTGCTTGTGCTCGTGCTGGCGGTGGCCGGCATCGGCGTCTGGCAATATCAGTCGCTGCCCATCGATGCCGTCCCCGACATCACCAATGTGCAGGTGCAGGTCAACACCGAGGCCGCCGGTTACTCGCCGCTGGAGGCCGAGCAGCGCATCACCTTTCCGGTTGAGACGGCGCTCGCCGGGCTGCCAAATCTGGCCTACACCCGGTCGATCTCGCGCTATGGCCTGTCGCAGGTCACGGTGGTGTTCGACGAGGGCACCGATCTGTATTTCGCCCGCAATCTGATCAACGAGCGGCTGGGTACGATTAAGAGCCAGATTCCAGCCGGGCTGGAGCCCACGATGGGGCCGATTGCCACCGGTCTGGGCGAAATTTTCATGTACACGGTCACCGCCGCGCCCGGTGCCACCCAGGCCGACGGCAGCGCCTGGGATGCAACAGCCCTGCGCACCGTGCAGGACTGGATCATCAAGCCACAGCTGGTGCTGGTCGACGGCGTCACCGAGATCAATACCATTGGCGGCTACGAGAAGCAGTTCCACGTGACGCCCGATCCGCGCCTGCTGATGTCCTTCGGCCTGAGCCTGATGGACGTGGCCGACGCGCTACGCGCCAATAACGACAACATGGGCGCAGGCTACGTGGAGGATCGCGGCCAGCAGTTGCTGATTCGCTCGCCCGGCCAGCTCAAGGACTTCCGCGACATCGAACAAGTGATCATCGCCCGCCGCGATGGCGTGCCGGTTCGCGTAACTGATGTGGCCGAGGTGGCCTTGGGCAAGCAGCTACGCACCGGTGCGGCAACGCGCGATGGGCAGGAAACCGTGCTCGGCACGGCCTTCATGCTGGTGGGCGAGAACTCGCGCGCCGTCGCCCGCCGAGTCGCTGAGCGCTTGGAGCAGATCAAACCGAGCCTTCCGGACGGCGTTGTGCTGGAGACGGTCTATGACCGCACCGAGCTGGTGGACAAGGCTATTGCCACGGTCCAGAAGAACCTGCTGGAAGGGGCCTTGCTTGTGGTCGTTGTCTTGTTTCTGCTGCTCGGCAACGTGCGAGCTGCGCTCGTTACTGCCGCCGTGATTCCGCTTGCGATGCTCATGACCATTACCGGCATGGTGCGAACGGGCGTGTCGGCCAACCTGATGAGCCTCGGCGCACTGGACTTCGGTCTGATCGTGGACGGCGCGGTGATTGTGGTGGAGAACGCTATCCGGCGACTCTCCGAAGCCCAGCGCGGGCGGCAGCACGCACTCCCGCTAAAGGAACGGCTGGCGATCAGTTTCAGCGCTACTAACGAGGTCATCCGGCCCAGCCTGTTTGGTGTCGGCATCATCACGGTGGTCTATCTGCCGATCTTCAGCCTGACCGGGGTTGAGGGCAAGATGTTTCACCCCATGGCCGCCACGGTGGTAATGGCGCTGATCTCGGCCATGTTGTTGTCCGTAACATTTGTGCCGGCAGCGGTCGCCATTGCTTTGGGCGGGCGCGTCTCCGAGCGCGAAAACTGGCTAATGCGCGGGGCCAAGCGGCTCTACGCACCGCTGTTGCAGGGTGCGCTGCGGTTGCGCTGGGTGTTGCTGCTAGCGGCACTGGTGCTGGTGGCGGCGAGCGCCTGGCTGGCCACCACGCTCGGCTCGGAGTTCATCCCGCAGTTGGACGAGGGCGATATCGCGCTGCATGCGCTGCGCATTCCGGGCACCGGTCTGGAACAGGCCATCGGCATGCAGGAGCAGCTGGAGCAGCGCGTGGCAGAATTTCCGCAGGTCGACAAGGTGTTCGCCAAGATCGGCACGCCGGAAGTCGCCACCGACCCGATGCCACCCAGCGTGGCCGACAACTTCGTCATCCTCAAGCCGCGCAGTGAATGGCCCGATCCGGGCCTGAGCAAGGCCGAACTGGTGGCTGACATGCAGGCCGCCGTGGAGGCGCTTCCGGGCAACAAGTACGAGTTCACGCAGCCTATTCAAATGCGCTTCAACGAGCTGATTTCCGGCGTACGCGCAGATCTAGGCATCAAGGTGTTTGGCGATGATCTGGACGTGCTGCTGGCCGCAGCCGAAGACATACAGGGCGTGATAGAGGCCATGCCGGGCGCCGAGGACGTAGGCGTGGAACAGGTCTCCGGCCTGCCGGTGCTGTCGGTGGTGCCCAATCGCGAGGCGCTCAACTTCTACGGGCTGAACACCTCCACGGTGCAAAACCTGCTCGCCGCTGCCACTGGCGGCCAGCAGGTCGGCACCATCTTTGAAGGCGACCGCCGCTTTGATCTGGTGGTTCGCCTGCCCGAGGCGCAGCGCACCGACCTCAACGCGCTGGGCAGCCTGCCGGTGCCACTGCCCGGCGGCGGCACCGTGCCGCTTGCCGAGGT
Source organism: bacterium (assembly GCA_018222345.1). GTDB lineage: Bacteria > Pseudomonadota > Gammaproteobacteria > Nevskiales > OUC007 > JAAFAL01. The sequence continues at coordinate 3,813 of JAAFAL010000136.1, forward strand.
CACCAGTATTGAGCGCAGCCTGGGCCCGGCGCAAATCAGCCGCGAGGACGGTAAGCGCCGTGTGGTGGTGACCGCCAACGTGCGCGGCCGCGACCTAGGCTCGTTCGTCGATGAGGCACGGCAGCGGATCGCCAGCGATGTCGATTTGCCCGCCGGCTACTGGCTGGACTACGGGGGCACGTTCGAGCAGTTGGCCTCGGCCACTGCGCGCTTGTCCATCGTTGTGCCGGTGACGTTGCTGATGATTATCGGCCTGCTGTTCATGGCGTTCGGCTCATTGCGCGATGCGCTGATCATTTTCACCGGCGTACCGCTGGCACTGACCGGCGGCGTGCTGGCCTTGTGGCTGCGCGACCTGCCGATGTCGATCTCTGCCGCCGTTGGGTTTATCGCGTTGTCCGGCATCGCGGTACTCAATGGCCTGGTGATGCTGTCGTTCATCCGCGAATTGCGGGCCGACGGGCTGGCGCTGACTGACGCAATCGTTCAGGGCGCGATGACCCGCCTGCGCCCGGTGTTGATGACCGCGCTGGTGGCCAGCTTGGGCTTCGTGCCGATGGCGCTGAACGTCGGTACCGGTGCCGAGGTGCAGCGGCCGCTGGCCACGGTGGTCATCGGTGGCATCCTGTCATCGACCTTGCTGACCTTGCTCATCTTGCCGGCGCTATATCGTATCGTTCACGGGCGCGAACGTCGGCCCGCCGGTCAGGCAGAACCGAGCGGCGCTACGCCCGCTGAGGCGTAGGCGATGGCGTATTTCCTCGCAAAGATCGCGATCTCGGCGCTGGTGATTGTCATTGCCTCCGAAATCGCGAAGCGCAGCACGCTGCTAGCCGCGGTCATCGTGTCGCTGCCACTGGTGTCGATACTCGCGATGACGTGGCTCTACCTGGACACGCGAGACCTCGACCGCGTGGCGACTATGGCATCGGATGTGGGCTGGCTGGTGTTGCCATCGCTCACGCTCTTTGTGGTGGTGCCCGCTGCCCTGGAGCGTGGCTTGGGCTTCTGGGCGGCACTCGCGCTTGGCGCGCTATCGACCGCGGTGGCTTACGCCGCGGTCGTGGCGATTCGGGGGGTGGCGCAATGAACGATAGTGCGTTCCATATGGTTGACGCTCTTCAGCTTGGAGAGCGTCAGATATTTGAAGTCCTGAGAAACCTCAATGCATACACCGCTGTATGCAAATTCACGAGTAAATCTGTCAACCGGAGAAAAACAATGAAGGCAATTTCATTCTCGATTCTACTTCTGGCGAGCGCTGGTGCGCTCGCACATGGCACACATGGATTTGATGACTTTGAGCCGATCGAGCCTGCTCAGTCGTTGGAGAACGACCCAGATTCCAAGACTGAAACGACTGAGGGCGACATCTCCGATCTGGACGAAACCCGTTCACTCGAGAAGCAGGCTCCCGAACAAAAGGACGACAAGGATAACGATGCACAGCCTGAATAGCCGCGGCCTCTGCGGCGAGAATACGCAGTTGCAATGGTGGGCCAGAGGCGTCGTCGCGCTTCTGGCCTGCTGGAGTGTTGGAGTCTTGGCTCACGGCGTGTCTGGCGGTGATCAAGGCTTCCTGGAGGCGAGTAGCGGAACGCAGCTGATTCCGTTCTTGTATCTGGGCGCAAAGCACATGGTTACGGGTTACGACCATTTGCTGTTCTTGCTCGGCGTGATCTTCTTCCTGTACCGCGCTCGCGACGTCGCGCTCTACGTGACGCTGTTTTCGATCGGACACAGTGCGACGCTGTTGTTCGGCGTGTTGAGTGGAGCGCACGTCAACCCTTACCTGGTCGATGCCATCATCGGGTTGTCAGTCGTGTACAAGGGGTTCGACAACATCGGTGGCTTCCGTACCTGCTTTGGATTCCAGCCCAGTGCACGTGCGGCTGTGCTGCTATTCGGGCTGGTGCATGGATTTGGCCTGGCGACCAAACTTCAGGACTTGTCGCTTTCTCCAGACGGCTTGGTACCAAACATGCTGGCCTTCAACGTGGGGGTAGAGCTAGGACAGCTCCTCGCACTCGGCGTCATCCTCATCGTGATGACCTCGTGGCGGCAGAGCTCCCGATTTACTCGGCAAGCATTTGCCGCAAACCTCGTGCTGATCTGTGCAGGATTTCTTTTGGCGGGCTACCAAATGGCCGGCTTCATGCTGACTAATTAGGCTATTTATGAATGATGTTCAAAACCAGGCTGCCCCATCACGCCGTAAGTTGATGGTAAGCACGCTCATCGCCGCATTGGTTGCAGGTGTGATTCTGCTCGTCGCAGTTCTACCTGCTGAATACGGTCGTGATCCAACCGGTCTAGGCCAGTTGCTCGGGCTCACGGCGTTGGGTGCCAATGCCGGTGCTGACGCTGTTGTCCCGGCCGAAGTTATCGATGCTGAAACTGTCGCCATTCCCTCTGTAACAGCATCACCAGTGGCCTATGCGACGGAGAAGCGCTCACTGACCCTTCAACCAGGCGACGGAGTCGAAATTAAAGCCGTCATGCACCAGGGGCAGAGCTTTGTTTTTCATTGGGCCGCCACACGCCCGGTGCACTTTGATATGCACGGTGAGCCACCCGGCGACAGCGATACGTTTGAAAGCTACTGGCGTGAGCGATCGCGGGCCGACGCATCGGGACTGTTTGTGGCGCCATTCAATGGAACCCACGGCTGGTACTGGAAAAACCCCACCAACTCCGCCGTCACGATCGACGTCGAGCTTAGTGGATTCTTTGAGCGCGTCTACCGTCCGTGATCATGGCCGCTGCCGATAACGGTCGCTTAAGTTGCGATCCAGTGCCGTGAAAGGTGGTGGTCATGCGGTTGCCGTCTGCTGGGCGCCATGCTTCAGCGTGTTCCCGTCGGCGGAGCGTGATCGCGGCCTGCGCGGCGCAACGCGATCCTTGCTCGAATTCACCTAGAGAATGAGTTGATGCATCTATGGACGATTTGAAACTGACCCTGACGGTGTTCGCGACCGTCCTATTTGCCGAAATGGGCGACAAGACGCAGTTGGCGACTTTGCTGTTCTCGGCTGACGGGAGCGTTGGACGATGGAGAATTTTCGTTGCGGCCTCGCTCGCACTGATCCTAGCGACCGCTATCGGCGTGATCGGTGGTGCATGGGTTTCACGATTGGTGCCTGCCCAATCGCTTCAGCAGATTGCCGGTGTGGGCTTTGTACTGATCGGTTTTTGGACTCTCTGGTCGTCACGGTGATGAGCCGTTGTCTGTCGCAACGTGCAGCGCCAATGCACTTGACTTCCGTTTGGCGGTTTCACGAGTGATGTTACCAGAAAGCCTGAAGTTGCTGAGCCTGTTTGTGGCCACCGCGCTCGCCGAGATTATTGGCTGTTATCTGCCCTATCTGTGGCTGCGACGCGATGCTAGTGTGTGGCTGCTTGTCCCAGCTGCTGCCAGTTTGGTGCTTTTCGTGTGGCTGCTGAGCCTGCACCCTGAAGCCGCCGGACGCGTGTATGCAGCCTACGGTGGCGTTTACGTCAGCGTGGCGCTGGGCTGGCTGTGGCTGGTCGATG
>JAAFAL010000137.1 GCA_018222345.1 bacterium
GTTGTGAGGGTTTGGGTAGAATTTATGAGCAAATTTTTGCCAAATTGCTGTTGGCTGTGCAGGAGCGCTTTTTTGCTGCCCTGGATTCCGGCTGCAACGCCAACACCCTGTCGCGGCTGGCCGCCCAGTATTACCGCGTGCGCGGCGGTATTGGCTTCAACAAGTCACCGGCCGAGTACGGCGCCTTCCCGACCGACCCCTATTCTCACACGCCCGGCCACGCCGGCGCCCGGCAGCCGGGCATGACAGGCCAGGTCAAGGAAGAAATTCTGACCCGATTCGGCGAATTGGGTGTGCGCGTCAGCGACGGCGCCGCGCGCTTCGAGCCCCGCTTGCTGCGCCGGCAGGAATTCCTCGCCACGCCCGGCAAACGGCGGATGTTGGATGTGAATAATCGCTGGCAAATTGTGGAGACCCCTGAACACGGCCTGGCATTTTCCTTGTGCCAAGTGCCGATCACCTATCGCCTGGATGTGCGATCGGCTGCTGACGCCGCAATCACTATCCGCATGAGCGATGGCCGGCAACAGCAACTTGAGGGCCTGGCGCTGCCACGCGAAATCAGCCAGTCAATCTTCAAACGCGATGGCACGATCGCCCAACTGGACGTCGCATTTGGCCAGCAATGGCTGATGCAACAAGGAGCTGGCTGAATCATGGGACGTATGCATCAACGGCGGTTGTCACTGGCTGGTTTGAACATCGCCGATCACAGTCCGGCAGCGCGCCGCAAGTTGGTTGCTGACATCCTCGATCAGGGCATTCACGGCGTCAGTTTCAGCCCCTATCTGCCTGATCAGGGGCCGGGTGCGCCGCTGACAGTCGAGCAGATTGAACAACGCTTCGCGATGATCGCCCCGCACGTGCGCTGGGTGCGCAGCTTTGCCTGTAGTCAGGGCAACGAACTCATCCCACCCGTGGCCCGGCACGCGGGCTGCAAGACCTTGGTTGGCGTGTGGCTGGACGATGATCTCGACCGCAACGAGGTGGAATTGGCCAAGGCCATCGAACTGGCCAATGCCGGCCATGCCGATGTATTGGGCGTTGGTAACGAAGTGCTGTTGCGTGAAGAATTGGACGAGGCGGCACTGATCGACTACATCCAACGCGCTAGGCAGGGCGCGCCGGATGTGCCCGTGGGCTATGTCGATGCCTATTTCAAGTTCGAGGACCACCCCGCGGTGACCGATGCTTGCGACGTCATCCTGGCCAACTGCTACCCGTTCTGGGAAGGCTGCCCCATCGAGCATGCACTGTTGTACATGAAAGAGATGTATCGCCGTGCGCAGAAGGCTGCCAATGGCAAGCCAGTCGTCATCAGCGAGACCGGCTGGCCCAACAAAGGCTCATCCACTGGCGGCGCCCAACCATCGGAAGACAACGCCATCAAGTACTTTATTGATACCTGCCAGTGGGCCGAGCAAGAGGATGTCCCGATTTTCTACTTCTCGTCATTCGACGAACAATGGAAGGTCAAGGATGAAGGTGATGTTGGCGCCTACTGGGGCCTGTGGGACCAGCACGGAGCGTTCAAATACGTCTAGTTAGTTCGACAACAAATTGAAGATGCACAATAATGCGATGCTAGCGCTGTCATTCTGCTCGCCCTATGTATAACCCCGACGCCACCAGAGCCACCGTTGACGACGTTGCCCAAGCTGCGGGCGTGTCGATCAAGACCGTCTCGCGCGTGGTCAACCGCGAACCCAATGTGCGCGCTGCCACCCGCGAACGTGTCGAAGCTGCGATCACCAGCCTCAACTACCGCCCGAATGCCTCGGCACGCAACCTGGCCAGCGCACGGTCGCACATCATTGCGCTGATCTACGACGACCCCAGCGCCTACGAGGCACCCAGCTCGGGTTATGTGCTGAGCCTGCAGGAAGGTGCGCTACGCGCATGCCGCGCTGCCAATCGTGAACTGCTGATCCACCCGTGCGATTACCGCAGCCGCAAGGTAAGCGAAGAGCTGCAAACCCTGTTCGCCCAGACCCGCCCGGACGGCATAGTGCTGGCCGCGCCGCTGTCGAACATGCCGAAGATCGTCAACGCGGTCAAAGCCAGCGGTATTCCCTGCGTCAGCCTGTCGCCGGGCCGGGCCAAGGTGCCGGCGAACGCTGTTGTCACGAACGACCAAGACATTTGTGCAGAGATGACCGCTTATCTGGCATCCCTGGGCCACCAACGCATTGCTTTTGTGCAGGGCGACGCAAAGCACAAAGCCGTGTCCAACCGCTTTCTGGGCTACCTGGACGGATTGTCGGCCAGTGGCCTCGCGCGCAACGATCACTATGTTGTTCAGGGCGACAGTTCAATTGCTTCGGGAGAGCGCGGCGCCGAGCAGCTATTGTCGCTGCCACAGCCCCCCACCGCGATCTTTGCAGCCAACGATGACATGGCCGCTGGCGTCACCCGGGCCGCCTTGCGGCGCGGCGTGCGGATTCCAGACGACTTGTCCGTCGCTGGTTTCGACGACAGCCCACTGGCCCAGTTGGTCTTCCCTGCCCTGACTTCAATTCGACAACCATCAGCGGCGATGGCGCAACGCGCGACGCAACTGCTGATCAACCCGGACGACATTGATAATGGCGGCAGTAATGTCGTGCCCGCCAGCATTGTGCTGCGCGAGAGCACTGGCCCTATCGCGTAAACCGAATGTCGTCGAGATAAATGGTCACCGGCGACTGACGGCCTTCCAGCGTGACGTAAAAGCCAGTCTTGATGCTCGACAGGTCAACGCCTTTTAGCGGCACCGTGTAGCGTTGCCACGTGTGCTTGAGCACCACACCTGAGAGTTTTGCTGATCCTGAATCGGGATGCGGTTTCGGGGCTTTGATCAAGCCCATGCCAACTTCTACCGTCTCACCACCGTAGGCGCCGCGCGCCCAGAACTCCAGCTTATTTGCGCCGACCAGGTCCAACCCGCCCGGCAAATCACCCCAATTGTTTGCAGGATGCTGCCAAGCAATACCCGCCCAACCAAACTGTCCGGTATAGCGAATCTTGATTGCCGCCTCGCCCGAGTGAGGGTTGTCTGTGTTTTGCCCGTCAAGGCTCAGTTTGTCTGTCTGCCCCATCCAGCCGGATGGCGCCCAGGGCATGTTCTCTAGGCCGTCGGCATACACGACGACCGGCATCAGTGTGGCCGGCTCACCCAGAACGCGCAGCGGAATATTGGCCGTGCCCGCTTTGCCGCCGGTGTCATACACGGTGTAGTACAGCCGGCAAGCACCTGGCGTATCCGGCATTTCGACTGTTGCTTGCTCGACAGCACTGGCCACAACAGCGCCTTTGATTGCCGGCGGCGTGGCTCGGGAGTCACCACCAGTCAGGTAGTCGCCCGACTCGGGCTTCAGTGCCCACTGCGCACGCAAGGCCTTGCCCTCGGGGTCAGTAGCGTTGGCGCGTACTTGGATGCGCGCACCAGGCTCAACTTCGGTGGAGCCGGTCAGCGCCAACGGCCTCACCACTGGCGCGAGATTGTCTGGCGGTGTGCCTGACCAGATCTCGGTCATGGCATCGACTGCCGCCGTGGGTGAACCGTCGGCCAACGACATACCAAACCACGTCTCGGTGCCCTCCATCTTGTGGCCCCACAGGAACGCGTATGCCCCAAGGCTCATGGAGCCGCCGGCGGTCACAGCCGCGGCATAGTGCGCGCGGTAGGCTGCGGCTTTTTGCGTGCTAGTTTGCTCCAGTGGCGCGCCCCAAGACGTTTGCTGTGCTTCCCACGGGCCGATCGGGCCGAACTCTGTCAACACGACAGGTTTTGTCGCCTGCCCCTCACGCAGCACTTGCAGCAGGGATCCTGCGCTGCCGTAAGCATTGACGCCATGAATATCAATGGCCGGGCTACGACGATGGACAAATTCGACACGCCCACCGTGAGCGAACGCTGTCACGGTCATCGTGGGGTGAGCGGGGTCCAATGCCTTGACCATGGCTGCGACGGCATTGACCTCATTCCATATCACCGGGTCGTCGCCGGCATCGAAACCTTCCATCTCGTTACCGACACCCCACAGCAAAACCGCTGGATGATCTTTGATCTGGCGAACTTTGTCGCCAATACGCTGGCGCTGGGCTTGCACCTGCGCCGAGTCGCGATAGTCGAAGCCGTGCCGCTCATGGCCTAGCCACAAACCAACAGCCACGGTCAGGCCAAGCGCGTGCGCGGCGTCGAGGAAATCTTCGTTTGCATCACTGCCCCAGGTACGCACCGAATTCGCCCCGGCGGCTTTGAGGCTGGCCAACGAGGCTGCACCGTCGGTGCCCATAACGCCACCAGCACCACGAATGAAATAGGGCTGACCATCACGCAGCAATTGCCAACCTTGCTCGGTTTGCTGCAATTCAACGGCAACGGCCTGCGCCATTGCGGGCACAGGCCGTAATAGCAGCCCCGCCACAAGCGGGGCTGCGAGTATCAACGCACCACGCATCAAGGGCCTTCGATGACCTCCACGACGCCGTCGTCGAAGTTGTTTTCTGCGGTACCTGGCGTGAAGCGATAGCCCCATTGCAGCAACTGTTCGATCACAAGCAGCGGATCACCGGCGATCAAGCGTCGGAAGCCTGTGCGGTCAGTGCGGTGCAAGGAATCCGCTGCCAGCAGGTTCAACGGCACCGGAAATGCGACCGGTTGACCATCGTCGCTGAGGTCTGCGCAGCACTCGAACACCACCACCGAGCCGAAGAAGTTATCGAGCACGGAACGGTAGGCCTTCAATGCCTGCGCGCGAACCAGGTCGTCCTCGGACAGCGCGTTGCTATTGGCGTCGAACAGTTCATGCAGCGCAAGCGCCGTGAAGTACTGATTCTCGCCGCTGGGAAAGCGCGCCAGCGCTGTCGCCCAGAAATAGAAGCGCGCTTTCGCGCCGGAGGGCCCCGGCGGAATTGCCGCCGCGAGGTCAAATTTGTTGACCGACGCGTCGGGGTCATCGACGTTGAACTCGGTGATGGTGGTGGTGACGAATGGATTCGCCGGGTCACCCAGCACGCATGTTTCCGGGTGTACCCCGACATTTTCGCAGGCCAAGTCCAGCACCACATCGGTTGGCAGCGCGAGGTTGCTGATCACCTGCCCGTCGCCGTCCGATGGCGATGAGCACGCGCTGAGCGCCATCATCACGCTTGCGGCGAGCATGGCCATACCGACTCTCGCGCTGCGTTTTCCTGTTTGACGATTAATCATCTTCATAGCGTCACCTTTTTCGATTTGTTGCGCTGGTCTAGAAGCTGTAGTTGAAATAGAACACAGTCAGGAAGCCAAAATCATTGGCACCACCGTCGAATTCCTCGCCCAGCGAATTCTCGTCGTATGTTCGATAAATGGTGCGTATGCCGATTTTTGATGCCCGGCCTTCCGACACGCTGTCACCGATGGCGCCGCCACCTGGGAGCAAAAAGGCGTAGTCCAGCTTGTATTGCTCGGGGTAGGTGATATTGAACTGGCGGTAGAAGTCCTGGTCGCCCCACGAATCCTGTTTGAAGTACGCGCGGATCAGGTGCCGGCCCAATACGGCTTTACCGTGTAGTTCGAAGTAATCCCGTGTTCCACCACTGGGGTCGCCAGTCGGTTGGTCGAAACCGCGGATGATGCGCGTGATGTACTTGGCACCAGCCCCTGGGTTAAATGCCATGCGGCTTGACACCGCCCACACGTCCTCTGCGGGCAGGCCACGGCCAAACGAGGCATTGGTGTTGCCAGGCTCGAAGAAGAACAGGTGCGAGTCAGTAAACGTCGGGAACTCGGTGTAGGTGCCGCCAACATCAAAGGCAAAACCGGCATTCTCACGCCACTCGTTGTCCCAATCGTAAAACGGCGTTTCCGGCGTCGGGTCATAGGTCAAGTACAGCTCGCCCGAGCGTGCTTCGCGGTTACCCAGCACAGCGAACGGATCGGTGTCACGGTCACGCGGGTTGATGCCGGGGCTGAGCACACCATTGTTGATGGCTGGCTCAATGAACGGATTGGCATCGACTAAGTTGTCGCGATACAGCACACGCGGGAACAACATGTAGTCGCCGAAGAACAGGCGCATGCCGGCCTCGACCTCACGCTTGTTACCGTCGCCCGAGTACGGCAGCCGGCTTGGGTCAGTCACGCCATAGACCTTGTGGTGCTGGCCGCCATCGGCCACCAGGCCGGCGTAGTGCGCCGCAACGTAGCTTTGCGTGCCCAGCAGCGGAAACTCCAATTTGGCCTTGAGGCCCAGGGTATCGGCAAAATCGATCTCATCGAGGATGATCTCGCCGTTGTCGCCGACACGGTCATAGGTTTCATCAACCTTTTCGGTCGCTGCCATGATCCCGCCGACCTGCAGGGTCACACCCTTGGCCAGGTTGGTTTCAGCATTGATCGTGGTCTGGCGGGTCTGCCGTTCCGTGGATTGCGTGGCGTTTGCGCCATCGTCCAGGCGTGCAATGTCCTCGGAGTGGATAACCGTCAGATCGACGCCACGCACACCGAAGTCGTACTTGACGATCGCCTTGGGGTTGGCGCCCCAATAGACCTCAGGGCCGGCCACAACGGTCAGACCCTTGAGACGGCCCTTGCCGACAAACTCGATGCCCTCCGGCGCCTTGCCATTGAACACATCAATACTGGAGATATCGGTCGTTTCGCGCAGCAATCCGAACTGGTCGCCTTCGTAGCCCCAATGGAAACGGGGCGTGTGATAGAACGCCTCGACATCGAAATGCTTGCCCTGATACTTGGCGTTGAAGTCGTAAAGTTCGATGCGCTCATTGTCGCGCACGTTGATTTGCTGCACCGTACTGGTACTGCTGGGCGCAACATTCTCGGTGTCGGTGCCAAGTACGGTCACCGGCAGTCCGCGGTCGCCATAGGTGAACTCAAACGGCCGCTTGTTGGCCACATTGGCCAACATGTTGATCGAGAACTGGCCCGACAGGTTCTGCGTCGGCTCGAATGCAAAGTCCAAAAACACCATCTGACCATCGGAGAATTCCAGCGCGCGCTCGCCATCTTCGTCCAACTCGGAGTCGAAACCGCGCACGGCCATTTCTCCGCGGAATTCGCCACCAGTGAGCTGCAATTTGCGTTGCTGCTCCGACACCTGTGCCTTGAGCTGGCGCACATCGCCACGCAACTCAAACAGATCCATATTCAAATTGTCGATCTTCGCTTGCGCCGGGCGTTCGCCATCGGTGTATGGGTCGATTGCGAAGACTTCGGCCAACAAGTCGTAGGCCATGCGGGGCCGCGCGGTATAAACGCCGTCGGCATTGGGCAGGCCCAGCGCAGTGCGGAAAAACCATTCCTCGTTCAGTTTTTTATGGCCCTTTGCCCAGTCAAACAAATAG
>JAAFAL010000138.1 GCA_018222345.1 bacterium
ACCGAGATCACCACACTCCATTCGTCCGCAGGCGTCGGAGGTTAATAGAGACCGCGGGTGAACTGTTGGATTGGCCGGTGGAGTTGCCGATGGCGGGCACGGTCGAGGGCCTGGACGTTTCGGGCAGTTGGGCGGTTGCCCCGTATGAAGCGGTGCGTCAGCGCCGAGCGTAATCCTAGCAGCCTGTCGGACTTTCCTGATCGTCGCGAGACGTTCGTGCTGTGAGGCGATTTCTACGCACGCTGGAGGAGCATGTTGAACACATTCGACGACAGCGCGCGTGGAAAGCGTCCGCAGAACGGGCGTCGCAGTAGATCGGGGGAAGCCCGACAGACTGCTAGCATTGAGATTATTCGCGGCTGACGTATAATCCGCGCCCCCGCAACGGCTGTGCGCCGCTGCGGCCCTTGCTTGACGGCCCTTGATATTGGTCTTCGCCGCAAGCTTTTTCGCCACCAATTTTCGGTGGCGGATCATCCACAAGGAACACAATGCGACACTATGAAATCGTGTTTCTGGTCCACCCTGACCAGAGCGAGCAGGTGCCTGCGATGCTGGAACGCTATCGCGGCCTGATCGAAGAATCCGGTGGCAAAGTCCACCGCGTTGAAGACTGGGGCCGCCGTCAGTTGGCCTACATCATTGCCAAGGTGCACAAGGCGCACTACGCCATGATGAATGTCGAATGCGGCGCCGAGGCCCTGGAAGAGTTGGAATCCACCTTCCGCTTCAATGACGCCATCATCCGGCACATGACCATCCGCCGCGAAGACGCCGAGACCGACGTGTCGCCGCTGGCCAAGGAAGCCGAAGAAGAGCGCGCCAACAAGAAAGAGCGCGCCGAGCGTGCTGAGCGTTCGCGTGCCGAGCAAGCACCGGAAGAAGACGCCGCTGATGATTCGGCCGACGCAGATGATGCTGGCGAATCCGAGGCTGAGAGCGCCGAGGAACCCACCCCCGAAGCCACGGCTTGAGGAGATTGAATCATGGCACGTAATTTCCGTCGCAAACGCGTTTGCAAGTTCACCTCCGAAGGCATCGAGACCATCGATTACAAGGACTTGAACCTGCTCAAACAATTCATCGGCGAGAACGGCAAGATCGTTCCCAGCCGCGTCACCGGCACCCGCGCCCGTTATCAGCGCCAGTTGTCTGTTGCGGTCAAGCGCGCGCGTTTCCTCGCGCTGCTGCCGTACACCGACCAGCACGAATAAGGAGCGAAACAATGGAAGTCATTCTGCTGGATCGCATCCAGAACCTGGGCGACCTGGGTGACGTTGTCACCGTCAAGCCCGGCTATGGCCGCAACTACCTGTTGCCACAAGGCAAGGCACTGCGCGCCACCGCCGCCAACCGCGAAGTCTATGAAGCCCGCAAGGCCGAGCTGCTGAAAAAGGCCGCCGAGTCAACGTCGGCTGCAAAGGCCCGCGCCGAAGCTATCGCAAAGCTGGGCACGGTCACCATTAGCAGCCGCGCCTCGGAAGAAGGCAAGCTGTACGGCTCGGTCGGCCCGCGCGAAGTGGCGCTGGCGCTCACCGAAGCCGGTGTGGCGACCGACAAGGAAGAGGTGGTCATGGACACGCCGATGCGCGAGGTTGGCGAGGCTGATGTCACCGTGCACCTGTACGCCGAAGTCGATCAGGACATCAAAGTGATCGTGCAAGCCGAGGAAACCAGTTAGGTTTTCTTTGCAGCACTCTGCGCAATCAAAGGCCGGCCCATTGTGATTCAAGGGCCGGCCTTTGTTGTTTTTGCACCCATAACATCGGTCATAGCGCTCAGCGCGATGCGCGGCTGACGCAGCCGCGGTAATCTGCGCGGTCCCGCCGCCAAACCAAATCCGGGCTCAGCACTTTGGATCAGAAACTGCCACCGTATTCGCTGGAAGCCGAACAGTCCGTGCTCGGCGGCTTGATGCTGCAAAACGAGGCCTGGGATCGTATCGCCGGGCGTGTGGCCGAAGCGGACTTTTATCGCAAAGACCACCAGCTCATCTTTCGCGCGATTGCGGAACTGGCCGACAAGAGCGAGCCGCGTGATGCGGTGACCTTGTCGGAGTGGCTCGCCGCGCGCGGGCAGCTCGACGACGCAGGTGGGCTGGCCTACCTAGGCGCCATCGCCAACGAAACCGGCAGTGCGGCCAATATCGCCGCTTACGCCAAGATCGTCCGCGAGCGCAGTATTTACCGCAAGCTGATCAATGTCGGCACCGAAATCTCCGACATGGGTTATGTGCCCGAAGGCCGCCCCAGCAACGAGTTGTTGGACGAGGCCGAACGCAAAGTGTTGGAGATTGCCGAGTCCGGCAAGCGTGCAGACAGCGGCCCGCAACACGCCAAAGGCTATCTGACCCAAGCAGTCACCAGGCTAGAGTCGCTATACGAAGGCAAGGACCTTGCGGGTACCTCAACCGGCCTGGACGACCTCGACAAGAAAACCACAGGCATGCACTCCGGCGACCTGATCATCGTCGCCGCGCGCCCATCCATGGGCAAGACCAGTTTTGCCATGAATATCGCCGAGTCGGTGGCCACCGACATGAAAGACCCCAAGGCAGTGCTGGTGTTCTCGCTGGAAATGCCAGGCGAGCAGCTGATGCTGCGGATGTTGTCGTCCTATGGCCGCGTCGATCAGGAGCGCTTGCGCACCGGCAACCTCACTGACGACGACTGGAACCGCATCCCGTCCGCCATCACCTTGCTCGGCAATGCGCCGATTTACATTGACGACAACGGCCAATTGTCACCCACCGAGCTACGCGCCTCATGCCGCCGCGTGAAGCGCGAGTTGCGCAATACTCGTACCGAGAAATTCCCTGAAGGGCAAGAACTTGGGCTGATCGTTGTCGATTATCTGCAGCTCATGAGCGTGCCGGGCAACACGGAAAACCGCACCAACGAAATCGCGCAGATTTCGCGCAGCCTGAAGTCGCTGGCCAAGGAACTGGAAGTGCCGGTGATCGCGCTCAGCCAGCTCAACCGCGGCGTCGAAAACCGCGACGACAAGCGCCCGCGGATGGCGGACATTCGGGAGTCGGGTGGTATCGAGCAGGACGCCGACCTGATCCTGTTCATCTACCGCGAAGAGGTTTACAAGCCCGAAACCGATCAGAAAGGCATTGCCGAGATCATCATTGGCAAGCAGCGAAATGGACCGATCGGCAAGGTCAAGGCGACGTTCCAAGGGCAGTTCACGCGCTTCGACAACATCGCGTACCGCGGCGGCGAAGACGAATACTATGACTAGCCAATCGCTTTGCGCCGCGTAGAAGCCACCGTTGATCTGGCGGCCATCCGCCACAATCTGCAACGTGCACGTGCTCTGGCACCCGCCGCTAAATTGATGGCGGCCGTGAAGGGCGATGCTTACGGCCACGGCGCGCGCGTGGTAGCTGCAGCGCTCGATTCGGATGTCGATGCCTTGGCCGTTGCCGCGCTTGAAGAAGCCGTAGAACTGACCGATGCAGGTTGCGAGTCACCAATCGTCCTGCTTGAAGGCATCCTGGACGCTGGTGAGATCGACGATGTCGCGGCGCGCGGTGATGTGCTGGTGTTGCACGACGACTGGCAACTTGCCGCCTTGGAAGCCGCGCGGCCTGGCACTGCGATTGCAGTTTGGATCAAGTTGGATACCGGCATGAACCGGTTGGGTTTTGACCCTGATCGTGCGAAGGACCTGTTGGCACGCGTCAGTGCCTGCTCACACCTCGAGCACATCGGCTGGATGACGCATCTCGCGCGTGCTGATGATCCGGCTGATCCGTTCACTAACCAGCAACTCGACGTGTTTGCGCAGGCCATTGAGGGCCTGCCCGGGCAGCGCACCATCGCCAACTCCGGCGGCATGGTCGGTTGGCCGGCGGCGCACGCTGATTGGGTGCGGCCGGGCCTGCTGTTGTATGGCGCCTCGCCAGTTTGCGGCAAGCCCGCAGAATCCTTGGGCCTGCAGCCGGGTATGACGGTGCGCAGCCGGCTGATCAGTGTGCGCAACCTGGCCGCAGGCGCGGCCATTGGCTACGGCGGCACTTATGTGTGCGACAGGCCCATGCAGGTTGGCGTGGTTGCGGTTGGCTATGGTGATGGCTACCCGCGCCATGCCGGCACCGGCACGCCAGTGTTGATCCAAGCTGCTGGTGGCGCCGCAACCGTGCCCATGCTCGGCCGCGTGTCCATGGACATGATTACCGTTGATCTGACCGATGCGCCCAGCGCACAAGTGGGTGACACCGTTACGCTGTGGGGTGAGGGTCTGTCCATAGAAGCCGTCGCCGAGCATGCGGGCACGATTTCTTATGATTTGATGTGCGGCTTGACTAGCCGGGTTCGGTATCGGCATGCCAATGCGTAACCGTACGTGCCCCTCACCCTAACCCTCTCCCCAAAGGGGAGAGGGGATTCAGGTTGACGCCTTCTCCCGCTTGCGGGGGAAGGTGCCCCGTAGGGGCGGATGGGGGCCGGGGAAGAGCCTGCCCCTGGCTTGAACTGGGGTGCCCTGAAGGCGCGGATGGGGGCGGAAGCGCGGCGCGACGCTGCTCTAAGACTGATCCAATTCCTTCGCCTGCGCCACCCAATCATCCCGCTCAATCCGGCCCTTGAAACTGCCCAGGTGCTGATCAACCCAAGCGATGTCGCTGGCGCTGAATTTGGCCACTTGCGAAAACTGATAAACGCCCAAGCTATTGAGCAAGGCTTCCAGTTTGGGGCCGACACCGCTGATGCGCTTTAGATCGTCGGGTTGCGCTGGCGCTGCGGCTAACAGCACGGCGGGCTTCCCGCCAGCTTGTGTTTCGGGCTTGGCAGGTGGCGCCGTTTGCGCGTCATTTGCCTGCTCGCGCAAGGCGTCGATGGTGTGATCACGCAGGCGCAACGCCTCACGTTGGCGCGTCAGGATGTCGTCAATCTCGGCTTCGCAGCGTCGCCCACGCCACCACATGCCGAGTACAAATCCCAGAACAGCGGCAATCAATAGGCATAGCCAGATCTGGCTGATCAGATAGGTCATGGCGTGTCCTCGGCAGCGGCGTAGGTCAGGGTAAATTCGATACGACGGTTTGCCGCGCGCCCGGCGGCGGTGTCGTTGCTGATGCGCGGATGTGCGCCGCCAAAACCACGAGCGTGTAGCCGTTCAGGCGCAATATTGCGCGCAATCAGGGCTTGCCGCACGGCCTCGGCCCGGCGCTGGCTCAGGTCGATGTTGTACGCGGGATCGCCGCTGCTGTCGGAATGCCCGGCGATCAGCACGCGCGTGTTCTGGCACGCTTTGGCTTGCACGGCAATCTGATTCAGCAGTTGTTCACTGCTGTCGTCGAGCGTCGCCGAATCGTTGCCAAAATTGATGCTGGCCTGGCGCATCAGGGCGTCAAAGCCGGTTTGGCAGGCGGTGACGACGGCTTGTTGTACGCCTGACAGTGCTTGCTGCTTTGAGGTCATGCGGGGCCGGTCGTGCGCCGCGCGTATTAGCGAGCGGAACACGTAGCCACTGGGCAAGTTGCGGCGTATATCGGCATCAATACTGCGCTGCGACAACGCCGACGGAGCAACGCCCGACAGCGTGATCTGGTTTTCATCAACTTGCAGCTTGCCGTGCTGAAGGCGCAACAAACCGCGCACGCCGGTCGCGACGGCGTGGCGCAGCAGTGCGCTTTGTTCGCCGCTGGCAGCGTTGTCGGTGTTCAGTTCCGAGTCAACGCTCAGGCTGCGGCGGTGCGTGTCCAAATAGCGGTTCAGGCTGTTGGCGTCACGTGCGTTTGGCAGTGTGCCGCGCAGCTTGATGGGTTGTTTTTCAGCCGCGGTGGCCGACAAAGTCGCCGACAGCGTCAGCGCGCTGGCCGTTGCTTGCTGCACCTGTTGCTTGCCTGCAGCCGCGGCGGTGCCGGTCCAGGCGCCGCTGACGACCCGCACGCCGCGCATGCTGCGCAATTGTTCGAGCACGATGCGTGATGCTGCTGGCGTCGGCGGCGCGCCATGAACGAGGAGGTCGCGGCCATTGACGGTAACGCCCAGCCACGGGTGCTGATCAGCGACCTGTGCCGCGCGTGCGCCAATGTCGGCCTCGATCATCGCTGCATGGTGTTTGGCACAACACAGCGCGAGCCAGCCCAGTGCCAGGGTCAACAGCAGGGGCAGAAACCAGCGCAAGTTCAAGCCTGCAGGGTCAGTGGCGGCGGCTACTCGGCGACAAACGTGAGCTTGGCGCCGGCCAGTTCGATGGTGTCGCCGTTTTCCAACTGCCGGGCATGCACGCCGATCGATTCACCGTTGACCACCGGGCGTTTGCTGTTGGAATCCTGGCCGCCAACATGCACCAAATAAAAGCCATCGGGGCGGCGGGTGACGGCGGCCACTTGTATGCCGGGGCGGCCGATAGTGGTGAGCGCTTTCGTCAGTTCCAGTTCGCGTCCGGCATTCGCACCCGACATGAGCCGCAGTTTGCCTGCCAATGGTTTGCTGGGTTCGGCAGCCGGCATGGCGCCGAGCCGCTCGCCGGCCTGTTCTGCTGCTGCGGCCATCTGGCCGGGGCGCAGGATCATGGTTTGTTCCAGTGCCGACTCGTCAACCTGAACGGCCGACTCATACCGCAATGTATGTTGGCCCAAGGTGACGACATCACCATCGGCCAAGGGATGTTTGGCAACTTGTCGGCCATTCACCAGCGTGCCGTTGGTGCTGTTGAGGTCTTCAAGAAACGAGTCCGACAAGATCGTCATGACCACCGCATGTTTGCCGCTCACGGCGTTGTCTTGCAATTGGATGTCGTTGTCCGGGTGGCGGCCAATCGTGGTGCGCTCGGCCTCCAGTTCGACAGTGCGAATCGTCTTCGCACCATTCATTACGGTCAATTTGCCCATTGCCTGCACCTATCCCCGATGTCCGCTAAAACCACTTCAGAAACTTGGACAAAAGCCCGCGTTTTTTGGCGAAATGCCCGTCGATGCGTGCGAGCACCACCGAAATGTTGTCTTTGCCGCCTGCGGCGTTGGCCATGTCGATCAACTGCTGCGCCGCCAACTCGAGATTATCAGCATACTCCTGCAGGGTTAAGCTGATTTTGTCGTCGTCGATCAGGTCCGACAAGCCGTCCGAGCACAGCAGATAAATGTCGCCAATCGCCACCGGCTCCTCAACCAAGTCGATGCGGACATCGGCTTCGACGCCCAAGGCTCGGGTGACGATATTGCGGCCGACCTTTTCCTGCGCCTCTTCCATAGAATAAAAGCCGCGATCAACCAGTTCTTGCACCAGCGAATGGTCGCGGCTGATGGCCTCCAGCAC
>JAAFAL010000139.1 GCA_018222345.1 bacterium
CAACATGACCGCCCCGGACCCGGGCCTTGCCCACTACAGCGTGCACGGCTTTTGGCTGCGCTACCGCTTCGAGCGCGAGTTCCCCGAGATATCGCGCGAGCAAAGCAACTTCGTGATGTGGGGCGGCCCGGCGGCGCTGATTGGCGACGCCAACTACCTGAATCAAAGCCTGCTGGCCATGGCCGACTGGCTGGATGCGATCGAAGCCGACACCAGCAACGCACCGATTGCCGAGAAGATTCTCGCCAACAAGCCTGCGACCCTCACCGATCAGTGCAGCAACGGATCCGGTGAGGCGCCGCGCCCCGGCATGTGTACCGAGGAAGAGATGCTGGTCTTCGGAACGCCGCGCACGGAAGCCGGTGACGACATCTACGGCGACATGGTGCAGTGTCGCCTTCGACCGTTCAGCCGCGATGACGACTATGGTCTGGGCAATCTGACGTTCACCGAAGAACAATGGCAGGCACTGGAAGCGACCTTTGCCACCGGCGTTTGCGACTTCACACCCCCGGCCGGGCCACTCGACGAACCGCGTGACCCGGAACTGGCGCGCCCGATTGGCTGGGAGCCAACCATCACCTGGCTGCGCTACCAGGATGAAGTGGGGGATTTGATCATCGGCGGTGAGCAGATGGACGAAGCGCCGTACCCACGCGGTTGGGCCAGCCCTGCGTTCTCCGGCGCCTGGGCCGATGGTTTTGCCGCTAGCGAGTAAGTGCGAATAGCTGCGCTGCTGGTGATGCTGGCAGTGCCGCTATCTATCCACGCTGACGCACTGGCCTGGGTGGAGGCGCGGATCGCCAAGCGCTTTGCTGTGCCGCAAATGACTGTGGCCGAGGCACAAGCTGCACTGCGTGCCGCGCCAAATGAATGGCTGGTGCTCGATGTGCGCGAACCTGAGGAGTTTGCCCTGAGCCATCTGCCCAGTGCGGTGCGGGTTGATCCTGGACTATCAGTCGAAGAATTCTCGGCGCGCTACAGCGAGCAAGTCGCGGGCAAGACCGTGTTGTTGTATTGCGCGGTTGGGCAGCGCAGCAGCCAACTGGGCGAAGCAATTAGCGATTCGGTGGATGCCGCCGGCGGGCAGGGCGTTGCCAACCTGCAGGGCGGCATTTTTCGCTGGCAGGCTGAGGGCGGGGCGCTGGTCAACGCGACCGGCCCCGCGGATGAAGTGCACCCCTACAACTGGTTCTGGGGCTTGCTGCGGCCGCGCCAGTCAGCTAACTAGCAGCAGCCCTCATCCGCCCACCCCCATCCACCCTTCGGGCACCTTCCCCCGCAAGCGGGAGAAGGAAAGCTGTGCTTAGCGCTGTCTATGGGGCACCTTCTCCCAATGGGAGAAGGAAATGTTTCCCCTCTCCCGGCGGGAGAGGGGTTAGGGGTGAGGGGCGGTGCGTGGCAGTACAGCGCGACGATCAGTAAAGCCCGACAAGCTGCTAGCCTGCCTTAGTCGCCAATGATGCTGTTCAGTGTCTTGCTTGGGCGCATGACGTCGAAGATCTTGTCCTTGTCGGGCAAAAAGTAGCCGCCGATATCGACTTCCTTGCCCTGGACGTCGCGCAATTCTTTAACGATCGTGTCTTCGTTGTTGGCCAAGGCTGTGGCAATCGGCTCAAATTCGGCCTTCAGCTCCGAGTCTTCGTCTTGCGATGCCAATTCCTGCGCCCAGTACAGTGCCAGGTAGAACTGGCTGCCACGGTTGTCTAGCTCGCCGGTGCGGCGCGACGGACCCTTGCCATTGTCGAGCAATGTCCCGGTTGCCGCATCCAGCGCGTCGGCCAGCAACTTGGTGCGTTTGCTGTCTTTCTTCGCGGCCAAGTCATCAAGGCTGGCAGCCAGCGCCAAATATTCGCCCAGCGAATCCCAACGCAAGTGGTTCTCCTCGGTGAGCTGCTGGACGTGCTTGGGCGCTGAGCCGCCGGCGCCGGTCTCATACAGGCCGCCCCCTTTCATCAGCGGCACGACGGACAGCATTTTGGCGCTGGTGCCGAGTTCGAGGATGGGGAACAGGTCGGTGAGGTAATCACGCAGGATGTTGCCGGTCACCGAGATGGTGTCCAGCCCGCGCATGCAGCGTTCCAGCGTGTAGCGCATGGCGCGCACCTGGCTCATGACCTGGATGTCCAGGCCATCGGTGTCGTGATCTTCGAGATAGGTTTCGACCTTCTTGATCAGCTCGTTCTCGTGCGGGCGGTAGGGGTCTAGCCAGAACAGCGCCGGCATGCCTGATGCTCGAGCGCGGTCAACGGCGAGTTTCACCCAGTCGCGCACGGGCTCGTCCTTGGTTTGGCAGGCGCGCCAGATATCGCCGGCTTCGACCTGAATGCTGGTCAACACGTCGCCGGATTCGACATCGACAATGCGTGCTTCGCCAGCAGTTTCGATCTCGTAGGTCTTATCGTGCGAGCCGTACTCTTCGGCCTTTTTGGCCATCAGCCCGACGTTGGGCACGGTGCCCATGGTGGTCGGGTCAAACGCGCCATTGGTTTTGCAGAAGTTGACGATCTCCTGATAGATGCGCGCAAAGGTGCTCTCGGGGATCAGCGCCTTGGTGTCTTTGAGCTTGCCGTCGCCAGCGTACATTTTGCCGCCGTTGCGAATCATCGCCGGCATCGAAGCATCGATGATGACGTCGTTGGGCGCATGCAGGTTGGTGATGCCTTTGTTGGAGTCCACCATCGCCAGTGCCGGCCGGTTGGCATGGCAGGCCTGCATGTCTTCGATAACTTCTTCGCGCAGGCTGCCAGGCAGCAGTTCGATCTTGGAATACAGATCCGACAGCCCGTTGTTGACGTTCACGCCCAGGGTATCGAACCAGAACTTGTGCTTGTCGAACGCGGCCTTGTAGTAGGTGCGCACGGCGTGGCCGAAGATGATGGGATCGCTGATCTTCATCATCGTGGCTTTAACGTGCAGCGACAGCAGCATGTCGGATTCGTGCGCGTCCTGCATTTGCTGCTCGTAGAATTCCACTAGCGCCTTCTTGTGCAGGCATTGGCTGTCGATGATTTCGCCGGCGAGCAGTTCGATTTCGGGCTTGAGCACTTCGGTGCCGTTTACGGTGACCACTTCCATGCGCACGGTGCAGTCTTTTTCCACCGTCACCGACTGCTCGGTGTCGTAGCAATCGCCCTGGCGCATGTGCGCCACGTGGGTGCGCGAGGCCATCGACCAGTCGCCCATGCTGTGGGGGTTTTTACGCGCGTATTCCTTCACCGACTTCGGCGCACGGCGGTCGGAATTGCCCTCGCGCAGCACCGGGTTTACCGCGCTACCCAGTGCTTTGGCATATTGGGCGCGGGTGGCCTTGTCTTCGTCGGTTGTCGCTTCCAGCGGGTAGCTGGGGATGTCGTAACCCTTGTCCTGCAATTCGCTGATGGCGCGCTGCAACTGCGACACCGTAGCGCTGATATTGGGCAGCTTGATGATGTTGGCGTCGGGGTCTTGGGTCATCTCACCCAGCGCGGCGAGATTGTCCGGCATCTGCTGGTCTTCGGGCAGCGTGTCGGAAAACTGCGCCAGAATGCGCGCCGCTAGCGAGATATCACTAAGCTCGACATCAACCCCCGCCGGGCTGAGAAAGCGCCGGATGATCGGCAGGAACGCCCCCGTGGCAAGCATTGGGGCTTCGTCGGTAAACGTGTAGGTGATGGTTTGTTTCACTGCGCTGATTTCTTTGCCTTTTGACTCGTGGGGTGAAGGTACCTTGCTGGCGGCCATTCATCCACCACGGCGGGGTGACACATTCGGCCTCAAACGGCTGGGCGGCGTGACCAGAACCACACCAGGCCCAAGCCGCTGATCAGATGCGGCACACCCCAAAAGGCGATCATCAGGATCATGGCCGATTGCTCGGGGAAAAAGTTGAATGCAATCAACAGGCCCAGCCCGGTGTTCTGGATGCCGACCTCGAAGGTCACAGCGCGCCGCGCAGCATGCGAGAGCTGTGCGGCGCGCGCTGCCAGCCAGCCCAGCGCCAAAGCCGAGCTATTGTGCAGCACGGCCAGCAGCACGATGTCGCTGAAGTGATCGGCCAGCACCGCGCGGTTGCTGGCAAAAGCAATCGCCACAAACAACAGCAAAATGCCAATGGACGCCAGCCGCAATGGCTTGATGAGCCGCTGCGCGAGCGTGGGCAAGTGCTGCCGGGTGAGCATGCCCAGCACCAGCGGTACTGCCAGCACCAGTAGCGTGAGTTGCAACAAGGTGCCGCCGCCCAAGTCGATGCTGGTCAGCAAGCCTTGCGTTGCCGGGTTGAGGCTGCCGTAGAACGCGAAATTCAGCGGTGCCATCACCACCGCGGCTGCGCTGGAGATGGCCGTCATGCTCACGGACACGGCCACATCGCCACGCGCCAGCCAAGTCATGATGTTGGAAAAATTCCCGCCGGGGCAGGACGCAACCAGGATCATCGCCAGCGCCAGTTCGCCCGGCACGGCAAAAGCCCGGGCGGCCAGCGCCGTCATGGCGGGCAATGCGACAAACTGCGCCAGCAAGCCGATTACGGGCGCCAAGGGAGCAGCCGCAATCTGCTTGAAGTCGGCCGGCCGCAACGACAAGGCCGCGCCAAACATCATGACGGCGATGATGGCGTTGAGCAGCAGCAGTCGTGCGGGGTCGAAATTCATGCGGCGCTCAGCGTAGCGTGGCGCTGCGTCGGCTACCATGCGCATACAGCTTTTAATGCCGCTTTTAAGGCCTCAAGCCATGACAACTGCCGCTGAACTTGCCAAGCACTATCCGGACGCCTTTTTCCTGGACGTGGAGGCGCCGCAGGCCGCGCAGGCGTATCTGCACGCGCAGGGCTGGATTGGTGCCGACACGCAGGTGACGGCGCTGAGCAAGGCCGGCGAGGGCAACATGAACTTGGTTTTGCGTGCGCAGCTTAGCGATGGCCGCAGCGTCATCATCAAGCAGTCACGGCCGTGGGTAGAAAAATTCCCCGCCATCGCTGCGCCGGCCGAGCGCGCCAATGTCGAGGCGCTGTACTACGACAAAACCGCTGCGCACAGCGCCATTGCCGCCTGCTCGCCGCGCCTGCTGCAAGCCGACCCGGCCTCGCACATTCTGCTGCTGGAGGACCTGGGTGACGGCGCCGACTTGTCGCATTTGTATGCCGGCGACACTGAATTGGCCAGCGAAACCTTGATTGCGCTGACGGCGTATTTGTCGGCGCTGCACAGCAGCTTCCGCCGCAACACCTGCGACTTCCTCATCGAAAACGCCGAGATGCGGGCGCTCAACGCCGAGCATATTTTCAATTACCCGTTCGTCGCCCACGACGACTTCGACCTGGACACCATCACGCCGGGGCTGACGGCTGTTGCTGCGCAAGTGCGTGGCAACAAAACGCTGATGGCGCGCATCGACGCACTGCATCAGCGCTACCTGCGCAACGGCAATACCTTGGTGCACGGCGATTTCTTCCCCGGCAGTTTCTTGCAAACGGCAGAGACGGTGAAAGTCATCGACGCCGAATTCTGCTTTTTCGGCGATGCCGAGTTCGATTTGGGTGTGTTGCTGGCCCACTTGCTGATGGCGCAGCAGCCAGCCCGTGTCACTGACGGCTTGCTGGCCAGCTATGACGCACCGGCCGGGTTTTCCGAGGCGCTGTGCCGTCAATACGCTGGCGTTGAAGTACTACGCCGCTTGCTGGGGCTGGCGCAGTTGCCGGTCAGTCTCGATTTGGCGCAGAAGACCGCGCTGGTTGAGCAGGCCAGCGAGATGCTGTTGGCTGGCGAGGCGACTGCAGCGCGCAGCGCGTAGGTAGCCGGGAAAAGCGACCTGTCATTGCGAGCGCCAAAGGCGCGCGGCAATCTCGTCACGGTCACACCACCCAACGAGATTGCCGCGGCCCTTCGGGCCTCACAATGACAACCCAGAATAGCTAGCTCGGCTCAAATACCGCGTAGTTCTCCACCAGAATCGTCCAGTCGTACGGCAAGTATTCGACATCAGGCTCGGCGTCTGGCGGGATCAAACCGTAGCGCTTGAGGATGTCGCGCTTTGCACCGGCCGTGCCGCCAAAGTCTGCGGAAAACCAGCCCATGAGTCGCGGCACCAACACTTCGCCGTTTGCGGCGTTGTACTGCACCTCGCGTAGCAGGTAACTGCGTGAGTTGGCGTCGAGTTGCGCATCGACTCGGTCTGCCTCGTAAGGCAACACCGGTGGGCAGCTTTTTGCGCCACAGTTCAGGGCGAAGTGGATGCGGTAGTCCACGGCGTTCACAGCAAAGCGCTTGATGAAGCCCCGGCGGAAGAACAGCAGGCGCACAAAACCGGTGGTGTAGATGGTTGCGCCACGGCGCAGTACGCCATGTTCGATCTGTTCCAGGCTGACCCGACTGCCGGCAATATCAATTTGCTCGGCGCCGAAATAGTCCGAGCGTTTGGTCAAGTAGGGCGTGGGATCGGCCTTCAAAAAATACTGCGTGTAGCCGTTATAGATGTTCAGCCAGAACGCCACCTGTTTGGCCTGCGTATTCAGCGTGGCATCCAGTTGTTCAGGGTCCATGGCCGCGAACAGTTTCAGGTGTTGCTGAACTGGCAGATCGTGAATGACGCGATCGACAAAATTTGCTGACAAACGATTGGGTGACTGCTCGGCCAAGGTGGTTTGATCGACCACCACGGCGCGAGGCAGCGGCGGTGTGGTTCGCACAGCCAGCGTGCTGGCGTCGCCATCAGGCATGGCCAAGTTGGACGAGCAGGCGCTCAGCAAGCTGGCAAAGGCGATCAGTGCAACGGCGTATTTCATGTGGCGGTGCCAAGCAGGTGGTTCATCAGGACATCCTTGTAGCCCGGTTTTGCAGCGTAGGCAAAATCGACGCGCCGCGCATTGTCGAAACTGCACGACACCTCCAAGTAGGTTTTTTGCGCCAGCGGTTTCCAGTGCGGTGCGTCATTGGTACGCGAGGTGATGGTCACGGGGATCTGACGGTGATAGTCGAACAACTCCGGGTACAGCACGTGGCCAATGGTGCAGGCATCAAACGGGATGAAGCCAGGTGCGCGCAGCGTGGAGCGCCACAACCAGGACAAGCGCTGCAGGCGCTTTGCCAGCCAGCGGGCACCGGGCCGCACATTGAGGGGGAGGCGGGCAATGTCTTTCGGCGGGATCCACGTCCCTCCATACGCTTCGAAGCCGGAAAGCGCAAGTTGAATGTCGGACT
>JAAFAL010000140.1 GCA_018222345.1 bacterium
CGAGTGTCCTCTACGTCTTTTGGGCTCGGAGATGGGTATACGAGACAGCCTCTGAGATGACCGGGTCAGGTCGCGTACTCGCCCTGCGCGGCACGATACCGAACCTGCACGCCAGCGTCATCCGCAGTGCCACAGCCCAGCTTGTCACACAGGCCGCCAAGTTCGGCCAGCAACTGCTCATTGACTTGCACCGTCCATTGCTCACCGAGGCGCAGGCGGGCCTTGGCGCGACCATTGACGTAATCAACAACAATGCGCGCGCCTGGCTCGCCCTCAGGTGCACGCGCGGGCGCCAAAACGCGCTCTAGCGCATCAAAGTCTTCGGTGCCTGTCGTGCGCCACGGCAGCAGCACACCCTTGACCTTGTGCGCCAACAAGTCATCCAGCGCCAACATGTCCTGCGGGCGCAGCCGCACCTGATTGTTGAACGGATCCACACCCAGTTTGCCCTCGACAACGACCAGATTGTCGGCCTGCAGCAAGTGGCGAAACTGATCCGCCTGGTCGGAAAACAAGGTCGCCTCGACCTGCGCCGTTCCATCATCCAACTTGATGATCACGCGGTTGCGCAGCGACATGACATCGACCACCAAGCCCGCCAAACGCGCATGCACACCACCGCCACGGCGGCGCTTGCCGCCGTCGCCGCTGCCGGCGCCTGGGTCAGCCGCCTCGGCGCGGGCGACCAGCTCGGCCAAGCTGCCCGACACCCACGGCCCGAGCAACTTGCGGTAGCCGTCCATGGGGTGGCCCGTCAGGTACAGGCCCAGGGTGTTTTTCTCGCCGCGCAGGCGCTCGCGGTCACTCCAGTCTTCATGTTCTTCGACCACGAACAAAGGCGCGGGCGCGGCGGCGCCGAGGTTGCCACCAAACATGTCGTTCTGCCCGGCGGCTTGATCGGCATGATGTTGCTCAGCCGCTGCCAAGGCTTTGGGCAAGGCCGCCAGCAAGCTGGGCCGGTTCGGGCCCAAGCCATCAAGTGCGCCCGCGCGGATCAGCGCTTCCAGCGTGCGCCGATTGGCGCGCTTGCAATCGATACGGCGGCAAAAATCGGCCAGGTCGGCAAACGGACCGCCATCGGCGCGCGCCTCCAGCACGCCTTCAATAGCGCCTTGCCCGACGCCCTTGATCGCACCCAGGCCGTAGCGCACGGCTGCGGCATTGGCGACAGTGAACTTGTACTCGGAAGCATTGACGTCCGGCGGCAAAACCTCAATGTCCAGGCGCCGGCACTCGTCGATCATCGGCACGACTTTTTCGGTGTGCTGCATGTCGGCGGTGAGCACCGCACACATGAACGCCGCCGGGTGGTGGGTTTTGAGATACGCCGTCTGGTAGGCCAGCAAGGCATAGGCCACCGAGTGCGACTTGTTGAAGCCGTATTTGGCGAACTCGGCAATGAGGTCGAAGATGCGCCCGGCCAGGTCTTCCTCGACGCCGCGCTCCACTGCGCCATTGACGAACATCGGCCGCTGCTCGGCCATCTTCTTGGCGTCTTTCTTGCCCATGGCGCGGCGCAACTTGTCGGCCGCACCCAAGCTGTAGCCCGCCATTTCGCGGGCCACGGCCATGACCTGCTCCTGATACACAATCACGCCGTAGGTATCAGCCAGCGGGCCTTCCAGCAGCGGGTGCATGAACTTGACCTGCGACGGGTCGCGCTTGCGCGCCACATAGTCGGCGGCCATGCCGGTTTCCAGGGGGCCGGGCCGGAACAGCGCCACCAGCGCGACGATGTCCTCGAAACGGTCGGGGCCCAACTCAGTCATCAGCCGGCGCATGCCAGACGATTCAAGCTGGAACACGGCGGCGGTGTTGCCCTCGCACATCAGCTTGTAGGTCGCGGCGTCGTCCAGCGGAATCTTGTCGAGCACCACGGTTTCGCCCTGCGCGGCGATGTTCTTCACCGCCCAGTCCAGGATGGTCAGCGTGCGCAGGCCGAGGAAGTCAAACTTGACCAGGCCAGCGGCCTCGACATCGCGCCAATCAAACTGAGTGACCGCGCCGCCTCCGCCCGGTTCGCAGTACAGCGCCGAAAAATCGTCGATCTGGGTCGGCGCAATCACCACGCCGCCGGCGTGCTTGCCCACATTGCGCGCTAAACCCTCCAGCTTTAGCGCCTCGTTGATGAGGTAACCCACGTCCTCTTCGTTGTCACGGCGCTGCGCCAACTCGGGCACCTCTTCCAGCGCCTTGGTCAAGGTCATATCGACTGCGGCCGGCACCAACTTGGCAATGCCATCGACAAAGCCGTAGGGGTGGCCCATCACGCGGCCGACATCGCGCACTACAGCCTTGGCGGCCATGCGGCCAAAGGTGGCGATCTGGCTGACTTTTTCCTGACCGTAGCGCTGCGCCACGTATTCGATGACGCGGTCGCGGCCCTCCATGCAGAAGTCGATGTCGAAGTCGGGCATCGACACGCGTTCGGGGTTGAGGAAGCGCTCGAACAGCAAGTCGTAGGTCAGCGGATCAACGTCGGTGATACCCAGCGCATAAGCCACCAGCGAGCCCGCGCCGGAGCCCCGCCCTGGCCCGACCGGCACGCCGTTGTTCTTGGCCCAGGCGATGAAGTCGGCAACGATGAGGAAGTAGCCGGGAAAGCCCATGGAGTTGATCACGCCCAGCTCGTGCGCCAGGCGATCGTCGTAGTTCTTTCGGGTTGCAGCGTCGGGGCCGTCGTCGCCGAACAATTGGATGTAGCGCTGTGCAAGCCCCGCCTCGGATTCGGCCTGCAGATGGGTTTCGACGGTGCGGCCTTCGGGCACCGGGAAGTCCGGCAGGCAATTGCGGCCCAAGTCCAGCTCGACATTGCAGCGCTGGGCGATCGCCACGGTGTTGTCGCAGGCTTCGGGCAGGTCGGCGAACAGCTCGCGCATCTCGGCGGCCGACTTCAAATATTGCTGGTCGGTGTAGTCCTTGGGCCGGCGCGGGTCGGCCATGGTGCGGCTTTGCTGGATGCACACGCGCACTTCGTGGGTGTTGAAGTCGTCGGCGTCAATAAAACGCACGGCGTTGGTGGCGACGATGGGCGCGCCTGTCAGTGCGGCCAAATCAACAAGGTTTTCAACCACCTGCGAATCATTGGGCCGGCCGAGGCGTTCAAGCTCGATAAAGAAATCGCCGTCGAACACCGCCTGCCAGTGCTTGGTGCGGGCGATGGCCTGCTCGGCGTGGCCGGCACGCACTGCGCGGGTGACGCTGCCATCAAAACCGCCAGACAGCGCGATCAAGCCTTCGGCATGCGGTGGAATCCAGTCGGGCTGCAGCACCGGCACGCCGCGCACCTGGCCATCGACATAACTGCGCGACAGCAAGCGCATGAGGTTAGTGTATCCGGTGTTATCGCGGCATAGCAGCCGCAGCCGCGCGGCGGGCTCCTCGCCACCCTCATCCACCCAAAAATCGGCGCCCATGATGGGTTTGACACCGGCTTTTTGCGCCGCCGTGTAGTACTTGACCGTGGCAAATTGGTTGCATTGGTCTGCGACCGCCACAGCCGGCTGGCCGCGCTCAGCGCAGGCCTCAACCAGCTTGGGCAAGCGCACCACGCTATCGACCAGCGAGTATTCGGAGTGCACCGACAAGTGCACAAAACTGGGGCTGTCGGGCGAGGCGTCGGTGGGCACGTGAGCGATGGTTTTTCGGTACGGGTTTAGCCCACAAGTCTAGCCCGAATCACCCCGTTTGCGGAGAGCGATTCGGGTCGATTGCGTCCCGTTAGTCGGATTACCCCGCGGCTACGCCTATTCGGCCTCGACCGGCGTGGGCGCTGCATGCGCAGCAGCATCCTCTGGCGCGTTTTGTTGCCAGCGCAAGGTCCGCCCAGTGGCGATGTAGAAGGTCGAAATCACCGGGCTGAGCAGGTTGAAAAAGCAAAATGGCAAATACGCCCAGGTGGCTACGCCCAGCGTACCGGCCATGTATGCGCCGCAAGTATTCCAGGGGATCAACGGCGAGGTTACAGTGCCGAAATCTTCCACCGTACGCGACAGCGTCTCGGGCTTGAGGCCGCGGGCCTCAACCTCGCCGGCATACATGCGTGACGACAACACCAGCGACAAATATTGCTCAGACGCCACAACATTGGTGGCGAGCGACGTGGCGCCGACCCCATAGAGAATCGCGCCCTTGCGCTGGAACAACCCCAAAATCGCCGCAAGCAGGCGCATCAGGCAGCCCGAGCGCTCCATCATGCCACTGAAAAACATCGCCGCGATGATCAGCCACACGGTGGTCAGCATGCTGCTCATGCCACCGCGCGACAGCAAATCATCCGCCGCGGCCACGCCTGTGTCGGCGCTGTAGCCGTTGGCCGCCACACTCAAATACCAGCCAACGGTGTCGCCGAATCCGCCCGTTTGCTGCGGCTGCGTGGCCATGCCAAACAGGGCACCAACCAAAATGGCCGCAAGGATCAACAACACTGGCGGCAAGCGCCGCATGGCGCCCAAAAACAACAAGGCGAACGGGATGAGCAACACCCAGCCCAGGTTAAATGTCTCGTTGAGCGCACGCGTCAAATCGGCCAGCGCATCACTCTCGGCCTCGGCGCCGGTGAACAAGCTGAATGCCGTGAACAAAATCGCCGCACCAATAAAGGCCGGCAGCGTCGTCCAGAGCAGATAGCGCACATGCACGAACAAATCGGTACCAGTCAGGCCCGCAGCAAGGTTAGTCGTGTCCGACAAGGGCGAAAGCTTGTCGCCAAAATACGCCCCGGAAATGATCGCGCCTGCAGTGGCCGGCAGCGACAAGCCAGCCGCGCCCGCCAAGCCAATCAACGCAATGCCGACTGTGCCGGCTGTCGTCCACGAACTGCCCACGACCACAGCAACAACCGCCGAAATGCCCAGGCAGGCTAAATAAAACCAGTCCGGGTCGAGCAGGCCCGCACCGTAGTCGATCAGGGTGGGAATAATGCCCGCCGCCAACCAAACGCCGATCAAGCCGCCGATTGCCAACAGGATGAATATTGGCGTCGCCGCCTGCGACAAGGCCTTGGCGGCGCCCTGCTCCAGTTCGCGCCATGGCACGCCATGCAGCACGCCCACGCCACCGGCCAGCATGGCCGCCACCATCAACACCACCTGCACGGGGCCGCCAATGGAGTCGTCGCCGAAATACAACACCGTGGCGACCAGCATCACGACCAGCACGGCCACAGGCGCCAATGCCATCGCAAGACTCATGGATTGTGCGACCTGCTCGGCCGACTTCGATTGTGGTGTGCCCAAGTGTTCCCCCAGGTGGGCGTCAACGCCGGCTGAGGATACACGTTAGGCCGTTCCGCACGCACGGAAATTGACGCGGAAATTTGCATAAACTCCGTGTACGCGGCGCTGGGATGTAACCACGTGAATACCGCCAGTGAGGCCTTCGGGCGGTTCGGTTACAGTGGGCATGGCGAGGTAGGCAGGATGCCGAATTGAGCCAACAACATGGCGCCCTGAGCAGGAGTTGAACCTGCGACCTAGCGCTTAGGAGGCGCTTGCTCTATCCGACTGAGCTACCAGGGCGTAGCGCATATTGTCGCGCAGGCGATGTTGCCGTGCAGCCCTACGATCAGAAGTTTAGGCTCAGGTTGGCCGACACAAAGCGCCCGCGGTCGCCGCGGATGGCCGAAAAGTTGCCCGGGGACAAGGGCTGGTCCAGCACCTGGTCGAGGATGCGCTCGTCGGTGAGGTTGCGGCCAGCAATGGTCAGGTTCCAGGTTTCGAGCAGGTCGCCGACCGTAATACGCGCATTGATCTCGGTGGTGGCGCGCTGCAAGGTGCGCTGGTCGAGGTCGATGTCGAGAAAGCGATCACCGCGGTACAGCACGTCCACGGCGGCATTGACGCCCCACTGCACGCCGGGAATCAAGGCGGTAAAACTTGGAACCAGCGACGCCGACCACTGTGGCGAGATTGGCAGGCGGCCACCCGCCAGGTCTTGCGTCATGGCGTCCCCGCCCGCCGGCGCCGGTGCGTTGGGGTAGCTGAGAAATCGCGCGTCGGTGTAGCCCGCACTGGCAAACAACATGGTGCCGGGGATGGGCGGAAACCAGTTGATGTCCAACTCGAAGCCCTGCGAGCGCGCTTCAGCAGCGTTGAGTATGACGAAGCTCGCATCGTCGAACGACGACACCTGCAAATTCGAGAAGTCGGTGGTAAACAACGCGGCGTTGAGCTGCATGGCACCGCCCAGCACCCGCGCCTTGGCACCAAGTTCGTAGCTTTCGGCGCGTTCCGGGTCGAACTCCAGCGTGTCGTCATTCAGCGCAATGGCATTAAAGCCACCCGACTTGAACCCGCGTGACCAGGTGCCGTAAACGTTCAGGTCATCTACCGGCTCCCATTTGAGCCCGAGCTTGGGCGAGAACTCGTCTTCTTCGCGCTCGATCACGGTGGTAAAGGTTTCGGCATTGGCGATCACGGGCACGAACTGGCCAATCACATCGGTATCGAAGCTGCCGCGCTTGGTCTCACGGCCCAGACGCAGGCCGGCGATCACCGCCCATTTGGGATAAAAAAAGTGCTCCAATTGGCCGAAGATCGCCATGGTGTCGCTTTGCTGGTCCAGGCGCGTCAGCACCGCCTGCTCGGCTTGGCCTGCGGCTTCAAGCAAGGGCACTATTTGGTTGATCACTGCCGCAGTAGTGCCGCCCTGGCCCGGCAAAAACGTGCCGCCAAAGCCATTGTTGTTGAATTCCGCTTGTTGGAAGTACGCCGCAGCGGCGCCCAGGTCTTCCAACTCGAACCTGTCCGCCGCTAGCAGTTCGGCTTCGTAATAGAACAAGCCGGCGACAAATTCGAAGCCATGACCAAAACCGAACAAGTCCGGGTTGCTGGCCGACAGCCGTAACTCTTGGCTGACCTGCGTGTACGGCATGGGCTCGATCAAGCTGGTGCGGATCACCGGGATGGGCGAAAAGTCGGCATCGATGTCACGCTGTTTGGTGACCAGTTCGGCCCAGGCGCTGATCGAGGTGATGGTCACCGCATCGCCGAGGGCGTTCGGCGGCAGCTCATAGTTCACATTGAGGTTGCTGCCAGTGAAGTTGGTCCGCACCAACGTAGGCAAATTGGCCGAGGCAAGGCCGGTCAGCGGGTCGTCCTCCAACTGCGGGCCGAAGTCGCGCGCCAGCGTAAGTAG
>JAAFAL010000217.1 GCA_018222345.1 bacterium
ACATGATGATGGCCAGCGCGCTCATGCGCCGTCCTCGCCACCGCGCAAGACCCGCCACGGGTACAAGGCTTGTGACACACCGGCCAGCAAGACTAGCGCCGCCGACACCGGAATCAATGTCTTGATCACAAACACGCCGGGCAACCCACCCGGCTGGCGCGAGCCCTCGAGCACGCGCCACGCCGCTGCCACATAGTCAATGCTGGCCCAGACAATAAAACCGCACACCGGCATCAGTAGCAGCAGTGCGCCGAGCAAATTCACCCACGCGCGGGTTCTGGCCGAGCGGCCGCGGTACCAAACATCCACGCGCACGTGCTCGTCGCGCCGTAACACCCAGGCGCCAGCCAATAGAAACGCCGCGGCATGCAGCGCCTGGTAGCTTTCCTGTAGTGCAACCCAGCCGAGGTCAAAGCCATAGCGCAGTGTCACGCCGGCAAAACAAACAATCACGACGGCAACCACCAGCCACGACACCCAGCGGCCGATCGCGTCGAGGACGCGCTCCAACATTTAGCGGCGCCTAGCCGGCGGTGCGTTGCTGTCGCGAGGCCTCGCGCTCCAGCCACTGCACCGACGCCAGCACGGCGCCGTCACCAGCTTGCTTGGCGTTGCTCATCTGTTCATCGACTGCGCCCAACAACTGGTGGACGGCAAAATGCGCGGAGTCGTGGCGATCCAGGCGGCTTTCGATCAAGCCCGCGCTGACCGTGACTTGCACGCTTTTGTCTTCGCCAACCGCAATCGATGTATCGGCAATCTGCGAGACCAAGGACTGAATCACCGCCTCGCCACTCGAGCGTTTGGTCGATGGCATCAGGATCATGATTTCGTCGCCGCCATAGCGCCCCACCACGTCGGCGCGGCGCAAGCGCCCACGGACGATCTCAGTGACCTCCCGGAGCACCACATCACCAGCCGAGCGGCCATGGTTGTCATTGAGTTGCCTGAAACCGTCGATGTCCAGCACCGCAATACAAAACGCCTGACCGTCGCGCTGAGCACGTTGCAACTCGAAATTCACGCGCTCCATCAGGGTTGGGCGGTTAAGCATGCGCGTCAGCGGGTCTAGCGACAGCGAGTTGCTAACGCGGCGGAAGCGGGTAATGCGGTTGGTTACGATCGCAACCAACGAATCAGGATCGTCAGTTTTTTGCAAGATCGCGTCGCTGCCGGCGCGCAGCGCTAGCCGGTGTGTTTTGGGGTCGGTCTCGCTGGTGAGGAACAAAATCGGGATGTCGAACAGGGTTTCGTGCTGGCGCAAGATATTGGTCAGTTGGATGCCATCGAATTCGGGCATTTGCATGTCCATCAGCACCAGGTCGGGGCGGAAATCCAGCACCCGTTCCAAAGCCCGGCTCGACTGATGCACAACATCCACATCGAAACCCGTCCCGCGCAACAGGTTGGCGTAGAACTGCGCGATCTGCTCGTCATCCTCAATGATGGAGATCCGCCCTGATGCAGCGTCGTTATCACGGCGCGCAGCAAACAACTCAAGTAAGTGCGCCAAGGCCGACACGTTGACCGGTTTTGAAAAGAACGCATC
>JAAFAL010000141.1 GCA_018222345.1 bacterium
GCGCATGGGTGCGCCTGTTACGATCCATGGTCGCACAAGGGCTTTGCAGCAATGGACTGTATGGTGGCCAATTGCGCTGAGCACTTTTCTGCCATCGGGTCTGGGCCGACATTGGCCGAGTTTTGCCTGGTGCCGCAGGTTTACAACGGCCTCAAGTCTGGCCTGGACATGTCGCCCTACGAGCACCTGCGGCGCATTTATCTCACATGCTCGGCGTTGTCG
Source organism: bacterium (assembly GCA_018222345.1). Classification (GTDB taxonomy): domain Bacteria; phylum Pseudomonadota; class Gammaproteobacteria; order Nevskiales; family OUC007; genus JAAFAL01. The sequence continues at coordinate 223 of JAAFAL010000141.1, forward strand.
GCGTTCCAGGCCGCCGCGCCAGAGGCACAAAGCGACGTCTTTCGGCCGAAGTAGCCGGCTGAGCGAGGCCGGCTAGCGTTCGAACTTCGAGTAGCCTGCCCGCTGGTCGATTTCCCGCGGTTTGAAAATACCGCGCTTGATGCCCAGCACGATCAAGATCAACAACACCGGAACCGCGAAGATCACCGTGGTTACCGCCGCCCGCCCGTCATCCAGCGTCACGCTGGTGGCGCATGGCACCTCGAACTCGATTTTCGGCAAGGTGTTGCGGGCACCCACCGCACAGAATTCATCCTGCCCGGCAATCTGGTCTTCGCGTACCACGCGGCATTCCAAGCACTGGTCAAAATACGTGGGCGGCGCCAGATCGGGGTAGATTTCGCGCGCCGAGCCGTCGGCCAGCACGTGGAACATCGTACCTTCCGGGTCACGCTGCATGGTGCCGGTGCCAGGCAAGACATCAAAATTATTGATGCGGAACTCGTAGTTCTTGTATTGCGTGCCCGCAACCATCCAGGCGGCTGCCAACCAAACGGCCAGCAATGTCCAGATCAGCAGTGTCTTCTTGCTCATCGGCGCGCCCCTCGCGGGCAACAGCGGTAGTGAACGCAAATTATACGGCGCTGGCGCTGGCGTCGCGCGGCGCCGCGCGGCATAGTCTGTGAAACACGACACGGGCACCGCATAAAGCCCGTGCATACAAGCGCCTGAGCATGCGGCTTTGAATGCGCCGCGTTGGCATTTAATCGGGCCAGAGGAGACAGCATGGACGACCAACGGATTGCCGAGCAAGCGGAGTTAATCGACCGCGTCATCGCACTCACCGGTGACGGCCGCGAGCCCATGTTCGCGCAGTTTGCGAAGCAGTATCTCGACCTCGCGCCGCTGGAGGCGTTGCGCTCGCGCGAGCCTGCGCACCTGCTGCAGCTCATCGAGCATGATTTTGCGGCCACCGAAACGCTGCCCAAGCCAGTGCTCGACCTCAAGCCGCCCTGTGATGGCCAGCCTTATGCCATTGCCAGCGTGTTGACGCCGGAGATGCCGTTCCTGGTCGATTCGGTGTCCATGGCCATCCGCGGCGCGGGCAGCAGTATCGACTGGCTCATCCACCCGGTCATGCGCGTGCAACGCGACGACACCCACCAGCGCACAGCCATCACACCACGCGGCGACACAGACGGCGCGGAAGAAACCTGCCTGTGTGTCGAATTCGAACCGCTGGCCAATACCGACGACTACGACGCCCTGCGTAAACAACTCGAACGCGTGGTCGAAGACCTGCAAGCGGTTGTTGCTGACTACGTGCCCATGCGCCGCCGCGTGCAGGGCATGATTGCCGAGCTCAAATACCCCGGCCCAGGCTGCGACACCGCACAATTCGACGAGGCCCAAGCATTCCTGGAATGGCTGGACGACAACCACTTCACCTATCTGGGCTTTAAGGAAACCCGCCTGGCTGGCGACGCCGAAGGCAGCCTGGAAAATGTGCCCGACAGCGGCCTGGGCCTGCTGCGCGACGGTGGCCGCCCGTCCGACGCGCCACCCTATGTAGCGCCGCCGAACGAGATGAAAAAATACATCGGCTCGTCGCGGCTGGTGGTCATCACAAAATCAGCGGCGCGCTCGCACATCCACCACCCCGAGTACATGGACTCGGTGTCGATCAAGCATTACAACGACAGCGGCGAAGTGGTTGGCACCTACCGCCTGCTCGGGCTGTTCGCGTCCAACGTCTATACCGGCAACGCGCGCGCCATTCCCATCGTGCGTAAAAAGCTCGACTGGGTGCTTACGCGCACGCAGTTGCCGTCCAACAGCCACGCCTACAAGGCCATCCGTGACATTTTCGAAAGCCTGCCACGCGACGAACTGCTGCAGTGCTCTGAAAACGAGTTGTACGACATTGCGCTGGGCATACGCGCGCTGAAAGACCGCCAGCAACTGCGGCTGTTCCTGCGCCGCGACCGCTACGGCCGGTTTTTTTCGGCCATGGTCTATATGCCGCGCGACCGCTACGGCTGGGCCAAGCGCGAAGCGATGTCGAACACGCTGGCCGAACTGTTTTCGGCCCACGGCATCGAGCACAGCGTGCAGTTTTTACGCGATGGTTACGCCCGCGTGCACTTTTTTGTCCGCACCGAGCCCGGTACGGAGATCGCACAAAGCAATGACGAGATCGAGCAGCGGCTAATCGACGCCACCCGCACCTGGAAAGACCGCCTTGGCGAAGCGCTGGCACAGGCGCACGACAGCGGCCAAGCCGGCCGCCTGACCGCGCGCTATGGCAATGCCTTCCCCGCCAGCTACACCGACAATGTGCCCGCCAGCGATGCGCTGCGCGACATTGCTGGGCTGGAAACGCTGCTGGCCGACGCCAGCATCAAATTGCTGCCGCAACTGCTCGCCGGCAACGGCTGCAACCCGCACCTGCGGCTGTATGTGCGCGGCGACCCGGTGACCTTGTCTGATGTGTTGCCGACGCTGGAAAACTTCGGCCTGCGCGTACACAACCACGCGCCGCACAAGGTGCACGTGGGCGACGAAACCGTGTGGGTGCAAGACTTCGCCTGCGAGATGGACAACCAGGTTTGCCCCGCCTCGCCCGAGCACCTGCCGGCAGATTTGTTCGCTCAGGCTTTCCAGGCCGTTGAAGCCGGCCAGGCCGAGAACGACGCGCTCAACCGGCTGGTGATCGGCTCGGAACTGCCGTGGCGGCAAGTGGCCTTGGTGCGCACACTGGCAAAATATCTGCTGCAAACCGGCATGCCATTCTCGCAGGGTTACCTGGCCGAAATCCTTGCCAACCACGGCGACATTGCCCGCATGCTTGTGCAACTGTTCGACGCCCGCTTCAACCCCGACGGCAACGACGCTGCGCGCGCCAAACAGCTTGCCGACGAACTGGCGAGCGCGCTGGATCAGGTCGAAGGCCTGGATGCCGACCGCGCGCTGCGCGGCGCGCTGGACGTAGTACAGGCCACGCTGCGCACCAATTATTACCAGACCGATGAGGGCGGCCAACCCAAACCTTGGATTGCGCTCAAACTGCGGCCTAGCGACATACCGGAACTGCCAAAGCCGCTGCCGCATATCGAAACCTTTGTTTACGCCCCCGAGGTCGAAGGCATTCACTTGCGCGGCGGCCCGGTGGCACGCGGCGGCCTGCGTTGGTCAGATCGCCGCGAAGACTTCCGCACCGAAGTGCTGGGGCTGATGAAAGCGCAAATGGTCAAGAACGCCGTCATCGTGCCGGTCGGCGCCAAGGGTGGCTTCGTCGTCAAACGCCGTACAGCCCCCGGCGACCGCGACGCCTTCCGCCAAGCCGGTGTCGATTGCTACAAGACCTTCATCCGCGGCCTGCTCGACATCACAGATAACCGCGTCGGTGACGCCATCGAACCACCGCCGCGGGTCGTACGCCATGACGACGATGACCCCTACCTGGTTGTCGCCGCCGACAAAGGCACGGCTACCTTTTCTGACATCGCCAACGGCATCTCGGCCGAGTACGGCTTCTGGCTGGGCGATGCCTTTGCCAGTGGCGGCGCCGCGGGCTACGACCACAAGAAAATGGGCATCACCGCGCGCTCGGCCTGGGAGTCGGTCAAGCGTCATTTCCGCGAAATGGACCGCGACACCCAAAGCGAAGATTTCACCGTGGTGGGTATTGGCGACATGGCCGGCGACGTGTTCGGCAACGGCATGCTGCTGTCCAGCCACATTCGCCTGGTGGCGGCCTTCAATCACCTGCACATATTCATTGACCCCACACCCGATGCCGCGGGTAGTTTCGACGAGCGCAAGCGCTTGTTCGAACTGCCGCGCTCATCGTGGACCGACTACGACGCCAGCCTGATCTCCGAGGGTGGCGGCATCTTCGAGCGCAGTGCCAAACGCATCGACATCAGCCCGCAGGCCGCCAAAGCGCTAGGCGTTGAAGCTGGCGCTCTACGCCCCGACGACGTCATCCGCGCCATCCTCGCAGCGCCGGTTGACCTGCTGTGGAACGGTGGCATCGGCACCTATGTGAAGGCGCGCGAAGAAGCGCATGCCGACGTTGGCGACCGCACCAACGACGCGCTACGCCTGAACGCCGACGACCTGCGCTGCAAGGTGATTGGCGAAGGCGGCAACCTGGGCCTGACACAGCGCGGCCGCATTGCCTTTGCGCAACTCGGTGGCCGGCTCAACACCGACGCCATCGACAATGTTGGCGGTGTCGCTTCGTCGGACCTCGAAGTCAACATCAAGATCCCGCTCAATGCGCTACTGCAGGACGACAGCCTGGGCGAAGATGCCCGTAACGACTTGCTGGCCTCGGCCACCGATGATGTCGCCGAACTGGTGCTGCAAAGCGGTTACGAGCAAGGCCGCGCCATTTCCGTCATGGCGGCATTTGCGGCCGACCGGCTGGATGAACACGCCAACCTGATGCGCATTCTGGAGCGCCAGAACCTGTTGGATCGCGGCATCGAATACCTGCCCAGTGAAGATGTGGTGGCCGAGCGCAAGGCGCAGTCGCTAGGCCTGACGCGGCCAGAAATCGCGGTGCTGTTGTCGTACAGCAAAATCGCGCTGTACCAAGCCCTGCTCGATGGCACCCTGCCTGACGATCCCAGCCTGGAAACCGAACTGCTGGACTACTTCCCGGCCGCAATCCGTGATGCCCACGGCGAGCCGATCCGCAATCACCGCCTGCGCCGCGAGCTGATCGCAACGGTCATCACCAACCAGTTGGTCAACACCATGGGCATGGCCTTCCCACATCGACTGGCGGAGGAGCAAGGCGTCTCGCTCACCGAGGTTACGCGCGCATTCCTGATGGCCGTCAAGGCCTTGCGCACCGATGCGTTGCTGGCCGACATTGAAGCGCAGGACGGTGTCATGTCGGCGTCGGCGCAATATCAATTGATGACCCGCGTCTCCGGGCTGATCAAACACGGCTGCAACTGGTTTATCGGCGCCGCGAGGCAAGACACGCCTATTGCCGAGGTCGTCGCCACGGTCGCCGAGGATGTCAGTGCCATCGAACAGCGCCTGCCAGACATCCTGCCCGGCGCCTACCGCAAAGATTGGGATAAAGCGGTCAAGCGCCACAAGGCCGCCGGCGCCCCAGACGCGCTGGCGCAACGTATTGCCAACACCCGCGTGCTGGGCCCGGCCTTGGACATGGCGCGCCTGCACAGCGAAAGCGGCGAGGCACTCGACATCGTCACCGACACCTTTTTTGCCGTCGGCCAGCAATTGTCGGTGCTATGGCTGCATAGCGCGCTCAATGCACTAGCCGTTAGTGGACGCTGGCCGGCACTCGCGCGAGCGACCTTGCGCGACGATGTTTATCGCCTGCACGCACTGATTGTTGGCCATGTACTCACGCATGACGGCAGTAGCGGTCAGGCGCGGTTTGATGACTGGGCGGCTGAACATCAGCAGGATGTGGACTTCACCCAGGCGCGTATTAGCGAAATCCGCAACGCGGATGCGACAGACTTCCCGGGCCTGTCGGTCGCTGTGCGCGAGCTGCGCAAGTTACGTTTAATGGCCTAAGATCAAGCGCCAGTGCGCAACGGCTCAGCCAATGCGCTTGCTGCGCTCGGCGGCCAGCGGCAGCAGGTGCACCCAAGTACCGCGATCGTCGCGCAGCGCCAGTTCCAGCAACGCGCTGGCGACATCGTGCACGTCGATTGCGCGCCAGCTTGGCGGCACAAGCCAATTCAGCAATGGTGCGGCGCGCTGCCCCAGCGCTTCGGCGGGTCGGTTTTCGTCGCGCTCACCAAGCAGCAGTGATGGCCGCACGATATGTACCGATTCAAAACCAAGCTGCTGCACCTCGGCCTCCATGGCAGCCTTGACCCGGCTATACCAGCTTGGCGAGCGCGCGCTGGCACCTAATGCCGACACCACCACAAGGCGCGCCGCCCCGGCATCGGCCGCCGCACGCGCGCAGCGCACTACCAACTCCTGATCAACCGCCTTCAGACCCGCCTTGCCGGCTTTCGCTTGTGTGGTGCCCAGCGCGCAAATCAACACGTCGCATTGCAGTGCTGCGTTCAGGGCTGCATGGTCGTCAAAATCGACGACCTGCTGGTTGATTTCGCAGTGCGGCGCGTGCCGCCGGGCGACAGCCTGCGCCTGCAGGTCGTCGCGCCGCGATAGCAACGCACACAACGGCGCGCCAACTGCACCGGTCGCACCGACGACAGCAATCGAACGTGACTGTGCTTCCATAAGTTTTACCTGATCGCTTGGCACCAGCCGGTGCGCGGCCTAACCTTGTTACGTCCAAGCCACAGAATACGCCGCCGACGCCTTGACGTCGCGGCATCACGGTTGAACCCAAGCCCATGCCCCAGCCGCCCACACAGCCATGAGCAGCGCCCTGCGCAGCAACCCGCGCTTCGGGTGGCGGCCGTGGCTGGCGGCCATCGTATTGGCTGTGCTGTTGCACCTGCCACTGCTGTGGCTGCAGTTGCAACGCAGCGCCGAGCCAGCCGAGCCGACGCAGATGGTGGAGTTGCTACTGACGCCGCCTGCGCCCATCCCGGTGTCGCCGCCAAGTGATTGGGCGGACGATATCGAACTCAAATGGACGCTAAGCGGCGAACCCGACCCAGCCCAACCGCCACCGCAGTTCGAAGCGCTGAGCGGACTGCAATCATCGAGCATGGCCTTGTCGTCGCAACTGACGGGCTTGGCGCCGCGAGCAACCGAACAAGCTGATGTTTCAGAGCCGGAGCCTGCAGCGCAAACCGAGGTGGCAACGGCCCAGGCCGACGCAAATTCAGTCACACCGGACGAACCCACCGAACCGCCAGAACCAGAACCAGAACCAGAACCAGAACCAGAACCAGAACCAGAACCAGAACCAGAAC
>JAAFAL010000142.1 GCA_018222345.1 bacterium
AGATGTGGCTAAGAGACAGACGCAGTGGACGGGCCGGACCGGCGAGCGCAGCGGGCAGGGGTGTGGGAGCAAAACCGGTAAGGCTTTGCACGGCAAAGCCCCGAGCGGCTTGCCCGCGAGGATTGCCGCGGCCCTTCGAGCCTCGCAACGTTCGGCCGCAGGGGCCTCACTGATCTGCTGTGCAGATCAAATGGTATTGCCTCCACATCCCCCGGCCGGCTGCGCCGGCCACCCCCTTGACTCAAGGGGGTTGTTCCCAAATTGGCTGTCATTGCGAGCGCCGAAGGCGCGCGGCAATCTCGTCACCGAAGCCGCCGCCCAATGAGATTGCCGCGGCCCTTCGGGCCTCGCAATGACAGCCCCCCCTTTATAGAAGTGAGCAGGGGTGCGGTAACAAAACCGGCTCCGAGTTGTGTTTCGTTCAAATTGTGAATATAGTTCACGCCGTGAATTTAATTACTCAATTGTCATGACAGCCGCCGAACGCCGCCAACGCGAGTTTGCCCAGCGCGAGCAGTGCCTTGTGCATGCTGCGCTGGATTTGGCGGCCGAAGTCGGCTTCATGGGTATGTCGATGGCCGATCTGGCGCGGCATGCCGAGTACGCCACGGGCACGCTGTACAAGCACTTCGATTGCAAGGAGGACCTGCTGATGGCGATGACGGCCGTTGGCAACCGCACGCGGTCGGAGATGATGCAGCGCGTGGCAGCCTGGAACGCACCCAGCCGGCAGAAGATGATGGCGATTGGCTATTCCGACTTGCTGTTTGTGGCCAACCATCCGGTGCACTTTCGCCTGGAGCAATTGGCCACCGCCGAGGATGTTTGGTCACGGGCGAGCGAGTCACGCCGCACCGCCTTGTTGGAGACTGGCGCGCCTTGCGGTGCTGCGGTCGAAGCGATTGTTGACGAAGCCGTTGCAGCCGGCGATGTGACCTTGCGCACGCACCGCCGCGAAGACGTGGCGCTCGGCTTGTGGACCATGTCCATGGGCATGCACACCTTGGTGCACGCCGGTGGCCTGCTCGAATTCCACGACATCAGCGCGCCATACGGCTTGCTGGCCCGCAACTACACCTTGTTTTTGAATGCGCTGGATTGGCAGCCGGTTGTCGATCCTCTGGATGAAAGCTGGCGTATTGCCATGCGCGACCGCTTGCACGCCGAAGTATTTACCGATTACGCGCCCCCTGCCGGCGCGCCCACCTTGACCGATCTGGAGCCTGGCCCCCATGCCAAAAATGCTCGCTGACTGGCGCGTGTTCAGCGCCGCGCTGTTGCTTGCTGTGGCCAATGCCGCGCAGGCCGTGCAACTGCCCGAAGACCTGTTCGACCTGGCTTTGGAGAACGACCCGACTTACCGGGCCGCATTGTCCGAGGCCGAGGCTGGCTCCCAGCAGTTCAAGATTCGCCGCGGCTCGGTACTGCCGCAAATCAATGCCAGCGCCGGCGCGCAGCGCGTTGACAGCGAAATCGAGTCGCAGTTTTTCTCGTCGTTCGAAGAGACTTACAACAGCTACAACTATGGCGTGAACCTACGCCAGCCCTTGTTCCGCTGGGACTTGCTGTCGCGCCTTGAGCGCGGCCGTATTGAGAACCTGGCAGCCCGCGTCAAGCTGCGCCGCACGCGGCAGGAATTGGTTGGCCGGCTCACAACTGCCTATTTCAACGTGCTGGCCGCGCAAGACGCGTTGGCGACAGCCAAGGCCGAACAAGCAGCCGTCGCCCGTAACCTGGAGCAAGTGCAGGATCGCTTTGATGTGGGTCAGATTGCCGTCACCGGCCTGCGCGAGGCGCAAGCGCGCGCCGATGTGGCCGAAGCATCGGCCATCGAGGCCGAATTGGCGCTGATTAATGCGCAAGACCTGCTGTCCGAAATTGTTGGCATACAGGCGCTGGAATTGCAGCCACTACAAGGCCAGCACAGCGACGTGCGCATGAAGTACGACAATGTCGGTGCATGGATCGACCAGGCGATGACGCGCAACTCGCCGGTGGTGGCCGCCACCTTGCAATACCGCATCGCCGAGCAGGACGTGCGCCAGGCCGAGTCCGGCCTGATGCCCGAAGTTGACCTGACGGCCAGCTATGGCAACCAGGACAGCAGTGATTCGCGCATCGGCCAGGACGCCACACAGGCCACCATCGGCCTGGAAGTGAACGTGCCGATTTACGCCGGCGGCACCTTGCGTGCGCAGAAAGCTGCAGCCGTGTCGCGCCTGGAACAGCGCGCAGCAGAACTGGAGCGTGCTCGCATTCAAGCGGCCACCGAAGTACGCGCCAATTTCCGCGCCGTGCGCACCGCCGACCGCCGCATTGCTGCGCTGAGCAAAGTTGTGACCTCCAGCGAGGCCGCGCTGGAGGCCGTGCGCGATGGCTACGAGGTTGGCACGCGCACGCTGGTTGATGTGCTCGACGCCGAACAAGCCGCGCTACGCGCCCGCCGCGATGTCAATGCGGCGCGCTACAACTATCTCACCGCGATGATCGACCTGGAACTCGCCGCCGGCACCGTGCAGGACGGTGATTGGCAGCGGCTCAACGCCGCCATGACCGGCAAGGCCCCGGCGCAACCCCAAAAAAATTCTGATTCCCCAAGGAATTCCCCATGACCAAGCGCATGATTATCGTGCTGGCGCTGCTGGGCCTCGTGTTCGGCGGCATCTTCGGCTTCAAGGCTTTCGTCAATACCCAAATGACAAAGTTTTTTGACAACATGGAGCCGCCGCCCGCCACCGTGTCCACGGCCAGCGCCGAGCCGGCGCAGTGGCAGCCCACCATCGCCGCTGTAGGCACCTTGTTTGCGGCCAATGGCATCGACGTGGCGCCCGAAGTGGCCGGGAAGATCGAGCAGATTCCGTTCACTTCCGGCCAGCGCGTCGAGGCGGGCGCGGTGCTGGTGCAACTCGACACAGCCACCGACCGCGCACAACTCGACGTGTTACGTGCGCAGCGCGATCTGGCCAGGTCTGAATTGGATCGCCAGCAGGCCTTGCTCAAGCGCCGGACAACATCGCAGGCCGATTTCGACACCGCGCAAAGCCAGTACAAGCAAGTGCTGGCATCGATCACCAACCAGCAGGCGGTGATCCAGAAGAAAACCATCAAGGCGCCGTTTGCCGGCACTGTGGGCATTCGCAAGGTTGATCTGGGCACGTTCGTGAACGCCGGCCAGGCCGTGGTGAGCCTGCAGCAAATCGACCCGCTGCGCCTGCGGTTTTCGGTGCCGGAGCAGCAATTGTCGAAGTTGGCGCTTGGCTTGCCGGTTACTGTGCGCGTTGATGCCTACGCCGACCAAGGCTTTGTCGGCGAGATTACGGCCATCGAACCCAGCGTGAATGCGGCGACGCGCAATGTGCAGGTCGAAGCCAGTTTGGCCAACCCGGAGCGCATCTTGCGCCCTGGCATGTTCGCCCGCGTGGCCGTGCAACTGCCGGGCAGCGATGACTATTTGACGCTGCCAAATTCAGCCATCACCTACAACCCGTATGGCGATTCGGTGTTCATTGTGGTGCCAGCCGAGAGCGACGAGGCGAAGCCGACGGTGAAACGCAGCTTTGTGAAAACCGGCCCACGCCGCGGCGACCAGGTTGCGGTGCTCGATGGGCTGGAGCCCGGCGAGCAGGTGGTCACCAGTGGCCAACTCAAGCTGCGTAACGGTAGCCGCATCGTGATTGATAACAGCCGCTTGCCGGCCGCTGAGCAACAGCCTGAGCTTGAGAACAAGTGATTTTCCGCAACCAACAGAATCTTGCGCATGTCACTCCCGCGGAGGCGGGAGTCCAGTTGCCACGTCCAGATCACTGGATTCCCGCCTGCGCGGGAATGACAGTTCTGGCGAGCCATTAAGGACACCCCCATGGCTTTTACCGACATTTTCATCAAGCGCCCCGTGCTGGCCACCGTGGTCAGCGTGCTGATTGCGCTGATCGGCCTGCGCAGTTTCCAGTCGCTCAATGTGCAGGAATATCCGCAGGCCGAAAACGCTGTTGTCAGTGTGACCACGGTCTATGTGGGTGCCGACGCGGAGCTGGTCGAGGGTTTTATCACCACGCCGCTGGAGCGCCAGATTGCCAGTGCCGACGGCATTGACTACATCCAGAGTTTCTCGCAACCGGGTGTGTCCACCATCCAGGCCCACTTGCGGCTGAACTACGACGCTTACGAGGCGCTCACGCAGATCACCTCCAAGGTCAACCGTGTGCGCGCCGAACTGCCCGAGGGCAGTGAAGACCCGACCATCGACTTGTCGGTGGGCGAGACCACGGCGGCGATGTACATGAGCTTTTTCAGTGACGTGCTGGAAAACAACCAGATCACCGACTACCTGACGCGTGTGGTGCAGCCCCGCCTGCAAAGCCTGGCTGGCGTGCAAACCGCCGAGATCATCGGCGCCCGCACCTATGCCATGCGCATTTGGTTGCAACCCGAGCGCATGGCCGGGCTGGGCGTGCAGCCGGCCGACATTTACGCTGAGTTGGCCGCCAACAACTTCCTGTCGGCGGTTGGCCAAACCAAAGGCAGTTTCATTGGCATAGACCTCAAGGCCAACACCGATTTGCAGTCGGCCGAAGAATTCCGCCAACTGGTCATCCGCGATGAAGGCGATACCTTGGTGCGGCTGGGCGATGTCGCGACAGTCGAGTTGGGTGCCGAAAGCTACGACACCGACGTTGCCTTTAACGGCCAGAACGCCACCTTCATCGGCATTGAAGTGGCCCCCGGCGCCAACATCCTCGATGTGATCAGCCGCGTGCGCGACGAATTCCCCAAGATCGTCGCCGAGTTCCCGGAAGGCCTGGATGCGGCGATTCCCTACGACGCCACGGAATACGTCAACGACGCCATTGCCGAGGTGCGCAACACGCTGATCGAGGCGCTGATCATCGTTGTGGTCGTCATCTTCCTGTTCCTGGGCAGCGTACGTAGCGTGCTGATTCCCGCGGTGGCCGTACCGTTGAGCCTGCTGGGCGCGGGCTTCGTGATGCTCGCACTGGGTTATTCGCTGAACCTGCTGACCTTGCTGGCGCTGGTGCTGGCCATCGGCTTGGTCGTCGATGACGCCATCATCGTGGTGGAGAACATCCACCGGCATATTGAGGACGGCATGGCCCCCCGCGATGCCGCGCTCAAGGGTGCGTCCGAGCTGGCCGGGCCAGTGGTAGCCATGACCATTACCTTGGTTGCGGTGTATGCGCCCATCGGCTTTTTAGGTGGCCTGACCGGCACGTTGTTCTCCGAGTTTGCGTTCACCCTGGCCGGCGCGGTGCTGATATCCGGCATCGTCGCGCTGACCTTGTCGCCGATGATGAGTAGCAAGCTACTCAAGCCGCGCGACGAATCCGGCGGCAAGCTGGCCGACTGGCTGGACCGCCAATTCGGCAAACTGGAAGGCTGGTACGAGCGCAAGCTGCACGGTGCGCTGGATACCGTGCCGGTGATTGTTGTTTTTGGCGCTGTGGTACTGGCGAGTTGCTACTTCCTGTTCGCGTCGTCGATGTCGGAACTGGCGCCGGAAGAAGACCAGGGCATAGTCATCATGCTGGCCACCGGTGCGCCGCACGCGACGTTGGACCAGACCGTGTTCTGGAACCAGGAGCAGATCGAACTGGCAAAAAGCATTGACGAGGTCGAAAACCACTTCCTGCTCAATGGTTTGGGCTTTACCGGCCCAGCACCTAACCAGTCGATCTCGGGCATGGTATTCGCGCCGTGGAGTGAGCGCACGCGTGGCTCCAAAGCGATCAAGAACGACATTGACGCCGGCCTGGCAAAAATTGCCGGCCTGAACACGGCTTCGTTCGTACCGCCGGCCTTGCCGACAGGCGGCGCGGGTTTGCCTGTGCAATTCGTCGTGGGCACCACCGGCAGCACCGAGGCGTTGTTCGACGTCACCAATGAATTGCTGGGCGCGGCGCTGGAATCGGGCCTATTCATTTTTGCCGAATCGGACTTGCGTATCGACAAGCCGCAGGTGCGCATCAACATCGACCGCGACAAGGCCGCAGCGCTGGGCCTGAGCATGCAGGACATTGGCAGCAACTTGGCGGCGATGATGTCTGGCGGCTTCGTCAACCGCTTTTCCATCCAGGGCCGCAGCTACAAGGTCATCCCTCAGGTGGCGCGGGCGGATCGGCTGAACCCCGAGCAGTTGCAGCAGTATCAAATTCGCACTGGCAGCGGTGAGATGGTGCCGCTATCGACGATCGTGTCGTTGGAAACCGAAACCGTGCCACGGCAACTCAAGCGCTTCCAGCAATTGAACGCTGCCACCATTCAGGGCGTGCCCCGGCCCGGCGTGAGCATGGGCCAGATTCTGGAGATGCTGCAAACCAAGGCCGACGAGATTCTGCCGCCGGACTACCAGGTGGATTACGCCGGTGAGTCGCGCAGCTTCGTCAGCGAGGGCTCGGCGCTGATTCTGACCTTCTTCTTCGCGCTCATCATTATTTATCTGGTGCTGGCTGCGCAGTTCGAAAGCTTTGTCGATCCGCTGATCATGTTAGTGACGGTGCCGATGTCGATTTGTGGCGCGCTGATTTTCATCAGCCTGGGCCTGACCTCGCTGAATATTTATAGCCAAGTGGGTTTGGTCACGCTGATCGGCGTGATCTCCAAGCACGGCATCCTCATCGTGGAATTCGCCAACCAGTTGCAAACCCGCGATGGCCTGGCCAAGCGCGAGGCGATCGAAAAGGCGTGCTCGATCCGTCTGCGGCCGATCTTGATGACTACCGTGGCGCTGGTTGTGGCCGTGATGCCACTGATTTTCGCCAGCGGTGCCGGTGCTGCATTTAGCTGTGAGCCCTGCCACGCTCGCACCATCAGTGCTTTCTCTTGTACACATCTGGCGCTT
>JAAFAL010000143.1 GCA_018222345.1 bacterium
GGCCTGATCCTGCTCGAGGGCTACTCGGTCTATAACCGCTACTTTCCCGGCCTGCTTGAGAAGCTGGGCGTGACCATGCACATCTTCCAGGCCGGCGACTACAAAACTGCCGTCGAGCCCTTCGCCCGTAGCGACATGTCGCCCGAGGCCCGCGAAGCCAACCTGGACTGGCTGACCACCCTGTGGGACGGCTACACCCAGGATGTGGCTGCCGGCCGGCAGTTGGAGCAGTCGGCGCTAGTCGAATATGTCGAGAACTTCGTACCGCGCCTGCAAGGTGCTGCCGGCGACGCTGCCGTTGTGGCCACGCAAGCCAAATTGGTTGACGAACTGCTGCCGCTGGAGGCCGTGCGCGAAAAGATCGCCGCTGTCGTCGGCATGGACGATGACGACTACAGCTTCCGCCAGATCGACTTCCGCCGGTACCTGCGCAGCCAGCGCCCGCTGGGCAAGCGCGACGGCAATGTGGGCGTGGTGACAGTGCAGGGCACGATTGCGCAGGGCGAAAGCGCCGAGGGCTACGCTGGCGCCGACACAGTGGTCGAGCTGCTTGATGAAGTTGCCGAGAACGACGACATCAAGGCGCTGGTGCTGCGGGTCAACAGCCCCGGCGGCGGCATTTATGCCTCCGAGCAAATGCGCCGCGCCGTGGTGCGGGTCAAGCAGGCCGGCAAGCCGGTTGTGGTGTCGATGAGCACCTTGGCGGCCTCCGGTGGCTACTGGATATCCGCGCCAGCCGACGAGATTTTTGCCCACGACACAACTATTACTGGTTCGATTGGCGTGTTCGGCCTGTTCCCGACTTTCGAGAACACCTTGGACAAGATCGGCGTGACCACCGACGGCGTAGGCACCACGCCGCTGGCAGGTGCCTTCCGCGCCGACCGCCCGTTGGCCGAGCCGCTGGATACCGCCATCAATCTCATCATCAAGCATGACTACGAGCTGTTCCTCGAGCATGTTGCAGACGGCCGCAACATGGACGTGGCCGCCGTGGATGACATTGGCCAGGGCCGTGTTTGGAGCGGCCTGGATGCGCTGGACAACGGTTTGGTCGATCAATTGGGCGGTTTTGGCGACTCCGTGCGTTCGGCTGCGACACGCGCGGGGCTCGACCCCGACGCCGCGAAGGTGCGTTACATGACACCGCCGCGCGATCTCAATTTCGGGTTTTTGGGGCGCTTTATCTTGGCCATTCAGAATGCCGCGCAGTTCGACTTGAGCGCAATGCTTGGCCAGGTGCTACCAAGCGGGCAAACGCCCCTCGATAACAACCCGTGGGTGACGGCCATCGAACGGGGTGACACGCGAGGCACCTATGCCCACTGCCTGTGCTTGCCGGCGGCTGACGCCACGCTGGGGCAGGCGGTTGCCACCGCAGGGTCGCGTTTGTAGCGCCATGCGCGAAATGATGTTGCGCCTGCGTGGCGGCCACGCCATGCATGTGCGTGATAGTGGTGCCAGCGACGCTGTCGGCTTGCCAATCCTGTTCATCCATGGCCTTGGGGCGAGTGGGCAAGATTGGGAATATCAATGGCCGGCATTTGCCGGCGCACACCGCCTGATCAGCCCGGATTTGCGCGGCCACGGCAACAGCCGCGCGCGGCGGCCGTGGGGTATCGCGGCGCAGGCGCAAGACATGCTGGCCTTGCTGGATGAGCTTAGTATCGAACGCTGCATCGTCGTCGGGCACAGCATGGGCGGTGCAATCGCACAATCGTTGGCCTTGACCGCGCCGCAGCGCATCGAGCGGCTTGTCATCAGCAACAGCTTGCCGAGTTTCCGCCTCAATACCGCCCACCGGTTTCGTCAAGCGATGATGCGTGTGGCCGTTGTTGCCGCAGTTGGTGTGCGGCCGCTGGCCAGCATGATTTCCGAGCGCCTGTTTCCACACCCGCATCAAGGCGACCTGCGCCAACGCATGACCACGCGCTACGGTGCGTTGCCCCGTTGGGTCTATCTGCAAAGCCTGCGCGCCCTGGCCAGTTGGAGTGTGGTCACGCGTTTAAGTGAGCTGACAATGCCTGTTTTACTTGTCGGCGCCGAACACGACTACTTTCCGCCGGCCGATACCGAGCGCTTTGCTGCGGCGCTGCCGAATTGCCGCCTGCACTGGATGGCCGGCAGCCGCCACGCCACGCCCGTCGATGCGGCGCCGGAGTTCAACGCGCTTGTACGGCAGTTTATCGCCGATTCAGGTGCTTGAAGCCGGCGCATAAAAAAACGGCAACCCGTGGGCTGCCGTTCAAGTGCGGAGGAGACAAGTCAGTGTGTGACTGACACGCCTAGCAATGCATGTTCGGTGCCAAGTTGCCGTTGCTGATCGGCGGCGCGGGACTACCAGCGCCCGCGGCGCCCATAGTAGCTAGGTGGGCAATAGCGCCCGCCGCGGTAAAAGCCCCGGCGATCGCGGAAATGGCCACGAAACCCCAGATGCCCACGCTTGTAATCGCCAAAGGCCGGCGAATAGCTGGCAAACGCATGCCGGCCTATCGGCACACCGATATTGACCGACACGCGCGGGGTTGAGCCATAACTGTGCAGCAATGGCCGAGTTGGTGCGGCGTTGCGGGATGCAGCCCGGCGCGGTTTTGCTGCGCTTTGGTCTTGAACGGCTTGTTCATCAACCGCAGCGGCCAAGTCGTCAAAACTGGCTTGCGCCAAGCTTTGACCGCTGAATAGCAAGGCGGCTACTGCGGCGCACCATAAAAGGGTTTGGCGGGCCATGTTGGCCTCCGGCGATGGTTCACGTACGGCTTAGATTGCCAGATTCGTGGCTTCGTTCCCTGACAGCTTGGCCAAGTCGGCAGTCGAAGGGTTACCAGCGGTGCTTGTCCCACAACTCCGGATTCGCCCAGTGGCGCGGGTTTAGCCAATCGGGCACCGGTTTATAGTCGGCGATGTTGTAACCCCACAGCGCATCTGCAACGGGTGTGAACCCTAGCGCCCGAAGTTCATCGTCGGGCCAGGAGCTTGCGTCAATTACCCATGCCAGGCAGCGGGTGGCGAGCACGTCGCGCGTCATGGCGATGTCAGATTCCTCCGGGTCGGCTTGGCCATGTGTGCTGTCCAGCACCAAAATGGCCAGATCCAGTTGCTTTGCCTCGGGCGGCGCCTCGTCTCGCAGGTGCGCGCGTAGCTGCTCGGCCAGCGGGCTATTACCAACGATACGGACGACCTGCGGCGCGTCGGCGCGTATAGCATTCAGCAGCGGGGCAGGGATGTCTGACATGGCGCCAGTTTAGCAAGCCGGCCGCGGCGACTCCCGCATGGCCGAGGCACAAAAAAACCCCGCTGCCCGAATCGAGCAGCGGGGTCATATCAAGCCTGAGGCTTATTCGGCGCTGTCGCCAGCGTGCTCTTCAGCACCCTCACCAGCATGCTCGGCGCCTTCGCCGGCATGCTCATCACCAGCGCCTTCGCCAGCGTGCTCATCACCAGCGCCTTCGCCAGCATGCTCGTCACCAGCGCCTTTGCCAGCGTGCTCGTCACCCGCGCTTTCGCCCAGAATCTTGAGCTCGACGCGGCGGTTCAGCTCGCGGCCGTCCAAGGTGCTGTTGTCAGCAATCGGCTTCGATTCGCCGTAGCCCTTGGCGGTCATGCTGGACTCAGCGACGCCACGCGACGCCAGGTACTTCATGACCGATTCAGCACGGCGCTTCGACAGTGCTTGGTTGTAGCTCTGCGGGCCTTGGCTGTCGGTGTGACCACCCAGTTCGATGTCGATCTGGCTGACTGACAGCAGGGCGTCGGCAACCTGGTCAAGAATGACCTTAGCGTTCGCCGTCAAGCGGGCCTTGTCGAACTCGAAGGTGACACCGCGCAGGATGACGGTGGTGACGACGGCACAGCCGTTTTCATCAACTTCTTCGCCCGGCTTGGGAATGCGGCAGTCGCCGGAGATGGCGCAACCATTGGCCAGCACTTCCAGGCCTTCCGGCGTGTTCGGGCATTGGTCAGCGCTGTTCAGTACGCCGTCACCGTCAGTGTCTAGCGGGCAACCCTTGGCGTTGACTTCACGGCCAGCAGGCGTGTTCGGGCACTCGTCGATGCTGTCCTTGACGCCGTCGCCATCGCTGTCGCGCTCGCAACCACGGCTGTCAACCACGGCGCCGGACGGTGTGCCGGGGCATTGGTCGTCGGTATCGGCAACGCCGTCGTTGTCGCTGTCGGAGATCGCCTCGACCAACGCAACTTCTTCGGCTTCTTTCTCGGCGGCCAGTTCAGCAGGCGATGGGCCAAGTGGGATGTGCAGGCCAAAGCCCAGCACGCCCTCGTAGAAACCCTCGGTGCCGCCAGCACCCGCCTCGCGGCGGTCATGCGAGTCGAAGCGATAGCGCGCTTCCATGCGAGCGTAAACGTCGCCGATCAGCGGGGCGTTGCCCAAGCTGAGCAGTGTGCCGACACCCACATCAAAAATGGTGCCCTCGTAACTGGCCAGCCCGTTGGGGTTGCCAGTGGCGGGGTGGTCGTCGGTGAAGCCTTGCATCACCGCCATGAGGCCGTAGGTGCCGCTGGACCCGCGACTGGGAAACAGCAACAGCTGCGCACCAAGGCCGTTGATTTCGGCGGTGGTGCCACCGATCTGCGAGTCCAGTTCGGTCATCATGCCGATCAACTCGAAGTTGAGGCCTGAGGTAATGGGCTTACCCACGCTCATGGTGAAACCAATGCCGTCATCGACCAGGCGGTCGGAGTCGGCCGAGACGTATTGCACGGTTGGCGCGATGTACAAACGATTGTCGGGGCCATCCTGCGCAGTTGCAGGCAGCGCCGTCGCGGCCGCAGCCGCACCAAGTCCGATCAGGACCAAACGTTTCATCATCTTCATCTCCCCCTAAGGCCGACAGGCAGGTTCATTTGACAGCATTTTCGGGCTGCGCATGGCGTTATGCAATGAGCAGCCTCTGATTGTTTGCGGATCATAACGCATTGATACCCGTATCGTAATGCCCGCATGCGGCATCCTGCCAGCAGCACTGCCGCAAGCGGCTTACGCAGTGATGGCGAGGGGCGGGCGCCGCGTGTAACATCGCCGCCCCACACGATCACGCCCAGCCGCAAAGCGCCGCATGGAAACTAACGCCATTCAACAGGAGATTAAGGCTCTGCAAGCGCGATTCGACGCGCTGCGGGGCTATCTTTGACTTAGCTGAAAAGCGCGATCGCCTGAACGAGGTTGATGCCGAACTGGCCGAACCCGACGTTTGGAACAACCCCGACCGCGCACAGGAGCTTGGCAAGGAGAAGGCGCGGCTGGAAAAAACCATCGAGCCATTGATGCGCGCCGAGGCCGGCTTGAGCGACGCGGCCGAACTGCTCGAAATGGCAGCGATGGAAGACGACGAGGCGGTGGTCAAGCAAATTGCCAACGATGTCGCACGCTTTCGCAAATCGGCCGAAGCGTTGGAATTCCAACGCATGTTTTCCGGCGAGCTGGACGAATCCAGTGCCTTTATCGACATCCAGGCGGGCTCCGGCGGCACCGAGGCGCAGGATTGGGCCGAAATGCTGCTGCGTATGTATTTGCGCTGGGCGGAGTCGAAAGATTTCAAGGCCGAGCTGCTGGAATGCTCGGCGGGCGAGGTCGCGGGCATCAAGAGCGCGACTGTGCGTGTCGAGGGTGACTATGCCTATGGCTGGCTACGCACCGAGACTGGCGTGCACCGCCTGGTGCGCAAGTCGCCGTTTGATTCAGGCGCGCGCCGGCACACGTCATTTGCGTCGGTTTATGCCACCGCCGAAATCGACGACTCTGTTGAGATCGAGATCAACCCGGCTGATCTGCGCGTGGATGTCTATCGCGCCAGCGGCGCCGGCGGCCAGCACGTAAACCGCACCGAGTCGGCCGTGCGCATCACGCACGAGCCTACTGGAGTGGTGGTGCAATGCCAAAGCGAGCGCTCGCAGCACCAGAACAAGGACCGCTGCATGAAGCAGCTCAAGGCCAAGCTGTACGAGCGTGAAATGGCCGAGCGCCGCGCGGCTGCGCAGGCCACCGAAGACGCCAAGGCCGATATTGGCTGGGGCAGCCAGATCCGCTCATACGTACTGGATCAAAGTAGAATCAAGGACTTGCGTACCAGTATTGAAGTTGGAAATACGCAAGCCGTACTCGATGGCGACCTCGATCAGTTTATTGAGGCGTCGCTGAAACAAGGTTTATAGGACTCATTCGTCATTCCTGCGAAAGCAGGAATCTGGCCGTTTGGGACTGCCACGACGCGGCGGCTAGGTTCCTGCTTTCGCAGGAACGACACACGATAAAGAAATGACGACATGACTGAACACCAAGATCAAACACCCGAACAAGACCAGAACAAGCCCGACGAAAGTAAGCTAGTTGCCGAGCGCAGGCGTAAGCTCGCCGAGCTGCGCGAGGCAACCCAGGCTGCGGGCGGCACCGCGTTCCCCAACGACTTCCGCCGCGACTCCGTGGCCGAGCAAGTTCACGCAATGTATGGCAAGCGCAGCGCCGAATCACTGGCCGAGTCCGAGCCGCGGGTAGCGATGGCCGGCCGGCTGATGAGCCGGCGCGTGATGGGCAAAGCCAGTTTTGCCGACCTGCAGGATGGCACCGGCCGGATTCAGCTTTTCGTGCGCAAAAACGAGCTGGGCGAAGACGCTTATGCGGCGTTCAAGGGTTGGGATGTCGGCGACCAAATCGCTGTCACCGGCAAGGTGTTTATCACCAAAGCGGGTGAATTGTCGGTATGGGCTGACGAGATTCGGCTGCTCACCAAGAGCTTGCGCCCGCTGCCCGAGAAGTGGGCGGGGCTGACCGACACCGAAAAGCGTTACCGCCAGCGATATGTTGATCTGGTGATGAACCCAGACGTTAGAAACGTATTTAGAAAACGCACACAAGTTATTCAATTTATTCGACAATTCATGGACACCCTTGGCTTCATGGAGGTCGAAACGCCGATGATGCACCCGTTGGCCGGTGGCGCTGCGGCCAAGCCCTTCGTGACCCATTACAACGTCATGGATCGTGATTATTTCCTGCGCATCGCGCCGGAGCTGTACCTCAAGCGGCGGGTCGTGGGCGGCTTCGAGCGGGCCTATGAGATCCAGCG